>JAXIPG010000274.1:0-6733 GCA_045403045.1 Terrimicrobiaceae bacterium
CGCATCAAGCCGTGCCGACCGACGAGAGTGATTTTGCTGAGGCCGAAATCCAAGAGGATGATATCTTCACTCCCGCGCCCGTGTTATATTCGCATCCCGATGCCATTCCACCGGATGCGAGCGAACTAACCATCACCGGCCAGGGCTTTAGTCAAGCTACGGAGATTTATGTCGACGGCCAGCCTAAGGCTAAAAGCTCGCTTCTAGAGGTCACCAACGATAGCTTGCGGTTACGATTGAATCCGGCGGACTTCTTTGGAAAAACAGAGATTGTCGTGAAAGCCAAGAATCCTGAACCTGGCGGCGGGGAATCGCAGCCGCTGGCGATTCCCGTTTCGCAGCCCGGTGGTTAGAAGCGCTGAGCGAGGCTGAGCTTACTATTCTTTCCGACGGCAAGCGATTCTTTCATCATGTCGCGCACGAAACGCTTCAGGCCTTCGACGCCGTAAGTTCTTGCCCGTTCCAGGAATGCTTCGACGTTCGCTGCAGCGCGCGCACCGCGATCGTTTTCTCGAGCGAAGAGGTTGGGGCGGACGGCGAGCCGCTCAACGGCCTCAGCCAAGAGTAACATCGGCTTGGTCGCTCTTGATCGCCGTCTGAGGTCTTGCAAGAGATGGAATGGACGGCGGAACTGTTAGGCCAGATGAAAACGGGGGCTGATTCAGACGGTCCTGTCCTGATCAAAGTATGGGAGCCCGTTTGCGTCCTCTGTTTTCAGTGATTTCCACCGCGGACAAACGATAAGCTGTTGACTTCATTTGACCAGCCCCCGCTTTGAAATGATTCTTCGCGCAAGTGCATGGGTTACAGAGAGGGGAGGAGGTTAAGTCTTCCGCAGAAGAAGAGGATTCTGATGCGGTAGTTGAGGAAGTTACGGAATCCTCTGGCATCGGCTTTGAGGGATTGGATTTTGGAGTTAAACCCCTCGGCGACAGCATTAGTGATTGGGAAGAGAACGAAGTTAAGCAGACCGTCGAGATGGCGTTTAAGCATACGAGCCACCTTCTTGATTTCGTGGAGCCGGCATCGGATCGCCCAGGCGTACCACTTTTTGAAAACCCCTTGAGCTTCTTTGAAGGTTTTGCACTGCAAGAAGGTGCGGAAGCTTTCCTTGATGGCGCAAACGCAACCGGGCAGCTTCTACCGCAGCCTCGATTCGCCCTTTCCCGGACAGCATCTGCTGCCTGGCAAACTCTACGATCAAGATCGCATTCTTACAGGCCAGCCCGACGAGAACAATGAATCCGATTTGGGTGAAGATATTGTTGTCCTGTCCTCGAAAATAGACCCCAGCCATGGCCGACAATAAGCACATGGGAACGATCAGAATGACCGCCAGTGGCAAGGACCAGCTCTCGTATTGAGCGGCCAACGCCAGAAGCACAAACAAGACGCAAAGCGGAAAGATGAAAATCGCCGTGTTACCAGCGGTAACCTCTTGATAGGTCAATTGGGTCCACTCGAATGAGAACTGGCTCGGCAGGTTCTCGCGACAGATTCGTTCCATCTTTTCAATCGCCTGGCCAGAGCTCACTCCTGGCAATGTCGCCCCTTGAATGAGCGCCGCGGGATAGACGTTATAATGGCTGACGGTATCCGGACCATTGATCCGTTGAACATCCATTAAACTACCCAATGGCACCATTCCGCCGGTGCTATTGCCGGTGTACATCCTTAGGATCTGATTAGGATCCGATCGGAAAGCAGCGGCACCTTGCAAGTTTACCTGATACGTTCGCCCCAGGAAGTTGAAGTCATTCACGTAGTTGGTTCCAAGATAACTTTGGAGGGTAGTAAACACCGAGCTGATCGGCACATTCAAGGTCTGCGCCTTTTCCCGGTCAATATTCAGAAACAGCTGCGGCACCTGGGAACGATAGGTAGTAAAGACGCCGCTTAAGCCCGGCTCCGCGTTCGCAGCCGCGGTGACTGCGTCCGTCGCTTGCTGCAACGCGTTCAACCCGGCGTTTCGGCGATCCTCAATCTCGAGCTGGAACCCACCCGCATTCCCCATTCCTCGAACCGAAGGAGGCTGGATCGCAATCACAAACGCATCCTGAATCGATGAAAATGCTGTCTGTAGTTTCCTGGTGATTGCCGTAGCCGATTGCTCCGGATGACTGATTCGTTCACTAAATGGTTTCAGAGGGAAAAAGACAGTCAAGGCATTGGACTTGATTGTCGAATCCAGAATCGATAAGCCTTCGACCGCGAAGGTGAGCTCTACCCCGGGGATATTCTTGCCAATCTCTCCGATCTGTCGTCGAACGTCGTCGTTGCGTTGCAGCGAGGCTCCGTCCGGCAGCTGCGCAAGTACGATGAGGTAACCTTGATCCATGGTCGGAATAAAACCGCCCGGGACCTTCTGGAACGTAAACCCGGTCGGAGCAAGAAGTCCGACATAAACAACTAACACCAGTCCGCTGACTCGAAGCAGCCGGCGCACTACGGCTCCATAACCGGAGATTCCCAAATCGAAAGTTCGATTAAATAAGCGGAAAAACCAACCCAGCAAAAAGTCAGTCAGGTGGGTAAGCAGATCCTTCTTCGCGTGGCCCGGTCTGATCAAGAGCGCAGCTAACGCCGGGCTCAGGGTGAGCGAGTTAAATGCCGAAATTAAGGTCGCAATGGCAATGGTCAGTGCAAACTGCCGATAAAATTGATCGCTGATGCCGCTGACTAGTGCTGCAACAAAAAAAGCGCTACGTAATCGTGCCGATGGACTTCCATCCGTTTGTGGCGGATGCTGACACAATCTTCGAACGCTTCGACGAAGATCCCGTTTTCAAGGAATGGGGAAGAACCGAAATCCTTCAAAGGTATCAGCGGAACACTCTTTTTTGAGATTCTCATGTCAGCTCCCTATTAAGCGCTGCCAGTAGGCGGGCGGCCTTGGTGGGCGACATGCCGCCCTTGACCAGTAACAGGGCGGCTTCGAGCTTTTCCGGATTGAGCGGAGGCCGTCCGGGACGGCACCCCTTGGCACGGGCGGCATTCATGCCGTCACGGGTGCGCTCAGTGATGAGGCGCCGCTCGAACTGCGCGAGGGCGCCGACGACATGAAAGACCAGTTCGCCGGCAGCCGATGAGGTGTCGAGCTTCTCTTCCAGTGACAGGAGCGCGGCCTCACGCTTCTTGAGGGCCTCAACGACGTCGAGGGACTCACCGAGCGAACCCCGCAGCCTGTCCAGGCGTCCCACCGCTGTCGAGCCGGTAATGCGAGATCAGCGATAGCTCTTCGATTCGGTCGCCGTTCTCCCGGGAGGAGCTGCTTGACCACGCTTCCACGGCACTGCCCGTGAGAGCGCAGAGAGAACAAAACTCCCAGCATACCACGTCACGAGGAACGCCAGGCATTCCAAGGTGAAGCTGTGAAACTTGTAAAACATCTCTGCGATGACCATTGAAATGATCAATGCTGGCGACTCCTTGAAGAGGACCGCGCGAAGACCGACCTGCCGGAGCAATGTAAACATAGGGGTTTATTTTAGCTTGCTTTGAAGAAGAAGGGATCGATCGAAACCGCGACGAGATTGCCATTGAGATCCAATAATCGACGCCTGGCAAAGTCATGGTCCCGCTGGTATTTGACGCCGTTTGGGAAATTGGCGCGATTGGGCCTGTTGTTTGCCGAGAAAATGCCGTAGAACGCGCCGTCAACCGCCACCATGTGATTGTAGTCGCCTATGTAGGGCTGAAACTGCGGCGCAGGAGTGTTTGCAGGGGCGGTCGCCAGGATGAGGGAGGTCCAATTCAATCCATCGCTGGAGTGCTGGAACTCTGTCACCCATCGCGCGCCGGCGCCGGAGCCCTGTACTCGCTGACAGAGAAATCCAACTACTCCGCTGCTGTTTGCGGCGAGTGCCGGATTGGTTGCTCGGGGGACAGTCCGGAGATCGTTCGACCAGGTAATACCACGGTCTGTCGAACGAGTGACATGCACGGTATAGCCCGCGGCGCGCACGTCGGCCCACGCCAGGTAAACGGTCGAGCTGTTCGTCGGATCAACCGCGATTGAGAGATTGCCACCCAGCCGCTGTTGTCCAAGAAGATCGTCCCAGGTGAATCTGACACCTTGAGCAACTAAACGACCTGCAAGCCCGTCGCTGCTGTCAACTAGGGCTCGGAATGGTTGTTGTCCCGCGCCTCCATTGTCGTCGCGCACTACTACGACGTCGGCAGTGACTTCGTTGAAGTTGTTAAAGGCCCGCCAGCCGTAGAAGACGGCATAGACCGTTCCATCGCGATGACTGGTGGGGCGAATCTGCGGACCGTTCTGGCCGGAAGTGTTGCGCGTTTCGATTCGTGCTTTCGAAAATGCCGGATTGGTGGCAGAGGCGTTACGGGAAAGATCGATCGTGGCGGTCCGTCCCATCGGAGCAGCGAAGTCATTGCCTCCCACGAAGACGTGATCTTTGCCGCCCACCACCGAAGCCTGCACGAAAGGTTGATCGACCTGCGTCCGGCTAGAGAGTACTTTCATCGGCGTGGTGCCGAAAGCATTCTTGGTACTGAGGATGTTGAGCAAAAGATTGCCCGGTCTCTTCAAGATTCCCGAATACAGGTTGTTGGTGCCTCCGCTGTAGGCGACTGTGATGTCGCCTGTTTGAACATTGCTTGGCACCGTCGATCGCAAATCCCAGGAATTGCCCCCATCATTGGATATGTAGATCGGCGCCTGGGGTCCTCCAAAAGGATCGGGCGTAAACGCAGACCCGACGATCTGTAAGGGATTCGCAGGGTTTACGGCGATAAACGGCTCGGAGTCCTGTTCGGTTTCAGCGCTCAGCGACCGCGGAATCATGTTGACGACGAGAATATTGGTCAGAGCGGAAACCGCGGCTGTCGTGGTGCTTGCCGCACGTTTTGTTCGCTTTGGCTTGCCGCTTGATGAAGCCGCTGATTTCCGCACTGCCTTCTTTGTTGGCATGGCGCTGGTTTCCCTTCGTGTTCGTGCTGCGCGAGTCAGTATGTGCCAGGCGTCCCGAAGCGTCAGGATGGAGCTTCTTCTGTTTGGGTCATGAGGCTCCGAATCTGAGGCTCTTCTTCGAGCGGCTGGAAATCCGCGGGATGAAGCGCAGTAAAGGCTTCACCCGTTTCCGCTTCGGCAGCTGTGACCGTGGCCCGCGCGCGCGCCGCAGGCTCTGCGGGCTTCTGCGTCTTGTGCAGAATGAAAATGCCTTCCTGACCGGGAACGAACTTCGGAGCCTTGTACCACCGAACATCATTGCTGCTGGGGAAGCGAACGACGATTTCCTTCTTCCCATACTTGCCCTTCTCGGCGGTCGCCACCTCAATGACAGCCTCCCGCCATTTCGGGTCGTGCTCACTGATCGGGCCTCGTTTGCGCGGTGCCGGTTCCCCACGACCGGCCCGCGCGCTTCCTGCCGCAACCGCAGCCACTGGAGCCTCGCTTTCCTCTTCGACTGGAAGGCGCACGCTGGCAACTTTGCCGGTCACGACGACGTCGGCGCTCGCAAGACGGTCTTCGAGGTCCTGATTCTTAAAGTTTCTCACAGGGTCGGCGGTGGCCGCGAAACGGGCCGTCACAGCTTCCTCGACGGGGTGCCAGCCCAGGGCTTGGACGGCTATGCTCTCTCCGAAGAGCCAGCCGTTGGCATAAAACACGGCTCGTTGACCTATTTTGAGATTCTGCCGCGCACCGAACTGCACAGTAATATCTCGACCCACGAACTGGCTAAGAGTCGGCGGCGCGGTGATGATTTCTTCAACACGAGCGACGATCGTTTGGGCTGTCGGCGGCACGGCAGCCACTGTGCTGGCCCTGAGCTTTTGGACACTGCCCTTGAAGATGAATTTCGTTTGACGTGCAAGGTCATCGCGTTTGGAAATAGCTGGCATGGTCTTCTCCCCGCTCTTAGTACTATCGGGATCGGACATCTCCTGTCAATTCCTGAAGTCTGAGAACTGGCAACGAACATCCACCCACATTCGCCGCCTCGCGCCCATGGTGCCGGTCACCTTGGTCCACATATTGCGGGGCATCCGTCTCGCGTACGAGAACCTTAGAGGAAGATATGACCTCGTAGATACTCGACCGCACGACCCCGAGATCGTCACCCACTCTCCCTGATTCTCGCAAAGGAGTTCGCCTCTGCGGCGAGAGAGCTGCAGCATGCAGCGTCTTATTGCCCAGGCGTTCGATCCAATACGGCACGAGCGTGCAATGGGAAGAACCCGTAGCTGGATCCTCCGGTATGCCCGCCCGGGGGCGAAGAACCGCGACACAAAGTCGCAGTCCTTCCCCGGCGCCGACGCAATCACCTCGAACGTATCCAGCAACGCGATGGCCTGGAAGTCCGGCCGCGGACCGCGAAAATCGAACACGCCATTCGCTGCTCGATAAACGCCACGATGTCGGCGCTGCGAGGCCCCGTTGAAATCGTCATTGGAGCGATAGCCGATCTCGCTCCCGCCTCGAGCAGGTGATCCACGAGCGGATGCATGGATCGGCTGTCCTGCACAGCCAGAGGCCCCGAGTGTCCGTGATAACGTGGGTCGCCCCGCTCATTGCACTCTGACCTGATGAAGTAGGGCAGCATCTCCCGGTACGACCACCCCGGTGCGCCCACGTCCGCCCAGCCATCGAAATCGGCTGTGTTTCCGCGGATGTAGATCGTGGCGTTTATCGCGGAACTGCCTCCCAGTGTTCTGCCGCGAGGCAGATAGATTCGTCGCTCCCCCAGACCCGGCTCCGGCTCGCTCGCGAAGT
>JAXIPG010000242.1:0-33734 GCA_045403045.1 Terrimicrobiaceae bacterium
GCGTGAGCGTCTTTACTGTTTCGATGGCTTCGCCGGCTGGGACGCGAAGTATCGTCTCAAGGTTCGTGTCATCTGCTCGCGTCCGTATCACGCGCTGTTCATGCACACCATGCTCATTCGGCCGACGCACGAGGAGCTCGACGCCTTTGGCGTGCCGGACTTCGTTATTTACAACGCAGGAGCCTTCCCAGCGAACCGGCTGACCACGGGCATGGGCTCGACGACGAGCATCGACCTGAGCCTGGAGGACAAGGAGCTCGTGATTCTCGGCACGGAATATGCCGGGGAGATGAAGAAAGGGGTCTTTACCGTGGCAAATTACTTCGCGCCGAAGCGGGGCGTGCTCTCGATGCACTGCTCGGCGACGGCGGACAAGGAAACCGGCCGCTCGTCGCTGCTTTTCGGCCTCAGCGGCACTGGCAAGACCACCCTCTCCGCCGACCCGAAGCGTCATCTCATCGGAGACGACGAGCATTGCTGGAGCGATGATGGCATCTTCAATATCGAAGGCGGCTGCTACGCGAAAGCAATCAACATCGCGCCCGAGAGCGAACCGGATATCTTCCAGGCGCTGCGTTTCGGCGCAGTGTTGGAAAACGTGGTTCTGGACGACGACCAACAAGTGGACTTCACGGATACTAGCATCACCGAGAATACCCGGGGGGCGTATCCGATAGAGTTCATTCAGAATGCCAAAATCCCCTGCACGGCGGGGCATCCGACCGACGTGATTTTCCTGACCTGCGACGCCTTCGGCGTGGTACCGCCCGTGAGCTCGCTCTCGCCAGCGCATGCGATGTACCACTTCATCAGCGGTTACACGGCCAAAGTGGCGGGCACCGAGATGGGGGTGACAGAGCCCCAAGCGACGTTCTCCCCGTGTTTCGGCGGACCGTTTTTGGTGTGGCACCCCAGCAAATACGCCGAGCTGCTCGCCGCGAAGATGCGCGAGCACGGGTCGCGTGTCTGGCTGGTGAATACAGGTTGGAGCGGCGGAGCGTATGGGGCCGGGAAGCGCATGAAACTGGCCAATACCCGCGCCATCGTCGACGCCATCCACAGCGGCGCATTGGCCGGGGCGAAGACTGTGCGCGATCCGGTCTTCGGCTTCGATGTCGTGACGGAATGTCCTGGGGTGCCGGGAGAAATTCTCTTGCCGCGCGAGAGTTGGGTCGACCAGGCCGCCTACGATGCCACGGCGCGGAAGCTGGCCGGTCTTTTCACAAAGAACTTTGCGACTTACGAAGGCGGCGTCAGCGCCGAGGTGAAGGCCGCCGGGCCAAGCGCATGACCAGGATAGAGCGAAGGCGTTTCCGAAGGTGCGGTAGTGTGGGAGCTCTGACGGGTTCAATTCCCGTCAGGGCCACGCGATCGGCTCGGGAGAGCGAGGCTCAAGCCGAGCCGACTATTTGATTCGGCGGCGCGGCAGCACAGTGAGTCGCGTTGTCGCGTGACTGCGTTAAGACGCGGAACGCGACTTTCACGCGACGGCAGCCTGCCGCTCACACGGGAGGCTTGCCCTCCCGAGTTACGAGTCACGGCCATCCGCGTTCGCTGGCCTTGCGGATGGCCTCTGCGCGAGCCAAACGGGCGACGCCGAGAAGTTGGTTTTGACATCGTCGTATCACTGTATCAGTGTATAGCCTGGTGCGAACGACCATTACAATCGACGACGATGTGTTCGAGGCTGCGCGAGCGCAGGCGGAGGCCTCGGGGCGAAAGCTTGGGGAAGTGCTTTCGATGCTGGCGCGGCGCGGCTTGAAGGCGTCGGCGCAGACAGTCATGAAGAGCAACCTGCCCGTTTTCAAGGTCACACCCGGCGCTGCAGTCATTCCCAGCAGTCGGGCGAGGGATCTGCTCGCAGAGGATGCTCCGTGAGCGTTGCCTTGTTCGATACCAATGTGCTGCTCGCCCTGGCGTGGCCGAACCATCAACACCACGCAGAGGCCCACGCGTGGTTTGCTGCAAGGGCGCGGAACGGCTGGGCGACGTGCGCGTTCACACAGTTGGGCTTCATCCGGCTGTCGTCAAATTCCGCGTACACGCCGGATGCCGTCTCGCCGCAGGACGCCGCTTTATTATTGCGGCAGTGGACGCTTCGCAAGGAGCATCGGTTCTTGCCGTCCTCAGCAGCAGACGATTCGAAGATTTACACCCGAGCTATTGGACACCAGCAGGTCAATGATGCCTGGCTGGTCGAGGTTGCGCGCCGGAACTCGGCAAGGCTGGTTACCCTCGATACCCGCATTTCCGCACATTCCACGGATAGGAGGCTGGTCGAGATCATCGAAACGTAAGGCCATTTGGGCTTGAGATCGGGAGTCGACCTCCTTGCAGCCCAAGGGCAGATTCACCGTGACGGGACATTGGATGGAAATTTCTCGATCCCGCGGCGTAGGCGGTTGTGAAGTTCGACGGTCCAGACGGGCGCGTTTTCGAGCGTCGCGGGCATGTTTACCTGGCGAAAATCGCGCGGCGCAATGATGAGTCGGACGTTGTCCAGGCCGGCGCGCGCGGCCAGAACGAAGAGTTCTTCGACGGCGGGGTCGCCGAGAGCGAGGCAGCCGATGGACGCCGAACCGCCGTGGATCATGATGTCGCCGCCGAGGGTCGAAAGATCGCGTCCGTCCTCGCGGGCGCGCTCCACGTCATCGGCGTTGGGGTAGTTTACGCGTAGCGAAAGGTGATAGCGGCTGTTTGGATTGAGGAGTTCGACGCGGTAGAATCCTTCGGGTACCTGTTTGTCGCCTTCGCGAAGCTTCGGACCCGAGCTCCCGCTCGTGGCGAGGATTGGATAGGAGCGAACGAAACGAGGCTTCTCTTCGGCATCGGACGCGTAAAGCTCGAGCCGTCGTTCCGCCTTGAAAGCAAGGAGCGTCAGATTGCGCGGAGGCCAGCCCGAATCGGCTCGCTCAAAAGCCGGGCGAAGGCGATGCTCGACGGACGGAGCAAGGGCGGTAAGGACTTGCTCGATCGTCCGCGGTTTGGACGGCAGCGAAGAAGGACGCAGGAATTGCCGGTAAAACCAAACAGCGAGACCGGTCAGCAAGACCAAAATGGTGACTGTTAGACGAATCTTCATGGCTGGAGATGAGGAATTTTCTTTTCCGCATGTGCCCTATAGTCTCCCCTCGCGCACGTAGTAATTGCGCGCGGCCCGCAGGGCATCGCCCAAGCCCGTCTTTGCGCGCCAACTGGTGAGTTGTTCGAACTTCGATCCATCCACGACCCAGCGGTCCGGCCAGATTTCCCGCGCCCGATCGCATGTCAGACTCGGGGTCTGAGCGCGCAGAGCCGGGCTGGCATCCACAACCCGCGAGAGCATTCGCACAAAAAACTGCGGCACAGGGAGAGTCATTCCCTTTGCAGTGCATGCCGCCGCGGCGGATGCGATCAACTGCCAGTCGGTCATCGGATGCGTGGAGGCGACATAGCAGCTTTGCGCGAGAGGCTCGCTCTCGAGAACCAGGAAAATTGCGACCACGAGATCTTGCACGGCGATGAAACTGTAGGTCTTGGAGCGCAAACCAGGCTTGATCCTGATGCGGCCACGGGCCATGCGAAAGAGCGGCAATGTGGCGCTATCGCGTGGACCGAGAATCATCGACGGTCGCAGGATCGTTACTCGACGGTTCGGAAACTCGCGACGGATGGACTCTTCCATGGCAAGCTTGGATTCGCCATACCACGTGATGGGCGCGTCGGAGTCGGCTTCGGTTCGCGATCGCCTGCCGGGCGGTGTCGGTCCACCGGCGGACTGCGAGGAGATGACCACCGTGCGGCACTGCTCGGGCAGTGCGCGAAGAGTGGCCAGTGTCCAATCGACATTGGTGCAAAAGTAGTCGCTTCGAGTGCGCTCGAAGAGGACACCCCCGCCCAGGATGGCATATTCCGGCGAGATCTTCGGCCATTGTCCGGGAACCGCGGATAGAACATGAACACCTTGCGCGTCTTGTTGCTCAAATCGCAGTTGTTGGCTCAGTTTATCGGGGCTGCGAACGGGTGCGAAAATCTCCCAACCCTCGCTCAGCGCGCGCAAAAGAACATTGCGGCCCAAGAAGCCGGTGGCTCCTGTAAGAAGAAGACTCATGAAGGCAGCGACGAGGTCGCTGCTTCCGAAATGCCAAGGCGGGCGCGGACTTCCAAGTCCGACAGCCTGCTAGAGCAAGGATTTTTCATAAATTCTCCATTCCTGCCGCTGAATGGCGCCCATCATGTAGGAATTTTCCAGGATTTCCGTATTGCTTTGCTCGATCCAGCCGAGCGTCCCATTGGCGTATCGCTGTTTGGCGCACACGAACTGCTGGTAGAGAAGCCACGCGTGCAGCCCGCGGTCGCGGAATCGTGGAGCGATCCCATAGACGACCTGGCGTACCCAATTAATCCGGCGTGTTTTCATCAACCAGAAAATGTGCGGCAGTCTCAGCAAGTGTGGCGTCTTTTTTACCCGCGCAAGGATTTCATTAAAGTTGGGGAGGGACAAGGCCACGCCCGCGTTCTCCCCCTTTATTTCAGCGATGAGAATCATGTCCGGATCGGCAAACGCCCTCATGTCGTCCGCGGCAGCGAGCAGATCGTCCATCGAGATCGGAACGAAGCCCCAATTGCGTTCCAAGGTGGCGTTGTAAACCTCCCGCACAATTTTCAATTCCTCTTCAAGCCGAGACATATTGATCGGGCGCAGCTTGATACTTGAGCGTTTGGCGATGCGCTCAACGATGGGCTTAAGACGCTCGGGAGGATCAAGACGATGCAAGGGCAGCTGGAATCCGAAGGATTTGCAAACGGGTTGGAATCCCAGCTGCTCGATCAATATCTTGTAGTACTCCGGGTTCCAGACAAGTCCCAGGCACGGCGGATGTTCAAAGCCCTGCACCAAGAGGCCACATTCGTCGTTGATGCTGGGATTGTAGGGACCGCGAAGCGATCCCAGCCCTCGCGAGCCAAGAACTTCGGCGACCGTGTCAAACAGCATCCGTGCCAACCCAATGTTATCCTCGCAATCAAAGAACCCGAAAAATCCGGTCTTGTCCCCATAGCGTTCGTTGTGTTCCCGATTAACGATGGCGGCGATCCTTCCCACCGGCCTGCCGTCCCGCCAGGCAAGAAAAGGGTAAATTTCCCCGTAGAGACGGTTGAACGGGGAATTCGGCGAGAGATACTTGACGATACTGCCAGGAAACGGAGGGATGAACACCGGATCTGTTCCGTGCAGCATTTCGGGCACCCTCTCGAAGAGCCTCTCCTCTCTCCGGGTCTTACAGAAGCAAATCGAATACATTGTCTCGGCGAAAGATGGGCATCGAACTCGAGTGACTGAGCTCGACTTTCGACAAAAGATACTTGGCGACCTACCGTGAGGGGGCGGGATGAACACCTTGTCCATTCCACGCAGCGGCGCCTGGGGTAACCTCTCGAATACCTTCTTCCCCTTCGCGGTTTTCCAGACGAAAATCGAACACATTCGCCTTGCGCTTCCCCGGTTGAGCGTAGGCGGGGTCATCGAAAGTGCCAAGCTCGCGCGCGAGTTTGGCGAAAATTTCCAGCACGTTATCCAGGTCCCCTTCGGTATGAGTGGCCATATAGCTCGTGCGCACGATCGCCTCGCCATAGCGAACAGCCGGATAGATGGCAGGAGTGGCGAATACTCCTTCCTCGTAAAGGCGTTGAGAGAATTGGAAGGCCTTTGCCTCGCTGCCGATCAGGATAGGGACGATCGGGGTTTGTGTGGTTCCAATCTTAAACCCTATGCGCTTGAAGCCTTCATGCATCTTGCGCGTGTTGCGCCAGAGCTGTTCGATCCGCCCGGTTTCCTGCCGCATGATCTCGAGGGCCTTGAGCACACCGCCAGCCACGGCCGGCGCCAACGAGGCGGTAAAGATGAAGCAGCGTGCCCGATGTTTGAGATATTCGATCATTTGCCCGTCGCCCGCAATGAACCCCCCCATTGAGCCAAGCGACTTCGAGAAGGTTCCCATGATGATGTCCACATCCTGGTTGATACCGAATTGATGCACGCTACCGCGGCCTTGCGATCCAAGCACGCCCAGTGAGTGCGCCTCATCAACATAAACACGCGCCCCAAATTCCTTCGCCACTTCGAGTTGAGGCCGCATGTCGGCAATGTCGCCCGACATACTGAAGATGCCGTCCATTACGACGAGCTTTCCGGCTTCCTCCGGCTGCCGCTTGAGCCGGTTGCGCAGGGAAACTGCAGAGTTGTGCCGGTACGGAACGAGCTTCGACGGCGCAAACTGGCAACCGTCGATGATACTGGCATGATTTTCCCGGTCGCAAAGAATCACATCTCCCTCTTCGGTGAGTGAAGCCAGGGCGCCCTGGTTCGCGAAAAACCCCGTCGAAAAAAGGAGCACTGCTTCCCGTTGCAGAAAATCCGCCAGCTCCTCCTCGAGCTGGGTATGCAACTTCAGGGTGCCGTTGAGCAAGCGAGACCCGGTGCAGCCCGATCCATATTTTCGCGTCGCCTCGCATGCCGCCTCAATCACCCGTTCGTCTTGCGCCAAACCCAGGTAGTTGTTCGAGCCGATCATGATCTTGCGCTGACCCTCGCAGATTACATAGTTGCCGTGGGTTTCCTCGATGCATCGGAAGTAGGGATAAAACCCCTGAGCCCGTGCGTCGGCACTGTCCCTGTACTCCCTGCATTTCTGGTATAAATCTCTCGCCACGTGAGGCATGACCTAATCCTTTTTAGAGTTGCACGAAAGCGCCCATTGTAAATTCTTTTCCTGAAAGGGCCGTGCGAGCCAGGATCAGCTCTTCTTCTAGATTCCCCCGCCCAAGTATTGTGTGCGCACACGGACACGGGCAACCGCTTCCCTCAATCGTTCGAGGGTCACGGGTTTCGCCATGTAGGAATCCATCCCTGCGGCTAGACATGCCTCGCCGTCTTCCTTGAACGCGTTAGCCGTAACCGCGATGAGCTCGGGCCGCCGGACTTTCCCTTCATAAAGTCTGCGGATCTCGCGAGCGGCGCCGATTCCGTCGAGCACTGCCATTTGCACATCGAGGAAGATAAGGTCGAATTCGCTTTGCTGCACGGCAGCCACTGCCTCCCGGCCATTGTTTACGATTTGGGCAGAGAGCCCCAACTTGCGAAGCATCATTTCAACGACTTTCTGGTTCACCGGGTTGTCTTCGGCCACCAGAATGCGCAGCGGAGTCGGCTGACTCTCTGCCAACTCGGGCGCCCGAATCGGATCGACAACGGCGAGATCCAGCGCCCTGATCACGGCTTGACGCAACAGCGCAGGTCGAATCGGCTTTGTAATCATACTGGCAAGCAGCCCCTCGCAGCTCATGGGAACTTTCTCCATGATGGAACTAAACAAGATAATTGGCAGGTTTTTGGAAGCTGCAAGCCCCCTGATCTTACGCGCGAGCGCGACTCCGTCCATCCCCGGCATCTGAAAATCGGAGAGCACCAGATCCACCTCTTGCCCGGACTGGATGAATTCCAGAGCCTCCACCGCAGAGGAAACCTCTATGGCTTCAATACCCCATAGCCGCATCTGTTGCCGCAGGAACATCCGGTTTGTCGCATTGTCGTCCACGATCAGCGCACGCCGATTCGTGAGCGAAGCCTTGACGAGGGGGCTTTCGGAGGACTCTTCGAGTTCACCGGCCGTGAGCGGCAGTGAGAAAGAGAACGTTGACCCCTTCCCGGGCTCGCTCGCGACCCTCAATTCGCCTCCCATCAGTTCCACCAAGCGGTGGCTGATCGCGAGACCCAGGCCTGTGCCTCCGAATTTTCGGGTGACAGAAGAATCCGCCTGCACAAATGGCTTGAAGAGTTTCCCCTGCACTTCCGGCAGAATCCCGATTCCGGTGTCCTCGACCGCAATGCGATAATGCCGGGCGCCGTCATCAACTTCGGCATCGATCCTCAGCAGCACCTCGCCACCCTCCGTGAATTTGATCGCGTTCGAGACCAGGTTGATGAGGACCTGTTTGAGGCGGGTGCTGTCTCCGAGAATGACGAAGGGCAGATTCGCGTCTAAAAGATAGGACAGCTCGATGCTCTTTTCCGCGGCGGCTCGGGCGAGAATTTCCAATGTCTCGACCACGACGTCAGTAAGGTTGAACGGCGCGTGTTCGACTTCGATGCGGCCGGCCTCGATCTTCGAGTAGTCGAGAATGTCATTGATCAGGTCGAGCAACGCCTCGCTGGAGGTCGCCACGGTGGATACATAGTCGCACTGCTGGGCATCTAGTTTTGTGGTTAGCAACAGGGACGTCATCCCGATCACTGCGTTCAGCGGAGTGCGGATCTCATGGCTCATCGTGGCGAGAAAGGTACTTTTGGTTCGATTGGCGAGATCGGCGGCTTCTTTGGCTTGGCGCAGCGCGTACTCCGACTCCTGAAGATCCAGGCGGGAGCTAATGAGATTGGCTGCGGATTCAAGCAGTGCGATTTCCTCATCGTTCCAACGGTAGACTTCTCCACAGTGCTCGAAGCAGAGCGATCCCCACAGCCGACGCTCAACGATGAGCGGCACGAGAAGAATGGATTTGGCAGCCGGTGTGGCGATACCGGGCTGCATCCCCCGATCACTTTGTGCCAGCGTTTGCAGGAAGCATCTGCCGGCCGAAAGCTCATTCACCCATGCTGGCGGAGAATCCGAACTATCCGTAGGGGGCAGCGATTCCGAAGTATCCAAATTCGGGTCTAGGCTCTGGCTGCGCCACTGAGTTACACGTAAAAAGAAACTCTGTATGTAGGGCGACTTTACGCTGAAGCGGTGAACCTGCACGCGATCAACGCCAAGTCTTGCTCCGAGAACGGATACCAGGTTTAACCAGGCGTCGGAGGTATTGAGCGGCTGCCGCAGCACCGCCTTGCCAACTTCGGCAATCATTTCCAGGATGATGTGCGTGCGCCTCTGACGAGTGATGTCGCGGTAGAGCCATAAGTATCCGTATAGAATCTCCCCCTCCTGAATGGGGAAAAAGTCCCGCGAGACATAGCGGCCGGAACGGCTCGTAAAGAGTTCCTCGGGCGCGGGTCTGCCGGATGTTAGTGCAACACGGCTCGACTCGATGAATCTTTCGGGCTCGGTGAAAAACTGGGCCTCGCGCAGCGTGAGCGTTTCACAGGACAAGCCGTGAATGTCAGCCGCTTTGAGGCCGAACATTTTTTCGAAGGAGGGATTGGCGAAGGTGACCATGCGGTCGCGGTCTTCGACAAGAACGGCGGCGTCCATATTCCGCAGCAGGGTCGAAAAGCGTGTGCGCTGGGCCTCGTGCTCATTGGCAAGCGCATCGAGCATTTGGCGGTTGGATTCCAGCAATTCTTCTCGCCCGACGGCCTGGGCAATGATGGAGAGCGAATCGCGCAGATTGCCTGTCAACTGAAAGGGATGTTTGAAAACCACGCAGAGCGATCCCGCAGTCTCACCATTCACAGTAACCCCGTGCCCCACATAAGTCTTGAGGCCGTATCTTGAAACGTTATGGTCCGTCTCTTTGTAGTGGGTGTCCGAGAGATTCTCGACATACAGGAAATGATCGCCGCGGCGGATCACATCAAGGCAGAGATGTCCCTCGGCCCGATCGTGTGTCACATAGTCAGGGGGGGTCCGATAATGGCCCTGAGCGATGAGCATTTCGCCTTCACGCCGGTTGTAAAATGCATAGTCGGCCTGAAAGATTTCCCCGGCCAGACTGGTGAGCCGATTGAGATTGTCCTTGTAATCTTCGCCGAGAGAGAGCAAGGCGGCATTTATCGTCTGCAGATTCTTGCTCTGATCTTCCAAAGCCGATTCTGCAGCCATTCGGCGGGTGATGTCCTGCTCAATCGCCATGAATCCGGTGAGTGTACCGGCAGCGTCCCTGAGAGGCTGGCACTCGATATACAGCCAAATCGGCGCGGCCTCTTTGGTATAGTTCAGGATGGTTTCGCGGAAGCCCTTCCCTTCTCCAATAGCCTCGCGCATTCTCGCAGCCGCGTCGGCATTGGTCTTTTCTCCATGAAGAAACACATCCTGCTTCCGTCCGCGGATCTCGTGGAGTGCGTAGCCGGTGATGCGCGTGAAGCCGGCATTCACCCACTCGATAAGTCCTCGCGCGTCGGTGATGATCACCGCATTGCTCGTATTTTCCGCAACCAGAGCCAACCGCTTGGACTCTTCACGGCTCTGAGCGAGTTCCTTTTCGGTCTGCTTGCGTTGGGTGATGTCTTGTTTGACCGCGATGTAGTGGGAGATCTTGCCGTGAGCATCACATAAGGGAGTGATCGTCGCATCCTCTACGTAGAGCATGCCGTTCTTGCGGCGATTGATCAGCTCACCGGACCAGGCACGGCCGTCGCTGATCGTGACCCACAAGTTCCGATAGAAAGCGTCATCATGCTGGCCCGACTTTAAGATCCGGGGATTCTGCCCGATCGCTTCATCGGCGCTGTAACCAGTGAGGGCTTCGAAAGCAGGGTTGACCCACTCGATTGTGCCTTCGGGCCCTGTGATCATTATGGCATTGGCCGCAGACTCTAGGGCGGCCCCTTGCAGATTGAGAAGATCGGACGCTTCCTTGCGTGCTGAGATATCGAGGGCAAACCCGGCTGCGCCCAACTTCTGTCCTTGCATGCCGCGTGTGGTCGTCTTGCCACGGTACAAAACCCAGACCCAACGATCCGAAGATTGGCCCACGCGAAACTCGCATTCCAACACATCGACTGACCCATTCCAAAGCGCCTGGAAGGACTCCCGGACGGCGGCTTGGTCATCGGGATGCACGTACTCCAGAAACTCTTTGAAGTTCATCGGGTCCGGCGTGACCGGCGCTCCTACCAACGGCTGCCACGCCTGGTCCAACACAATCGCCCGCCTGGCAAAGTCCATCTGCCACGCCGCCAGATTCGCGCCTTGCAGGGAAACGCGCAGCCGCTC
This sequence comes from Terrimicrobiaceae bacterium, assembly GCA_045403045.1. Lineage (GTDB taxonomy): Bacteria > Verrucomicrobiota > Verrucomicrobiia > Chthoniobacterales > Terrimicrobiaceae > DASTFP01. The sequence goes on from JAXIPG010000242.1 coordinate 10,908, forward strand.
TTCAGATGCAACCTGACGGGCATGGTTGCGGGACGTCATGTCGAGTAGGACGAATGAGCATGCCGCCAGCAGCGCAAACATCAGCGTGACGGCCATTGAACTCTGCCGCAAACGGGCAAGACGGTTTGCCCACTGCGCTGCATCGCGATCCAGGCCAAGCACCACGGACGAACCGTTCACCACCGCGAAGGGAACGGGCGCAAAGCCGCTCACCCAGGTACCCCAGACATCGGTTTTCGGCCCGGACGTAATAACCTGGTTCCGCCGAAACGCGGTAAGAATTTCACTAAAGGCATCGTAATAGATGTCGCCGGCGACCGATTCATCCTTCGATCCCACGGGCTCCGAGTCCGCAAGAAAGACTACCTGCCCGTCCCGCAGAATCATAAGATAAGCAAACCGATAGCCATCTCCCGCATAGGTAAGCAGACGAAGCTGGTGCTTGACGCCCAAGTAAGCCGGCGTGTCCGCGTCGGAGGCTTTTCCGTGGAGCGCTTTCAGGCTCTCCGGGCTGATTCCCGCAGCACCAAGCATGGCCTCCTGCGCCAATTGCTCTCGCCAAGACGTGTCGGCATTCTGGCTGAAAAAATTCGCGATCGGCCAACCCACCCCAAGAATGGCTGCCAGGACGACTCCGAAGATCAGTCCACGGCTGTAGGAAGCCCCGGCAATTCCATTGGATTCCCGTTCGAGCCGCGCCAACCACGCCCCGAACAGGACAAACGCGCAGGCAGCAGTAACCGCAACGAACAGTGGAACACGAAGGCTCCAGAGAAAGGCGTCTCGTGATTCCCGCTCTGCATCTGACGTGCGCGTATAGACGACCACCAACGGATCCAAGAACGCGAGCAGGAAGAGTCCGGTCGCCAGGAACCGAGATGCGCTCGTATGGTGTCCGCGACTGAGCCTGGGGTTCGAGAGAATCGCCTTAGCTACGAGAAGCAGAGAGGGCGCCCACATCAACCAGCGCAGCCAGGGCGACTCAGGACCTGGATGCAGAACGCAAAGCAGAGCGCCCACGCCAATGGGCAGAGCCAGCCAGGCCGGAGAAAGACGGCGCGCCGAGAATCGCCACGCCGCGATCAAGGCAACAACGGAGCAGACGAGAACGAGCCCGTTTGGCCCCCGGGCCCAAAGCGAAGGCGGCATCGCCTCGCCCAAAAGCAAGGTCCACGCCCTCAAGAGGGCAGCAGTAAAGAATAGCGCTCCGAGCCAGCGCCAATTCCTTGCTTCCCGACCGCCTCCGTGAAAAGGAAAAGCACAGACCACCGCGGTCAATAGCAGCAGGAAGGTCCAGACGAATAAGAGGTAATCCATGCGGCTGCTTCGGCCGTTTATTGCGATGTATTCACAGGGACCGGCCTGAGATGGGGATAACGCGCTTCGATCGCGTCGACAGAGAGCAATGTGGTCTCCAGCGCCAGCGAACCGTAGCGCTGTGCGGCCTCCACGACACGGGGCTGCGATTCCCAATCGAGGAGCACCTTCTCAAGCCGGCGCAAGGCGCAGGTCGCGCAGTAGCCCCGGATGCGGTGAAGATTCGCTTTCAGATTCCAAGGCTCTCCGGCGAGCGCCTTTTCCAAATCCGGCCCGATGCCTTGGCGCACGTCCCGCCAAATCTGCTGCTGCATCCGGGTTATGTCCGCGTCCTCCTGCAACGCAAAGAGTTCGTCACCCAGTGCCTCGTCGATCAGAGGAATATTGGAAGGTGTCGAAAAAGCCATCACCGGTACAATTTGCGGAGCTTGTCAGCGCATAAGCGCAGGCAGCTATGCAAGCAAAGGCTGTCGGCTGACCGCTGTAAACGGCCGGGCAAACCCAGTCTCTTAAGTTCCATCCAGCAATTCACGCGCGCGCCGAACCAGGTGGCTGGGACTAAATGGCTTGGTGAGAAATGCCTCGACGTGGAGTCCGGCCGCCTCCTTTCGAATCGCCGTCTGGTCGCGCGCCGTGAGCATGATCACGGGAACCGCGCCGCCACCTTCCTGATTACGAATTTGACGGAGCGTTTCCACCCCGTCCATGCCCGGCATCGAATAGTCAAGCAGCACAAGATTGGGATGATTCGCTTTGAAGAATTCGACGGCGGCATCGCCGCGTGTGACGCAGTGGATCGATGCGGGAATGGGCTTGAGGCAAAATTGGAGCAATCGAAGCATGTGCTCCTCGTCATCAACCAGCAGAATTTGATTCTTCACTTGGTCAGTTGTTTCGAATAATAGCGACAAGCGTTCGGTCGTCGGTGGGCAAAGTGTGGTTCGAGAAGTAATCGACCGAATCTAAGACTTGCTCGACGACATCTCGCGCTGAGGTCGCCGAGGACATAGCCAGGTCGCGTTGGATGCCATCCACATCGTAGAATTCGCCTTCGGGGTCACACGCCTCCGGAATGCCATCGGTATAGAGGAACAACATTTCTCCAACTGCAAACGTCGAAAGGCGGGTTTCGTACTGGGTATCATTCAGCACACCAATAGGCAGACCTTGGGACTGCAGACACGAACGCGAACTTCCCGCTGGGCCAAGGAGGCCGGGGGGATGTCCGGCACTGGCTGCCCTGATCTCTCCTCCATCGGGTGAAATCCAGGCGCAGGCGGCTGTGATAAACATGTCGAGCTTTACGAGGTCAGGCGCCATCACGCGATTGACCACGGTCAGCAGACGGCCGGGGTCCTCTGCAAGATCGAGTTGCGCCCGGATATTCGTTCGAAGCATGTTAGCGAGAAGCGCTGCCGAAACGCCTTTGCCCATGACGTCGGCGATGACCACAAACGCCGCTCCGCTTGGCAACGAAATGAGATCGAAGTAGTCCCCGCCGGCCTTGAGCGCGGGCTGACACGTGCCGAAGGTATCGAGATGCTCATTGAGCCGGAAATCCTGTGGCAGGAGCGCCATTTGAATCTCCGCGGCGATCTCGAGTTCCCGCAAAGCTCGCTGCTCCGAATCGCGTCGTTGCTGCAACTCGCTCATCGTCGACACGATGCCGAGATATTCCCCCACCACGCGTGCAACCTGCAATTGCGCGGCGGTGAAGAATCCAGACGAGGCATCGTGCCGCGCCAGGACCAGCACGCCATGCCGTTGGTTCTTGAAAAAGATCGGCGCGACGAAAGCTGCGTGCAGCCGTCCGCAAAGCGGATCGGATGTCTCGATCATCACGCTGTCGATGACGGTCGCTTCCTCTCCTGTCGCGAAGACTGAGGTCTCGATCCCGGGGGAGTTCAACGCGATGGATGGCTGCAGATTCAACGGGAGCGGGCCGGCCTGCCCCGCCAGCAGCAAGCCGTTGGAGCTGCGCATCCGGACAAAAACCGCTTCGGCTCGGGTCAATTCGCAGAGCCGCTCGAGTGCCTCCTTCAGAAAGGAAGCCATATCCCCCGCGCTGGCGACGAGTTCGCCGAGGCCGGTAAGGGCGTTGATCATCTCGTAGCTGGCGCATACCTCTTCAGTCATGGAATTCAGCAGCCGCTCCTGAAAGCCAGGTTCATAGTTCCACGACAACTGTCCGAGAGACTTTCTCAGGATGAGGACGTGCATTCCGTCGCGATTTCCGTCCTCCATCGAAGTTGTCCCCTGCTCCATCGAAAACGCCCCGTCGGCCAGAGAATCTTCCGGTAACGGCGCCTTGCCGCTCCGTCCTTCAAGGTTCGAAGGAGCGACAATCTCAAGTTGGACTTCGACAGAATTGAGCGTCAGAGTAATTTCAGCGAATCGATCGCCCGGTCCCGCGCGCCAGTGTTCGATGGCGTTGTTAATTGCCTCGGTGGCGGCCAGTTGAAACTCATCGAGGAATTTCTGATCGTGCACACCCTGATCCCCGAGGAATCCGGTGAGACACGTGACGGCTTCTGAGACATCCGTAGCTTGCGAAGTGATTAGGTGGAAGGAACAGGACGTTTGCAGCTTCATAAGATGGGTGTTTTCATCGCGATGGCCAAACAGGAAAAGGCAGCGGATTTTTCCAAACCATGTCCAGCGCTTCCCAGTTCGGCGAGCTCAAAAGCCAGTCGCGACAGGCCATCAGCACGTTCCTCTCCAACGAACGACCGCCAACAGCATTCCCGACTGCTCGATCATTACAGTTCCGCGCTTGGCGAATCCGCTCGGCACTTACCCGGCCATCTTCTCCCGCTGGGCGGAGGCTACGCATAGTTACTGGAAAGTATTACCTATAAACTAAGTATCGGTGCTCTGCATCATATCGAATTGTGATCGGCCTTCGCAAAATGATGACCAACGAGTTCTTTTGTTCGACGAATGGCCAGCTCGCGAAGACACGCGCGGGCACCAAGGCCGTGCGGCCGGCGATAATTTGTCGCCACAGGCCAGCGCAGGGGGCGAGTTAGGGTGCGCGAGAGTTCTGCTGTGGCCAGATTGTCAACGTCTCCTCAAGATTTCCCGTCAAAGTCTCCGCATAAGAAAAAAGTGCAGGGGCTCCACCCGTGTGCCAGAAAATCACGTGTTCGTCCGAGCGGAAATCCCCTCGATGGATGAGATCAACGAGTGCTCCGAACGCCCGGCCGGTATAAACGGGGTCAAGCAGGATGCCTTCGCACTCTGCCATAAGCCGAATTGCCCTGCGTTCCAAATCCCCCACGACGCCGTAGCCCGCGCCGAGATAATCCGATTTCAGAACGATATCCGTCGGCTGGTAGCGCGCTTCAATGCCGAGAAGCTCGGCAGTCTGGCTGGCAAGGTCCAAAATAAAGGCATCGAGGGGCCCTTCGCCCGTCTCCTCTTTATCGATTTTGATCCCAATAATCCGCGCCGAGTTTTCGACCATCGATGCACCCACGATGAGGCCGGCGTGCGTTCCGCCGGAGGAAGACGCAAAAACGATGGCGTCGGCACGTGCTCCTGCGGCCGCCAACTGCCCATTGAGTTCGATCATGGCCGCGGCAAAACCCGCGGCACCCACCGGGTTCGAACCGCCATAGGGAATCACAAAGGGTCGGAGCCCGCGCGAACAGAGCTCTCTCTCGACACGCGCAAGACCCTCACCCTTGCGCAGCCCTCCGCTCCAATGGATTGTGGCCCCCAAGAGGTCGTCTAGAAGCAAATTACCATTGGCCACGACAGGCGGCACTCCACCCAGCGCCAAGTGACACGAAAGACCAAGCCCAGCTGCTCCGGCGGCGGTTAGGCGACAGTGATTGGATTGCGCTGCACCCGCCGTGATCACCGCGTCGCAGCCCTGCGCGAGCGCCTCCGCCAAGAGAAATTCGAGCTTCCGCGTCTTGTTGCCTCCGAAAGCAAGCCCGGTGAGATCGTCGCGTTTGATCCAAAGGCGCGGCCCACCGAGGCGCTGGGAAAGCCTCCTCATCTCCACGAGCGGGGTCGGGAAAAAACCCAGCGAACACCTCCGAAGCGTTTGTTCGATCGGAACTTCGTTCCTCAATCGCGATCTATTCATAAAATGGGAGTTCGATTTCAAGTCCGAAAGGCTGCTACCGAATCTCATGGCGAAAGCCGTCCGGGCAAGCTAGAAAACCGCGAGTCGCTATGGATCCGAATTTCTCTTTTCTCTCACTCGGCGCGGCGGTGGAGGTTGCGGCCTCCAGCCCCGCGGAACTGACCGTCGCCTTTCTCACGCTTTGCGTGCTCGAAATCGTTCTCGGCATCGACAATGTCATCTTTATTTCCATCCTCGCAGGAAAGCTGCCGGCGCATCAGCAGCCGAAGGCGCGCTTCGTTGGTCTATCGCTCGCCATGATCACACGGGTGCTCCTCCTTTTGTCCATCGCCTGGATGGCCCGGCTTACCGCACCGCTGTTTTCGCTGTTTCAACATGACGTGACCGGACGCGATCTCATCCTCATCACTGGAGGAATTTTCCTTGTCTGGAAGAGCACCCACGAAATCCATCAAAAGCTCGAGGGCGAGGAGGGACACGGCTCCGCACGCGCGGCGGTTTCCTTTAGCTCCGTAATCATCCAAATCATCCTTCTGGATATTGTCTTCTCGCTTGACTCGGTCATCACCGCCGTCGGCATGGTCAACAACATCCCCATCATGGTAGGGGCCGTCGTCGTGGCTGTGATCTTCATGATGTTTTTCTCCGGGCCTATCAGCGGTTTTGTGGACCGTCATCCGACGGTGAAAATGCTGGCCCTTAGCTTCCTTCTCCTCATCGGCGTCACACTGATCGCCGACGGCTTTGGACAACACGTTTCGAAAGGTTACATTTACTTCGCGATGGGGTTCTCCGTATTCGTCGAAGTCCTCAATATCAGAATTCGCAAAGCCGCGACCCCGGTTAAGCTGCATCAACCTTACATCCAGCAGGAGTAATGACAATCGAGCTGAGGGATCCCGGACGCCCGAGGGAAAGCCTGGGCGAAGGGCTCTTGAGTTTCGCGACGGGACTTCGCGAGTCTGCGCGGGCCTCACTTGACTAGCTTCACGTCAAATGCCGGATCCTGAAAATTCCACCGACCCTGGTATTGAAGTGCGGACGTATTTTGCGCGCGGGCGTAACGTACTCGTCGCGCGCGCGGAATTTTCCGAGCTTTACGCTGCGCTGTACCTGCATCGCATGGATTGCGGGAACCGCCTCGAAGGGATCTCCGACCAACTCCTGCGGGATGCTCTCGCCACCGTCACCTTGCACAGCGCTGCTCGGCCCTGGAAGGAAATTGTGGCTTGGACGGTGAACTTCCAGACTCCGCTGGCCAATGTATTTGTCAGCGGCAACAACAGACTCGGGACAGTCGTCGGCAATGTCTTCACCGAGAACGTGAAAACCGCTCCGCACAGTCTCTTTTATGCGGATATTATCTCGCAAAACCTGCCTCCGCGCCGCAGCGTGATCGAGTTTTCCGGTCAGGATTTTCTACAAGCCGTAGAAACCTTCTACCTCCAGAGCGAGCAGCGCCCTACACGCTTCTTTCACTATGATGAGGAGGATCTTGTGATGGTAACAGCCCAGCCCGAGGCCGATCTGCTATGGATGAGATCTCTCGATGAGGACGCCATTCGACGGCTCGACAAGGATGTCGAACTTGGCCTCCTCGAGAAGCGCAGATACCGGTTCGAATGCGGCTGCGATCAAAGCCAGATGCTCGCGATGCTCGCTTCCGTCATGCGCAAGCAACCGGACGACTTGTTCCAAGGAGAGGAAGTTATTCGCATCCACTGCCCGCGCTGCGGCGCACGGCACACAATCACGCGCGAATCGCTCGAAGCCTATCTTGCCACGGAGAAGGACGGCTAGAGCAAATGCCGAAATCAATTTTCGAAAACAATCGAAAACCGGCATCAACGACGCCGGCTACAAGTTGTAGCTGGGGTCGTTGACCGGGTCGGTGACCCCGGATTTCGGAAGTTTATTTATGCAGATGCTCCAGCCCCAACACCGTTCACTCGAGCGCGAGCTGTAGCGGACACGGTCGCTACAGCTCCGGCTTTCACGATTTTTCGGGTCACCTTCCCAGCAACCGAGCGATCAGCGGCTCGAAAAAGTGCAGCAAGAAGATCGCGGCAAGAGCATGGGTGACTGGAGTGGCTCTCCGGACCTTACCTGATGCGATAGAAAGCACTGAGAGCATGATCAGTCCGAGGCCGATGCCGGTGCTGATGCTGAAGCTGAGCGGCGTCATAAGGACCGTCAGGATGGCCGGGGCGGCGATTTCGAACTCGCGCAAATCGAGATCCACCACATCCTGGAACATGACGAGGCCGACTACAACAAGCGCCGGCGCCACCGCTGCACCGGGAATCATCAGGATCACTGGCGTCAAGAACAGCGCGAACACAAAGCACACCGCCGTCGTCAGCGCGGTCAGACCGGTGCGTCCGCCGGCCTGAATCCCGGCGACGCTCTCAATATAGCTAACGACGGTGGACGTTCCCAACAGCGAGCTGATGATGGCAGCGGTGGAGTCTGCCACGAGAGCCCGGCCGACTCGCGGGACATTGCCTAGAGCATCCATGAGGCCAGCCCGGCGCGTTACGCCAATCAATGTTCCAATGTTGTCGAACATGTCCACCAGCAAAAGCGTAAGGATGATTGGCAGAGCTTTGAGATGATCCCTCAAAATGAGGTCGAAGTTAAGCTTGAAGAATGTCGGCTCGAGCGACGCAGGCCACGAGATCCAGGCCGGCGGCAGACTCGTTACCATGCCGCCTTTCCCGTCCGGCACGAGCAATCCGGCCGCGGTCACCGCAGCCATCGAGAGGATTATCGCTCCCGGTATTCCGCGCGCGACGAAAATACATGTCAGCAAAACGCCTCCAGCAAATAAGGTGACCTCTGGCTTTGAGATGTCGCCAAAGCTCACCAGTGTCGCCGGGTTCGCCACGATCATGCCTCCGTTTTCCAGTCCGATAAAGGCAATGAACAATCCGATGCCCGCCGAGATGGCAATTTTCATCGAATATGGGATGGCTGCGAGGATCTTCTCCCGGACACCTGTGATCGAGAGAAGCAAAAATAGACATCCGTTGATGAAAACCAAGCCCAGCGCGCTTTGCCACGGGATGCCCATGCCGATGCAGACGCTAAATGCGAAAAATGCGTTGATTCCCATCCCCGGCGCGAGCGCGAGCGGAAAGTTCGTCAGCAGGGCCATCAACGTCGTCGCAATTGCAGCGCTCAATGCGGTGGCCGTAACCAGCGCAGCTTCCGGCATGCCCGCATTTTTTAAGATATCCGGATTTGCGGCCAGGATGTAGGCCATCGCAGCAAAAGTCGTCAGTCCGGCCACAACTTCGCGCCCGGCAGTTGTGCCGTTTTGCTTCAGACGAAAAAACCTATCCAGCATCGAGCCGAGGGAATACGCGGCTTTTAAGACGAAAACACGCCGATTTTGGCGCAAGGGGACACAGAAGACTGCCGGAGAGCATCACCTCAAGATTCCAAGAAAGACGTCGCATTGCCGGAGCCGCGGCAGAAGCCAGCGCCGCGCGATCGCTCCTCCGTATCTTCCGCAAGACTGCAAGCAGCGATTGTCACCGAGCGTGAAATTTCCGCGAAGCGGAAATTTCAATACCGGTAGTGATCCGGCTTGTAGGGACCTTCGACGGGCACGCCGATGTAGTCGGCTTGCTTCTCCGTGAGCTTGGTCAACTTCACGCCGATCTTCTGCAGATGCAGACGGGCGACTTCCTCGTCGAGCTTCTTGGGCAACACGAAGACGGCCGGCCTGTAGGCATCTCTGTTTTTCCAAAGGTCAAGCTGGGCGAGGGTCTGGTTTGAGAAGCTGTTGCTCATCACGAAGCTCGGATGGCCGGTGGCGCAACCCAGGTTAACGAGGCGGCCTTCGGCGAGAAGAAAGATTTCGTGTCCGTCCGGGAACGAATACTTGTCCACCTGAGGCTTGATGTTGGTCTTGCGGATACCTGGGAACCCGTTCAGTTTGTCCACTTGGATCTCGTTATCGAAGTGGCCGATGTTACAAATCACGGCTTGGTCCTTCATTTGCGCCAAATGCTCGACGGTAATGACATCCACGTTTCCCGTTGTTGTTACGTAGATATCGCCGCGGCCCAGTGTCTCCTCGATGGTGGTGACTTCGAAACCTTCCATAGACGCCTGGAGAGCGTTGATCGGGTCGATCTCAGTGATGACGACACGGGCGCCCTGGCCTTTGAGGGACTGCGAGCAGCCTTTTCCGACGTCGCCGTATCCACAGATAACGGCGACCTTGCCCGAGATCATGAGATCGATCGCGCGATTGATGCCGTCTACGAGCGAATGGCGGCAGCCGTAGAGGTTGTCGAACTTCGATTTGGTGACCGAGTCGTTGACGTTGAAGGCGGGAACCAGCAGCTTGCCCAGTTCCTGGAGTTTGTAGAGGCGATGGACGCCGGTAGTGGTCTCTTCGGATACGCCGCGCCATTCCTTTACAATCTCGTGGAAAGTGAAGGGATTTCCGGAGTGGATCTTCTTAAGGAGATCCTTGATGACTTTCTCCTCATGGCTTTCGCTGGGCGTGTTCACCCAATCGTCTCCTTCTTCGAGCTCATAGCCCTTGTGGAGCAGGAGCGTCACGTCGCCGCCGTCATCGACGACGAGCTGAGGGCCTTTCCCTTCGCCATCGAGGATCGCCTTCCATGTGCAATCCCAGTATTCCTCGAGCGTTTCGCCCTTCCAGGCAAAGACCGGCACGCCGGCTTTCGCGATGGCCGCGGCGGCGTGATCCTGCGTCGAGAAGATGTTGCAGCTCGCCCAGCGCACTGTTGCGCCAAGCTCGCCCAGCGTCTCGATGAGCACCGCTGTTTGGATGGTCATGTGAAGCGACCCTGTAATCCGGACGCCCTCAAGGGGCTTGTCCGGCGCGTATTTTTCGCGAATGGCCATCAGGCCGGGCATTTCCTTCTCGGCGATCGAGATTTCCTTGCGTCCCCAATCGGCAAGGGCGATGTCACGGACTTTGAAGTCGGTTGCTTTCGTAAGTGTTGCAGTGCTCATAGGTTTGTTTGATCCACAGTTTTCACAGATTGGCTCAGATTTTGCGCCATCCCGGGACCCGTGCGTTTGTATGCTCGGAGTCCCAAAGTTGATGAGGTTGCTCGTCTATGCTTTGTAGCTTTGAGTTGGTTAAGAAGTTCGGCGTGGCGCAGATCCGTTCCTGATCTGTGAAAATCTGTGTCAATCTGTGGCGAAACCCTACCGAACGGCCCCCCGCAGCAAAGTCGCCTGGTCCGGCCGCTCCCACGTCAAATCGGGATCGTCCTTTCCGAAGTGACCGTAATTCGTGCTCTTTGAGTAAATCGGGCGCAGCAGGTTGAGCTGTTCGACAATGTCGGCGGGCTTGAAGCTGAAGGTCCCCAATACGGCGGCCTCGATCTTCTCTTCGGGAACGCCGTTTGTGCCGAACGTGTCGATATGGACGCTCACCGGCTCGGGATGCCCGATGGCGTAAGCGAATTGCACCTCGCATTTCGCGGCGAGACCGGCTGCCACAACATTCTTGGCAACATAACGGCCCATGTAAGCGGCGCTGCGATCGACCTTGGAGGGATCCTTCCCCGAAAAGGCCCCTCCGCCGTGGCGGCCCATCCCTCCGTAAGTATCGACAATGATCTTGCGTCCGGTGAGACCGCTGTCCCCTTGCGGCCCCCCAATGACGAATCGCCCCGTGGGATTGACGAGGTACTCCGTCTTCGGTGTCAGAAGTGATTTGGGGATGACTTTCTTGATGACCTTCTCGATCACAAATTTTTCGATCTCCGAATGATCGACCTCCGCAGAGTGCTGCGTGGAAACGACGACGTTCATGATGGCGGACGGCTTGCCATCCTCATAGAGGACGGACACCTGGCTCTTCGCGTCGGGGCGCAACCAGTTGGCCTTCCCACTCTTGCGCAGCCGCGTGAGCTCCCGTCCGAGACGGTGTGCAAACATGATCGGAGCCGGCATCAGCTCCGGGGTCTCGTTGCAGGCGTAACCGAACATGAGACCCTGATCGCCTGCGCCCTGCTCCGCGGTCCTCTTGCCCTTGACCTTCCTGGCATCCACGCCCTGAGCGATGTCGGGACTTTGCGCGGTGATGTAGTTGTTCACGAACACGTGGTCCGCATGGAAGATATCGTCCTTGTTCACGTAGCCAATTTCGCGAATTGCCTGCCGGATGATCGCGTTGTAATCGAACTGCGCCTTCGTTGTGATCTCGCCGCCGACGACGACAATATTGCTCTTCACGAACGTTTCACACGCCACTCGACTAAACTTGTCCTGCGCGAGACAGGCGTCCAGGATGGCGTCGGATATGGTATCACAAACCTTGTCCGGGTGGCCTTCGCCCACGGATTCTGAGGAGAAAATATAGCGGCGCGGCATTTACTTATTAAAATATCGAAATATTTTCATAGGTCGGATGGCGTCAATTGTCAAATCTCTACGCGCAATTTCCGATCCCACGCGACTGCGTTTGCTGCTGTTGCTTTTGGAAGAGGAGCTGACCGTGGCCGAAATGCAAGAGATTTTGGGGATGAGCCAATCGAGAATCTCGGCCAGCCTCGCTCTGCTCAAGCGGGAGGCGATCGCCATCAATCGCCGCGTCGGGAAAAACATCTTCTATTCGGTTCGTCCGGAGACCGTTTCCTCGCTTCGTTCGATTCTTGACGCGGCAAGGTGCGAGCTTACGGAAGCCTCCCACGACAGCGCGGCTCTGGGCCTGGCGCTGCGCAAGCGCAAAGACAAGGCCGCCGAGTATTTCAACAAGCTGGCCGGAAAATTCGGACGCACGTACATTCCGGGCCGATCCTGGCAGGCTTTGGCTCACGCGTTGCTGCGGCTATTGCCGCCTCTGGTCATTGCGGACCTCGGCGCGGGCGAGGGAACGCTGTCGCAATTGCTCGCGCGCAGCGCGAAAAAAGTCATCGCCATCGACAACTCGGAAAAGATGGTTGAATTCGGCGGGAACCTTGCGAGCGAACATGGTCATAAGAATCTTGAGTACCGTCTCGGCGATATCGAAGACCCGCCGATAGAGGAGGAAAGCGTTGATCTGGCGCTTTTCAGCCAGGCGCTTCATCATGCCTCGAGTCCGCAGAAAGCCGTCAGGGCCGCGCATCGAATCCTTCGAGACGGAGGCCGAATAGTCATCCTCGACCTCGCGAGGCACGGCCACGAGCAGGCTCGTGAACTCTACGCCGACGTCTGGCTCGGATTCTCTGAAGTCGAACTGCAGCAGATTCTGGAGGGGGCGGGCTTTTCCCGAATCGAAGTCAGCATCGTTTCGCGGGAGACCCAGGCGCCAAACTTCCAGACCCTGCTGGCGACCGCGACGAAATGACGGCAACTTTAGAAATGACGCACGACAGGTTGAGCGCTCGGTGGTCGGGCTCGCTCATGTCCAGTAACACTTCCTTGCAACGCGTGCGAGTGGCCGAACGTCCAAAGAGCGCATCAGACGAGATCGAAAACGCCCTGGACCAAAGTATGGCCGAGGACCGGAATCTCTTCCCCCGTGCGAACAGCGATCAAGCTGGAGGTAATTTTCTGCTCCGGCAAACCAATTAGGAAACTGAGGCTCTTCAGGTAAAGGCTCATTTGCCCTCTGTAGGTTTCCGCAATCTCACCTTCATCCGTTTTGAAATCGTAGATCGCGGCACGCCGCTTCTCACCGGCATCGTTGCGAAAGATGATTACTCTGTCGAAAACTCCGCTGATCCATTGTCCATCGAGCGTCACATCGAACGCCTTTTCCCGCCAAAGGGAGTGAGGTGTCGCGGGCCGGGTCAAGAGTCGTGTTGCCGTGTCCGTCTTGAGAAAATCGGCTATCAGCAGAGCAACATCCACCGGCAGGTCTCTGAAATCGGGCAGGCCATCATCGATCCACGAGATCTTCGCGAGCGCACGATGCACCTCCGATCCGACGGCGAGAGCGCTGCTCTTCCCGAAAAACGAAGCCGCGTTGACTGGCGAGGCGCTCGCTTGGGATGGCAGCAAGGGAAGAAAGCCAGTCCGGTGCTCACCGGCAAGGGGCGTAATGCGCGGGGCTTCCGCCACGGGTGCCCGCCTCTCGACCTCTTCATGCCAGGTCGGATTTCCCGATGCCTTTCCAACCCGGGAAAATGTCTCATGCAGGAGGCGGTTAAGGTCACGACAATCACTCTCCTCGCCAAGTCTTCTGCTCAATAAATAAAGTCCACGCTTCGCCCGCGTGACCGCCACATAGGAGAGGCAGAGACCTTCATAGCAATCCTCCGCAGCGTCGCTTTCCCATGCTTGCCGAAGTACAGGGTCAGAAATGCAGATTCCTTTGGGCGGGAGCTCCAGTCCCCACTTCACCTGCCCATCCGGGCCGTAGTGAAGATGCACAGAGGCGTCACGCCGGCCCGGAAACGGGGGCGCGTCGATATCTGGCAAGACGACCATGTCGAAGTCGAGTCCCTTGGAGGCGTGGATGGTCAAGACCCGAATCGCTCGTCCCGCGGGATCTTCCGACGAGACGAACCCTCGTGCGAAGGATACGAATTCATCCACGCACGCTCGGCCTCGCCACGTCGCGTCGAAGTCGGCGGCCCCTTTCAGAAGTTCCTCTGCCCTGCCTCTTGAAAAAGGCTTGTTCTCGATGTTCACCCTTGCCAGCCAGTCCGCCAGCAGTCCATGAAAGCCGGCCTCACGGATCGTCGTCAGCGCTGAACGACGGAATTCATGCACATCGTCCTCCAAGAGCCTCGCCAAGGGCGTCATCCTCAAATGCCCGTAGGAAAGGGAATCGTCCGGATGGGCGACGACGCTCAGAAGCGCAAGCAGGGCTGCAGCGAGGTCGCTATCGTGGCAGGGAAAGAATCGACCTTCCGAAGTCGCGGGCAGTCCGGCACTACGAAGCGCGTCGATTACAGTAAGGATGCGAGCATTTGAGCGGACAAGTACAGCGCACGACAATCCCTTGGCGAGAGGCTCAATGGCGGCAATCAGTCGCGCCGCTTCCTCGTCAAGCATGGCATTCTTGTCTTCAGCAAGCAATTCCAGGGCCCGCCACTCGAAGCAGCCGCCGTTCCGCAAGGTGTTATGCGGCTCATGATCGCGCCAAGCGGAGCTCCATCGGTCGAGCACCTGCTCGGGAAAATCGAGCTTTGGCGCGACCTGCCGAAGGTGGTCTGGTGAGAAAATCGCGTTGACCGCATCGAGAATTTCCGGGACGGAGCGGAAAGAGACATCGAGCGCTTCGCTGGTGTCGATTCGTTGAGTTCCTGACGCGTTGTAGAAGTCGGCAACTTCGTCGAAAAGCCGCGGATCACCGCCACGCCACGCGTAGATTGCCTGCTTGGTATCGCCCACGTAGAAGAACGACCGCTGCCCGCTGTCGCTCTGGATCACCTCATCGACAAGGTCGCGCAGCGCCTGCCATTGCAGGCGGCTGGTATCCTGAAATTCGTCGAGCAGCCAATGATCGTAGGAGGAATCAAGCCGGAAATCCAGTTCCTGGCGGCTGAACGGGCGGAGCGATTTCGCGCCCCACGTTGTGCCACTTGCCGCCGCGAGCAATCCAGCGACGTCGAGAAAAGTGAGCTGCCCGGCGTCGCGAACCTGCGTTTGATACTGGACCTCGAAGCGGGCTACGAGCTCATAAAGCGCCCGCGAACGAGCGAGCCTGCCTTCGAGTTCGGCCCGAATTATCGCGCGCCCCAGCGCAATCACGCTGTCGCGGAAAGCGTCGGGGAAATGGAAAACCTTCCCGTTGAGGCCCTTCAAGCGGAAGTGGCCGGGTTTGATTCTGGCCGGGGGCGGATTGATGGCTTGCAGGGCAAATTTGATGAGTCTATCCGGAGCGGCCGAGCCGGTGCGTAAAGCTCGCATCTCTCGAAAACGGCCTTCCCAATCACGGCGATGCTTATCCTCCATGTTCGCGTGGAGTTCGAAAAGTTGGCGCTCAAATTCCTCTGCGAAGCTGGAGAGATCTCCACCCCCAAGAACCGGGTATTTCCCGGGCCAGATGGCCGACGGATCGCCCCACGGCTTGTCGCTCGGCGTGAGGAGGAAGCGTTCGTGCAAATCCTCGATCTCTCGATCCAGCGCGCCCGAGACGTCTCGACCCTCGCGATTGCGGCTTTGCTTGCGGATGAGATCGAGAAACTCGGTAAAACCCTCTTCATTGCGCCCCTGGTGGCGAAAGACATCTGCGAGCACTTGGCGGCGAACAACCCCTTGCAGATGATCGTCAAGGATGGCCACTTCGCCCGCCAGCCCGCATTCGAAGGGAAATGCGCGGAGAATCCGTCCGAAAAAGCTGTCGAGCGTGCCAAGCGTTAGCAGCGGAAGTTTATCGATGAGTTGGCGGAGATGAGCGAGACACCCCGCCGATGAAAGCCCGCTCATCCCCGTCTTTGCCGCGAGAGCGTGCGCTGCCTGGGCCGAGGACGAGGCTTCCACCAGCCGCTTGAAAATCGCGTCCAGAAATTCCCCTGCTGCCTTCCGAGTGAAAGTCAGCGCGACAATGCGCTCTGCGGGCACCTCGCGTTCGAGCAGCTCGATATATCGCGTTGCCAGCCGATGGGTCTTTCCTGAACCGGCGTTAGCGATGATGCGCTGGTGTTTGAGGCCAGAATCTCGCATTAGCGTTCGCTCGCGCGGCGGCGACGCTTTTTGAATTCGGGCTCAGTGTCAAGCCCTTTGAGTGCAAGCATTGAGCCGGACTTTAGCAGGATTCAGCCGGGATGGAAGGGACGATGCATGCTCCGCATGCCTCGAGAATCGGTTTTGTTGACTTGACGGACAATGCAACAACAAGTGTAAGTGCATCTATTTTAGAATATTTGTTCTATTGATCTGGCAGTGTTGGCGGCGGAGCGCTACTTTGTGTTGGAGCTGAAATGACGACGCCAAGCGTTGATGAACTGATTGAAAAAATTGCAGCAGCCTATGAATCGCTGCCGAGGCAATTGAAGAGCATTGCCAGCTACATCGAGCAGCACCGCTCAAGCGTGATGATGGACCGCGTGAGCGACATCGCCCAAGCCAGCAATGTGCACCCGTCCGCTGTCGTGCGCTTCTCGAAGCACTTTGGCTTTTCAGGCTTCAGCGAAATGCAGGCGATCTTTCGCCAGGCGTACACCGAGCAGGTTGCGCCCATTCAAAGTTATCAGCAGCGCGTTCGCAAACTGATCACCAGCAACCGAGCCAGGTTGCGCGGCCCGGACATCGCCCGGGAGTTTATCGATGGAAGCCGGCACGGCTTGGACGAGCTCGCGTCCGGCCTTGACACCGGCGCGTTTAACGAAGCCCTGGATCTTTTGGTTAAAGCTAAAGCCATCTACATTGCGGGCGTGCGCCGCTCATTTGCCGCCGCCTCCTATCTGGCGTACGCGCTTCAACACACACGCAAGCGGGTCATCCTCGCGCCCGGACTCGGCGGAATGTATCGGGAGCAAATTAGTAGCATCCGCAAGGGTGACGCACTCGTGGCGATCAGCTTTTTGCCTTATGGGAGGGAAACGCAGTATTGCGTGCGGATGGCGCACTACAACAAGGCCAGCACACTGGTAATTACTGACAGCCAGATGTCCCCGCTTGCGCGCTTTGCCAGCGTGCTTCTGACGGTGAAGGAAGGGAACGCCTTTGGTTTCCGGTCTCTGACGAACACCATATGCCTTTGCCAGGCATTGTTCATCTCTCTGGCCTACAAACTCGAACTTAATATCGAACAACCTCAAGAAGACCCCATCGAAATACCATGATCGCAAAAGGTCGATTTGGCGCCTGCGGTTTCGAATGAATCCTCGCGAGCCACGTCGCGCGTCGGCGCGATGCCGAGAGCGTCGAGGGAACGCCCGCGTTGACGTCCATTGGCGATGCCATCACGGCCCGGGCGCTTGCCGAGGCTGCGACGGGCGCCTGGCACGGGGCGGAAATCTGAGTTCTTGATGTTTGCATCATGGCCATTGTTCGCGGTGCTGGGGAGCGCGTTTGTCTATACGATCGCTGCCCTATGCGCCAAGCGTGCCCTGGTGGCCGGCGCCACGGTCTGGCAAGTCAATTTTGCCGCCAACATGTCGATGGCGGTACTGTACCTACCGTTTTGGCTGGGCGCCGATCTCCCGAAGCTCCTGACGGAAGGCTTCAAGCCAATCCTTGCGGCAGGAACATTTTTCGTCGGCCAGCTCTTCACCTTTGCGGCCCTCCGAAAGGGCGACGTTTCCGTGGCGACTCCGCTTCTCGGGGCCAAGGTCATTTTTGTCGCCTTTCTCACCGGTTTTCTCTTCGCAGAGCCAGTCGGCGTGAAATGGTGGTTAGCGGCCGCTGTTTGTACGTGTGGAATTTTCCTGGTCACGGGTTCGCAGCGGCGAACCGAAGGTTGGACGCGGCACTCGGGAAGTACCGCCCTCTATTCGTTGACCGCCGCGATCGCCTACGCCCTTACGGATACTCTTTTCCAACACTGGTCCGTGGAGGTGGGAGTGGTCAGCTTTGTCGCCGTGATGTTTTCCTTCACAGGCATCCTTACGTGCGCCCTCTATTTGCCAGCCGTAGGTCTGCGTCGGCTAGCAATCCCGCCTTCGGCTGCCCGGAAGACCTTGCTTCTGGGAGCCCTGCTTCTCGCCGCACAGAATTTGGTCGTCGCCCTTGCGCTCCGGTTTTCCGGCGACGCCACGGCGGTAAACATCGTCTACAGTTCGCGTTGCGTTCTCAGCGTCGTGCTGGCGTGGGCGACGGCGCGCTGGCTGGGCAGCCGGGAGGCCACATTGCCCCGCACTGTGTTGCTCCTTCGTCTGGCTGGCGCACTCCTTCTTGCGGCCGCGATCCTCATGGTGCTGCTGTGAAATCCCGAGCTCCAATTAGGAAATCCCTGGACTCTTCGCTCAGGATATTGGCGGGGTCCTCGCCAAGAAAAATCTCCTCGTAGTCGTCGTACTGCACCGCGCGGGGCGGCCAATAGATCCCGCGCCGCACACGGTCGGCAACCGCCTCGGCGCTGGACATTGCCGATGCGAACAGAGAGGCGTCCAAGGCAAATTCTTCGATGCCGCTCTCCTCGATCCGTTCAGGCAAGAGAAAGTATCCGACCGCAGGAGGCTCGGGTTCATCAGGCCACTGGAGCTGCGCGAGCGCGCGATAGAGCGGAAGCTGCAAGTCCTGCCATCGAACGATTTTTCCTTCGAACACCGTCTCGAAAACGTCGTGCTCTCCCGCAGCGGGCTCGAAATGGACCTCGGACGCTGCTCTTCGCTTGGCATAAGTCTTGTAGTCGAGGATGCGCCTCTGCCCGGTTCGCTCGTGAATATCCACACGATCCAGGCTGGCCACAACAGGCAGGCCTGCCAGAGAAAGCGTACCCTCTTTTTCGAAGCGGAACTCTCCGCGCTGGATCCGCCAACCCGTCCGGCGTTCCTCCGCCTGGATTCGTGCGAACTGGCGCAGACGCGCACGCAGACTTTCCCTCTGCACCCGCACCGGCAGGGAAAGCCGCCTGCCGAAGCGGTCGGAGAGAAGGACATCGAGCTCCGTGAGGACGAATCTCTCGATGGCTGCAGGATCGCGGGATTCCCGGATGCCTTCCTCGTTGGCAAAATTTTCAACCGTCTTATGGAGCACGATGCCGAAGTCCATGGCGTTCATCTCCGTCTTCAGCGGATCGAATTCCTTCATGTGCAGGATGTGTTTGAAGTAAAACCTCAATGGGCATTTGAGGTAATCGCCAAACGCCGTCACCCGCAACGAGGCGGGGGCCGGTCTTTGCGGAATCTCAAGGAGCCATGCCCGCTCCCGGGCGTGCGTTGTGCGCAGCGAGACGCCCGATTCGAAGAGGCTCCTCACGCGCGAACCAAGTTCCGCATCCGGGCAGCGGAAAAGCAACCGGGAAGGCTTCGCCGGTTCGCCGTCGGTCCCTGTGCGACATAGCGTGAGCTTCACCGCGCCCGGCTCGCGCGTAGCAAGGAGGCAATGCAAAAGGTAAGTGTCGCGAGCGAATCGCTGCGCATTGCTTTGCAGGCCGAGTCCCACACGAAGAGAATCCGGGAGCAACGGATGCGCAGAGACCCGCGCAGGAAGTACGCCCTCGGTGCATCCTGAGAGTATCAGAGAGGAATGAGACAGCCAGGGACCCTCAAGCCATCCGTTCAGCTCGACCTCTGTTCCGCTGTGGCGTTCAAACACGGCGGTGCTTTTCATTTCCTCGCAGAAAACAGCCTCGCCGATGTCCCGCGTAGAGAGCGAAGATTCAAGAACCGCTCGAAGGAGTCCCGATAAGGCGGCAAGCGCTTCCGCCTCGCCAGAACCTGAGGCGACCTGACGGCCGGCATAGACTGAACGCAGAAACTCCGGAAGTTTGCCCAGCGTTCCGGAGGCGCCGAATTTCTTTCTCAACCGCTGCGCACCCGCGGTAAGCGCGGCGGCTCGCGGTCGTTGCTCCCTGGCAGAGCTGTGTTCGTCAAAATACGCGACGGCGTCCGCCAATGTTTCGACCAGGATTTCCGTCCGCACCTCATCGAGGGCGGCCGGAACGGCGGTGGGTGCGAGCTGCGACTCCCGGCACAGCGCTTGCAGGAATACCGGATGCTCCGCGAGGGTACGAAGTTGGGCAAGCTGGTCGCTCGAGCAAAAAGAAAGCCAGAGCCTCGAAAGTGTGGCGCACTCGAAAGGCGCAAGAGATTTTCCCGCAGGGTCGTAAGGCTTAAGTCCATGCTTGCGCAGCGCGCGATTGTGGAAAGGGATAATTTCCGCATCGGCTACGCAAATTCCTGCGGCAGCGTCCGGTCCAAGCAAACGGGCCACAATTTCCGCCTCCGATGATGGCTCTGCGGCCACCATGACGTCTTCGAGCCGGAGCGGCAGCGTTCTCTGCGGCCACGTTTCGACATCCGGGCGTCCCCAGGGATCGAAGCGTGCTTCGTCGCAATCCGGCGCATCCACGAGGACGGTGACGGAAACGCGTGTGGCTTCGAGATTTTCCAAATGCTGTTGGGAAATCCGATTCAGGTCCGGCACCCCTGCGACGATCACACACCCTACGTTCGGCGGCGCGAAGCCGGCCCGCGCCGCGTTTATGCGCGCGACGTTGGCATCTGTGAGCCCGGCACTTTCAAGGCGCTCGAGATACTGCCCGTAGAGGGATTCCAGTTCGTTCCAGCGGTCTTCCTGGTGCGGGCAGGCGCGGACAATTTCCGGCGAAGCGGGCGTAAGCCCCGTTTCAGCCAGAAGCGAGCACAAATCCAACAGCGATTGACCAATATGAAGCGACGAATTTTTATGATCGGAAAAGCCCGAGAGAAGCACGGGGTATTCTGCGAGTGACACGCGCGAGATGACGTGCGCCCATGCAAGCAAAGCATCCGTTCTTGCGCTGACCTTCTCACCGGCGGACAGCGCGAGCAGTCCCATCGGCGTGGTCAACAGCGGCACAAGCAGACCTCTCCCGCCCTCACCGGCAGCCTTTACGAGCTCAAAACGCAACCGTCGTCCGGCACCGGTAGTCGGCACTAGCACAGCACAATGGCTCAAATCGAGCGGCCAGCCCGAAGAAAACGCGGCCAGCCACTTCGCTGCTTTGAAGACCAGCGGCAAACGCTCGGTCAGGTAGATCGTTTCAGGCATTTGCTCTAAATCCCTGCAGTTTGCCGGACCACTGCGGGAAAATCCGGTCAAAATTTCCGGAAAACGACCGCGATCGTGGCGAATTTCTCCGCCGAAGGCTTGTCCGCTCTTTACGCGCGTCAGTACTTCGTCAGCTCAGGTGCCGGTCGTTCCCTGAGCGCGGCACGGAGCGCGGCGACTTGACGTTTCAACCCTGGGGGATCCGCGGACTTTTCCTTCTCTACTTTGGCTGCCAACGCTTGGGTCGTTTCCTTCATCTGCTCGATAGCCTTGCCGCGCAACAATACGGCAATGTTGGATCCCGGCGTAACCAAGTTTTGGTAACAAATGACGGCTTTCCCCTCCCAAGGCTCGACACGAATATTGCCCACACTGTCTTTCGTCAATACCGATCGAAGTAGCTTCCAATCAATACAATACGAGTTTTCTTCAATCAGAGTTAAATTGTTGCGGACGGTGTAGAACTCATCGGGAAAAATTGGCACATCCAATCCATAATCCACGTCCATCGTGCAGGCGGAGAGTTTGTTGGAAATCTCTGACTTGATGACGTTGGGAACAAAAGACTTAGCACTCTCATAATCGAAAAAAACCGCAGTCACTTGCTCGGGACTGGCATTGACAAGTCGATAGACCTTGATGCGAGGCCACGGCTTTCCATCAACATTCTCAGTGACAACTACTTGCGATCCATCATGCACCTGGCACTGCTGAGTGGAACTCAGCTCGGATAGAAGAGAATCGGCAAAAAGCTCTGGCGCGTTGATCAAGCACCCGGCAAGCAGGATCGAAAATCGTCCGAAAAGGTAAAGTTCTTTCATGGGGAGGCACAGTCATAGCGGCGTTTCGCTGACATTGCAATTCCGGAAGTGAACATTTGACCGGCCACCTCCCCTTCTTATAGTTTTAGTTTTTTGCAGAGAGAATTTTGGAAAGCAGGTGAATTTATGCCGGAAGTGATTGTTCGCAAAGGAGAGCCGATTGATCGTGCGCTGAAGCGCTTGAAGTCCAAGCTCGATGCAGAGGGTATCCTTGACGAGGTTCGCAGGCTGCGAGCATTCGAGACGCCCACCCAAAAGGCACGCCGCAAGGCCAAGAACAATGCCAAGCGCTCGAAGTTGAAGATCCGCTTCAATCTTAACTTGCCCTAAGGCCTTTGCCACGGGTTGTAATAGCCGGCTGCGGTTTCCTCGGTGAGACCGCAGCCGATTTGTTTTCCAAAGGCGGCTGGAACGTACTTGGGCTCTGCGCAAGTCCGGAATCCGCCGCGTGCTTCACCGGCAAACCCTACGAAATCCGTGCGTTGGATATTACAAGGAGATTTTCGCTTATCTCCCCCTGGCGCGGCGCTGACGCACTTGTCCACTGCGCCGGCCCAGACCGTGCCGTCCCTGAGGCGTATCGTTCCGTGTATATTGGCGGATTGGTGAATGCGCTGGCCGGCATTGAACCGCAGCAGGTGCTCATCACAGGCAGCACCTCCGTCTATGCGCAGGTCGATGGAACGTGGGTGGACGAGACCAGCGAAACCAAACCTGATCGTGAAACCGGGCGGATCTTGCTCGAGGCCGAGGGAATTGCGTTGGATTCCGGCGGGTTCGTCGCGCGGCTCTCGGGACTTTATGGTCCGGGTCGCTCCGTGATCATGCGGAAATTTCTTTCGGGCGAGGCCGTGATCGAGGGGGATGGCCTGCGCTGGATCAATCAAATCCACCGAGACGACGCAGCGCGAGCCGTCGTCCATCTGCTCACCAAGCCTGCGACACCGGGAATCTACAATGTGAGCGATAGCGCACCGGCTACGCAATCCGAGGTTTACAGGTGGCTTGCCGATTACTTTCACC
>JAXIPG010000282.1:0-5384 GCA_045403045.1 Terrimicrobiaceae bacterium
AACTTGGCGACATAGCGAGAGCCGAAAATTGGCGCAACCCGGAGGGCATGAGCTCTTTGGGGCATCTTTCGGCGTCGCTCCTCAGTCACAGCCCCTTCAGGGGATGCTCCTTCGTCCCTCCACCGATATCTGCCCCAAAGAACTCACGCGTGACGTGCGTGGGTTTTTCAACAGTCTCCTAGCCGGCGAGCTTCCTCCGATAGTTGCGGCGAGCAAGCAAGCGCGTCCCAATTCCGGCGCTGTCGAGAAGGTTGACTGCGCGGCCGGAATCAAAGACATGCCGTCGCGCCTCGTGCGCCAGTCTGGGGAAACGACGGTGTGCCGTTTCGACGATCTCCCGACTCAAATCAGCGTCCATTGGGATCTCAACAACGCGAGTCTCCCGCAGAGTTTTGGACCGGAGAAGCTTCCAGCCTTCCAGAAATTGTTCTGTCCCCACACGTCGCACGCAGAATGGCTCGGGCAAATGGCAGTAACCAAGGCAGCCCTGGCAAGGTACTTGCCGCGAAACAATGACTGCGCCCTTCGTCTCGGGAAAGAAACGGCCCCAGTGCGATTCGCTGAAGATCGCGAGAATCGGACGCTCAGACACTGCCGCAAGGTGCATGAGGCCGGAGTCGCGTCCCACAAAACCGGCTGAGAGCGCGATGATTCCAAAGACAGTGAGGATGGAGGGTGGGTGGGTCGCGAAATTGAAATGCCGCAAGTCATCTGGCAACGCGTTTTGAATTCGTTCAATCGAGGGGGCTTCCGCCTCGTTTCCGAGAAAAAGGAAGGGAGCCTTTGTTTCCGATGCAATCTGGCTAAGCGCCGCAACCCAATTCGCTTCACCCCAATCCTTGATCTCAAGGCCGGGCCGGGTACCTGCACACACGACCCAATACTCGCCTTCGCCGAGTTTGTGCCGTAGAAGAATCGATCGGGCGTCGTCGACTGCTTTCTGTGGCGGAGAAATTCTAGCCGGTTTGCTTGGAACAGCGGATCCCAGGATTGCAGAGGCAAGCAAGCGGTTCTTCTCCAGCTCGGGGATGCCGGTTTTAGCCTCCACCCAAATATCGAAGCGCTTGGCCATCTCCTGCGGCGCCGTGTTTGCTTCCGTGCTCCAAAAGGCATCGGCGGATCGAAAGCCGGCCACCTTCAGTCGCTTGGGAATCTTGTACAAGAATATTTCGTCGAGGAAACTATGCTGGAAGAGTGCGATGACGAGCAGATGCGGGCTGAACGCTGCGATTTTCTTCAACTCGGCGGCAAAGGGATTGCGGCGGAACCGCACAAGGCGCGCATACGGGTCCTCGCCGATGGTTTCGATCCTCACGTCAGACAACACTTCCGCGGCAAGGTCCGACGCCGGCGGGCGCATGAAGATTTGAAGATCATGTCCGGCATCACGCAACGCCTCGAAGAAGGGCATACGCAGAACAAAGTCGCCCAAACCGTCCGGACTGCTGACGGTGATCCTCATGCCGATGAACGCGCCGCCGCCGGTTCGCGCTCCGGCGAAGCGAAAAATCGGCGCGCAAAGGTTGTCCAGCCCGCGGTGAGAACGCGGCAAAAAAATTCGGCACGGCCAATGCGAACGCCGCGCGCCAGGAGACCGCTCCGGGCCTCGCCCAACTGCTTGTGCCACCAGGGAGCGAACATCTTTTCCCAGTTCCACTCGGTCCCCGCGATGCGCGTGTACGCAGCCTTGAGGAACTCGAGGGTAATCTCGCGAAAATCTTCGACAAACATGATTGGCAGGTCGTCAAAGTCGCGAAGAGCCGGATTGCGAAGCACAATTGGAATCGTCCTGTTGTAAAGCGCCTCCCACATCCGATGCGTATCAATCCCATTGCCAGGCGGACAAACGATGAACCGATGTGTGCTCATTTCCAGCACGAAGTCTTCCAACCCGGCTTCGCCGTGGCGCACCGTCAGCCAGTCCTGCTGACCCATCGACGCAAAGCGCTCCATGATTGGGCCGCGCACGGACGGGTTGGATTCTGTGCGGAAATTGACATAGAGCCACCGCGGACGCTTCTCGTTTGGAGCTGCGTGTTCGGCCAGCAGCGGCGCCTTGAGAGCGACCTGGCAATAGGAGTTTGCAAGGCCAAGGGGAATCGGCTGGACGGACGAATCCACCGCGTTTGTTGAAAACCATGCCGCGACCTGAAGCGGACGCGCCCGGGCGAGCTCCGGGGTGACCGCCATGTCGCTCTCGGCGGTGACGAGCACCACACGCCCCCGGCGACGCCGAAGTTGATGGAACAGCGGAATGAAGTGATCGGCCTTGGCATAGACGATCGCACCGGGCGGAATCGGGGCGCGCGAAGTCTGCGCGCGCGCCCGCCGATCCGTGCTCCAGATCACGTCGCACACGCGCATCAATTGCTCCGCGCTGAGGTGATCCCGCAGGACGCGATCCGATGAGAACGGAAAAACCATCATGGCATCCGGCCGGCAGTCCGCTTTTCGCGGTGAGGGAATAAATCGATCCCTCGGCGCAGGAGAAAAAGCCGGACTCGATGGTCGGTCTTTTGAATGAGTTGGACGCCCGCCCGCAGCGGGCCAAGAAACCAGCGCCATGCGGGATAGATCTCCGCCGCCTCGGGCAATCGCCGGAAGCAATGAGTCGGATCGAAGCGCCGCGTGATTCTGCAGGTGCGGTTCATCACATGCGTTGCATCCTCGATGCCGAAGTAATGGCTCCCGGACAAATCGCGGTTTCGCTGAGCCTCGACGCCTCGCCAGAGGGCAGGCTTCCCCCCGATACGACCCTCGGACGTATGGGAATAGTCGTGATTTTGGTGCACCGCCAGGATGGCATCCGTCGCGTCGATGACGGGGATTTGCCTCCGCCTCGCCTCATAGACCATCCAATTGTCCCACGCCGGGCGGCCGACTGCGAAGGAAGGCATGTTCTCGAAGAGCGGCCTCGGAAAGATGAAGTAATCAAGGTTGAAGCCGTCATAGAGGGATCCTCGCCCTTCGATAAACGCCCGAAACGAGAGCCTCCAAGCCTGGGAGTCCTGGAAGGAGATGGGTTCCTCCAAATCGAGATTCCACCTCCTTCCCACGATCAGATAACGCGCAAACCGCGCCGAGACGGCGGTGAGAGCCGCGAGCAGATCGGCGAGGAAAATGATATCGGAGTTGACATAGCAAAGAGTGTCGTTTTGGGCGATTGCACGGGCCTGACGAAAGACATCATCAAGCAAAGGCGTGCCAAATTCGTTGCGTCCAATCGCCGGCAAATGCCGGGCTCCCGCTGCTTCGGCCGCTGCGCCGGCGCCTTCCTCATCGCCGAATACCAGCACTTCGCAGCTCGGCCCGAGCGCGCGCCAGCTTGCCAGGGCATTTCGCTGGATCACACCAAAATGGCCTTGAAACGCCTTGGGAATGCAAAAAAAGGTCAACACGTCGACGATCTCGAGAAGCTTCTTTGTGCTGTCTTAACGGTACAATCTTGTTTGGTGTTGAAATTTCTGAAAAACTGAATCAACTCGCGCTAAGGACGCAAAGAACGCAAAGATTCCTCGGATGGATGAGAATAGTACCGCTTCATCGGTGGTTAATTGCGCGCTTGAGATTCACAAAGAGCTAGGACCCGGGCTTCTGGAATCTGTGTATGAAGTCCTGCTGGCGGAGGCGCTTCGAGAGCGTGGCTTTAGTGTAGAGCGACAGAAGGCAATTCCAATTTGCTTTCGCGGGAAGCGATTCGATGAAGGCTTTCGTGCGGATCTGGTTGTTGGAGAGATAGTTCTGGTCGAGTTAAAATCCGTCGAGTCCCTCGCCCGCGTCCACAAGAAGCAGGTTCTTACCTATTTGAAACTTTCTCACCTTAAACTTGGACTATTGATAAACTTTGGCGGTGAGCTCCTCAAAGGTAACATCGAACGACTCGTAAACGAACTCGACGAACTCACCCTGTAGGGGTTTCTTGGCGTTCTTTGCGTCCTTGGCGCGAAATCCTGTTTTCAACGTTTCTTTCCGACCCCCGACCTCGCTCTGCTCAGCGCTTCTTCTTAGTCCTTCCAGACTAGACTAAATTCGCAGCCCTAACTCGTACGCAACCGAGCAAAGGGCCGCAACGCGCCGGTATCTGAAAACAGCCTTGTCAATCTCCTCCTCCCGGACCCCTTGCCGGGCGCGGAGCGACGCCACCTCCTTTTCGCCGACACCGTTCCAAAGAGTCTTGGTCTTCTGGGCTGAATGCACGCGAAAACACCCCAGGAAATAGGGAACGCGGCAGAACTTTGCGCCCGCATCCATGAAGCGCAGGATCAGATCCCAATCTATCGCATAGTGAAAACTGCTGTCGATGCCACCCACGCGTTCGAAAAGCGAACGACGCCAAAACAATGTTTCCTGGGGAATGAAGTCCCGCCGGCGAAGGGTGTATTCGTCGTGCGGCGGCAATATCCACCGTCCGACCTCGCGATCCTGCTCGTCGATGATGAGGCGGTGGCCATAAATGACGTCGACCTCCGGATTGTCAGCGAAAAACCGCGTCACAAAGGCCAGCGAACCCTCTGTCAGCAGATCGTCCGAATTCAGGTATCCGAGAATGTTCCCCTCGACCCGCGCGAATCCTTTGACGAGAGCGCTGCTTTGACCGCCATCCGGTTCGCTTACGAGATAGGCCAGCCGGTTTCCGTAACGAGTGAGAACCTCCATGGTTTCGTCAGTCGATCCGCCGTCAACGACTGCGTATTGGAGGCGGGGATGGTTTTGATCAAGCACACTCCGAACAGTCCGCTCAATGAAGGTTCCCTGATTGTAACTTGGAGTGACAACGGCAATGGAGAGTTGCTGTGCCCGCGATGTCGCGCGTTTCGGCAACCTCTCCGCGCGAAGGGCCCTCGGCTTGTAGTATCCAAAATGATCAAGCTGATTCCAATGGCGGGGAAGCAGCAGGTCAAAAAACAGGTGAAGCGGAATGAGAAACGCGCTCCTGCGCGGCTCGAAAGCAGGCCAATAGCGGAATCGGAACCTTCCGTAGCGGTACCGAACCATTCCACGGACATTGCGGAATCGTTGTCCGATGCGGGCTAATACCTTATTCCACACTTCAGCAGCATCGCGCAGAGGCTGGATCGCAAAGCATAGGAATTACACAACTTCTGCGCCTGTTCGGCGTTGTGCTTCCCTGAGTGTTCGCGGGCCAGGAGAACGTCCTTCTCCCGCTGACCGACGCTATCCGAAAGAGCATGCGTTTTCTGCTGGTCATGAACGCGAAAGCACCCCAGGGAATAGGGAACCCGCTGAAATCGCGCGCCTACGTTGATGAACCGGAGCACCAGATCCCAGTCCATTGCAAACTGAAACGCCCGGTCGATCCCCCCGACCGCTTGATATAGGGCGCTCCGCCAGAACAGCGTTTCCTGCGGCACCCAATCATAATA
>JAXIPG010000116.1:0-5538 GCA_045403045.1 Terrimicrobiaceae bacterium
TCGGAGCAAAGTCGGAGATCTATAAGCTCATGCGTGATTTATCCCACCTTGGCAAAGCCATTATTATGGTTTCGTCCGAGCTCCCAGAGATACTGGCCATTTGCGATCGCGTAGCAGTATTCAAGGAGGGCCGCATTGTGAAAATACTCGACGGAGCCACAGCATCGGAAGCGCAAATCCTTGATTTGGCCATATCTCACGGAGACAACTAATGAATCGTAAACGACTGGCTACATTTTGGGAACAGTACGGAACACTGTGCATTCTCGTTCTGATTATCGTGGTGTTCAGCGGACTTTCATCGGACTTTATGAAGCCCGAGAACATCGTTCAAATCTTTGTTCAGAGTGCGATCACCATTCTCGTCGCTCTTGGTGAGTTCTTTGCCATCCTGATCGCAGGAATTGACTTATCTGTTGGTTCAATCGTTGCGATTACGGGAATCCTTACGGCAAAGCTGATGGTGGCGGGATTGCATCCGATTCTTGCGGTGTTAGTCGGCGGCATTGGCGTGGGTATTGTGCTCGGAGCCTTCAACGGTATGTTGGTGAATTTTACGGGCCTGCACCCTTTCATCATCACCCTGGGTACCAATGCGATTTTCCGTGGCTTGACCTTTATCATCTCGGGGGCGAGTCCTATCTTTGGGTTCCCCTATGAGTTCGTCCTGGCGCTTACGGGGAATATTTGGATCGTGCCCGTTCCGGTGGTACTCGCCCTGGCAGTAGCTGGGATCTTGTGGTTCGTATGCGCTAAGACACGGCTTGGACGAAACATCTATGCACTTGGCGGCAATCGGGAAGCCGCCTTTTTCTCCGGAATCGATATCAAGCTGCACACGCTTATCGTGTTTATAATCTCCGGTCTTTGTTCCGGCTTGGCGGGTGTTCTTTCTACTGCACGTCTCGGCGCGGCCGAACCGGCAGCCGGGCAGAATTTCGAAACCTACGCCATCGCGTCTGCCATTATCGGCGGCACGAGTTTCTTTGGAGGCAAAGGACGCATCCCTTCGGTGGTTGTTGGCGGCCTTATTATCGGCACGATCAGCAATGGCCTGAACATGCTCCACATCCAAACATTCTATCAGCTTGTTGTGATGGGTAGCCTCATCATTATTGCGGTCTCAGTTGATCGATTGATAGGTCAAGCAAAGTAGGTCCTAGAAAAGACCGGACGCCTTCAACCCCTAATAAATCCACTGACAGCTAAGCTTATGAGTAAGCCACGAATTATCATCGATCCGCAACCTCGCACCGTCGATTTGATCTTTGATGCGAAGGCTCAGACCCAACTGGCTAATCTGGCGGATCTTACCGTATTTGACGCAGGTCCCATGCCGACCGAGATGCTTGAGGAAGCGCTGCCGGAGGCCGAGATCATCATTGGTCAAACCGACCTGCCTCGAGAGAGACTAGAGCGAGGTGCAAAATTGCGGGCTATATTTAATGTTGAAGGCAATTACTTGCCGAACATCGACTACGACTACTGTTTCTCGCGCAACATTCGCGTGCTGATCGCCAGTCCTGCCTTTGCTGTCCCCGTGGCTGAAATGGCTCTTGCGCTCGCTCTTGATCTCGCGAGAGGCGTGAGCAAAAACGATCGTGCTTTTCACGAAAGGAATGAGAAGTATGGCTTCGAGAGCAATAAGGATTGCTTCCTCTTTACCGGTTCTCGGGTGGGCATTATTGGCTTTGGGGACCTCGCTCGGGCCTTTCGCCCGATGGTTCGACCGTTTCGCTGTCCGGTGAAAGTTTACGACCCTTGGTTGCCCGAGCGAGAGCTTCTTAATAACGACTGCACGCCGGCCAGTCTCGAGGAGGTGCTTTCTACGTCGGATGCTGTCTTTGTGTTTGCGAGCGTCACTTCGGAAAACCAGGGATTTCTTACTGCACGCGAACTTTCTCTCATTCGACCTGGTGGCCTTTTTGTTCTCATGAGTCGGGCTGGCGTCGTCGATTTTGAAGCGTTAACGGTCGCGGCCCAATCGGGTCATCTCAAGGTAGCGACTGACGTTTTCCCTGAGGAACCTTTTTCCAAGGAGCATCCGATCAGGGACCTTCCCAATGTGATCCTTTCCGCCCACCGGTCAGGTGGCATTCAGGAGGCTTTCACGGAGATCGGCAACATGGTTGTGAGCGACGTGGAGTTGTTGTTGCGCGGCTTGCCTCCTTTTAGCTGCAGGGTTGCGCAACCGGAAACTGTAAAGCGATTTAGAAGCAAAGCTGTCACGATTTCGTAAAGCATCAGCCCAATTGGCGCTCCGGCACGGTCGGCTGAGACAAGGAATATTTTCGACGATTCAGTATTATGCAATGAAAGCTGAGAATGGGGATGGGGTAGGTGGTGGACGCAGGGCTTATCGGAGGTCTTCAACGCTTTGGCCGGCTGGATGGCGAGACGGATTGGGGGCGGGTGCATATTTCTGCCGACCTCGAAAAGGGAGGCGACAGTCAATGTGACTATCTTATGGCAACTGAGTATTTATCTTTTGCGGGTTGGGAAAGGAACCTGAAGTTCTCTAACGGCTTCGTCGAAGTCATCATCACCTTGGAGGTGGGACCCCGCATCATCTCGTATCGACCCGTTCAAGGTCGCAGCGTTTTTAAGCTGGTCCGCGACGAGGCGGGCAACTCGAAGGAGGACGTGTGGAAGATTCGTGGCGGACACCGGCTATGGTCTGCTCCGGAAGACTTCGGCAAGGAAGACAGCCTGTGCTACGCACTCGACAATTCGGAAGTCGAGCACGCGATCGAAGATGAGTTTACGGTCAGGGTGTCAAACGTGATCGAGAAGCCAACGAGGATTCGCCGAGAGATGGTCGTTAGGTTGGAACAGACGAGTCCGAAGATCACCGTAGAGCATCGAATCACGAATCAAGGAGACGTTCCTCTGGAGCTAGCGCCCTGGGCGCTTTCGGTGATGGCTCCCGGCGGTTATGCGATTCTCCCCCAGCCACCACAAGGCAGGCATCCGCAAGATTACTTGCCCAATCGCTCGATAATCGCGTGGCCATTCACCGATCTCTCAGATGAGAGGTTTCGCGTCGCACGGGAAGCGATATATTTGCATCAGACGCAGCGTCCGCCGTTCAAAATCGGATTGCGTCACTCAGAAGGATGGGCCGCCTATGTGGTCGACGATCATCTATTTATGAAGAGCGTACCATTTTTCGCGGGCGAACCCTACCCTGACCTCGGTTCGAACTTTGAGGCTTTTACAAATACTGAATTTCTTGAACTTGAGACCCTCGGGCCTCTCAAGAAGATTTCCCCGGGTGCAACGGTAGTACACGATGAATCGTGGGTTGTTTATTCAGGAGTCAGCCTTCCAGAGGCTAGGGACGGTGGGGCTCTTTTGACAGCGCTCGACCCGTATAAGAAGCACCTTTTTCAGAAGTAATTGCAAACTCAATCAAGTCGCAGAGCATGGCTAAAATCAAAGTTGGTGTAATTGGAACGGGTTTTATTGGTCCCGCACATATCGAGGCATTGAGAAGACTTCCGAATATCGAAGTAGCAGCTCTTTGCGAATCAACGATAGAATCGGCCACTGTTAAAGCCTCTCAATTAGGTATCGAACGCGCATGTGCATTTGAAGAACTCCTCAAAATGGAAGACATTGCTTCTGTCCACATCTGCACACCGAACATGCTACACTACCCACAAGCCAAGGCGGCTTTGGCGGCCGAAAAGCATGTGGTTTGCGAAAAGCCATTAGCGAACGACTTGAATGATGCAGAAGAATTAGTGGCACTGGCCAAACAAACCGGACGGGTAAATGCTGTTCACTTCAACTTGCGGTACTATCCCCTAGTGCGCCAGATGAAAACCATGCGTGAAAAAGGTGACCTAGGCGAGATCTATTCCGTACTGGGTTCCTATTTGCAAGACTGGTTGTTCTTCGCAACAGACTACAACTGGCGTTTAGAACCAGCAAAGTCCGGCAGCTCTCGTGCTATTGCTGACATTGGTTCGCACTTGATGGATATTATCGAATACGTCACCGGGCTGAAAACTACAGAAGTGTTGGCGGACTTTAACATCATCCACAAAACCCGGAAGAAGCCATTAAAGGCAGTGGCGACGTATTCTGGGAAAATGCTTCAAGCGGAAGATTATGCCGACGTTCCCATCACTACAGAAGATCACGCAAATGTTTTATTACGTTTTGATAATGGGAATCGTGGTTCAATCACTGTTTCGCAGGTATCAGCAGGACGCAAGAATCAATTGAGATTGGAGATCTCCGGCTCAAAGCAAACATTTGCCTGGAACTCCGAAGCACCAAACACAGTATGGATCGGTAACAGGAATAGCTATAACGAAGTGCTGATGCGTGACCCATCATTGGCTTACCCGGAAGCTAGTGCTATTATGACTTTTCCGGGAGGACATAATGAAGGCTTTCCGGATACGTCAAAGCACTTATTTAAAGAAGTGTACCAGGCTGTTGCGGCAGGAAAACCACCCGAAAGGCCGTCCTTTCCCACCTTTGCAGATGGTCACCGTGAATTGTTGATTTGTGAGAGGATCTTAGAAAGCAACAAAAGTCAAGGTTGGGTAAAGGTGTAAGGAATGAGCGTAGTTCACCAAACAGCTGAAAAGAGGTGGGAGACCGCCAAACGCAAGCTGTGAAGTAACTGTGGTCTCACCACGTTTGATCGATAAGAAATACGCCTACCACGTTCTTTCCGAATATGAGTGGCGTTTTAAGCGAGGCCTTCGGTGCCGTCTAAGAGTCGACGTTGTGCAAACATGAAACCATCGCTGAGGGCTCACGGTACTCTGAAGGACGTCGCAAAGGTTGTGGGCGTATCTCATACGACGGTTTCGAACGCGTTCAATCGGCCTGATCAACTCTCAACGAAGCTTTGCGAAAGCGTCTTGGCGGCGGCGCGCTCCATAACTATTCTAGCCCGAATCCGGCCGCGCGGATGCTCCGGATCGGCTTCGTCAAGACGATTGCTGTTGTGTGGGCATCCATGGCTCACGCCGTTGAAGGTCAGGCCGGGGTGTCCTTCTTTCCGGAGTGGCCGAGGCATGTGCCGAGCGAAGTCTCAACTTGCTTCTTTTGCAGGGCGGGGCCACGGCTGGCGCTGTGAAAGGCTAAGAAGGAACAAATCAAATATCATGTCAGAGCACCTAGATAC
The DNA here is from genome assembly GCA_045403045.1 of Terrimicrobiaceae bacterium. Classification (GTDB taxonomy): domain Bacteria; phylum Verrucomicrobiota; class Verrucomicrobiia; order Chthoniobacterales; family Terrimicrobiaceae; genus DASTFP01. Next base: position 5,150 of record JAXIPG010000116.1, read on the forward strand.
GCATTTGAAGAACATGAGCGATCATATGCAGGTCCATGTTTTCTATCCTTGCGCATTTGGGAAGTCCAATCTGCCGGAGACAAGCGTGTTCAGTACCGGGAGCGCACGATGAGCAAGCCGCTTGGAGTAGGCATAATCGGAGCGGGTCCCGTCACCCAGGCCATTCATCTTCCCACGCTGGCTACCCTTAGTAACCGGTTGCAGGTCGTCCATATTATGGATGTCAATGGCGAAGTGGGCGCCTTGGTGGCCAGTCGAACCGGGGCGCGGTCGACCACCAACGTACAGACCCTGCTCGAGGATCCTGAGGTCGATGTTGTGGCCATCTGCAGCCCGGGTCAGTTCCACGCTGCGCAGGTCGAGGCGGCGACCGCGGCGGGCAAGCGCGG
>JAXIPG010000208.1:0-7224 GCA_045403045.1 Terrimicrobiaceae bacterium
CAAATTCACGTGACAATCTGTGACAAAATCCGTCCGGACAAACCGCACCCAATGACGCGCCAAATCAATTTACTCTGATGAACCGCATCAAATAGCGCGGTTTGTATCGGTTTGAGCGGGTTCAACTCCCCTCGCCTCCACTAATTCATAATCAGCAACTTATGAGCGGCGGACGATCATGTTAGAGTCCAGGTTAGAGTCAGTCCACGTTTGTCCGTCGAGATCCGGCATGGTAGCAATCGCACGTTTGTGCGGGTCTTATCGCGGGTTCCGCTACTGTTCGCGATCGTGGAGGGCACGCCTGCGAGGAATGCTTGCCCCGACTTCAGGATTACGGCCAGCGAACGATTTCTCAGTCCCCGAAATCCGTCGATGTTCGTAAGTGTATTTTCGCGTTGAATTGATATCGTGAAATATCACGATAATCAACCGAGCGACCCTAATTGAGCAGATAGAGGAAGCGAGAAAGACCTCGAAAAGCTGATCCTGCTTCGATCGGCACCCCGTCGCACGCGACCGATTTGTTTCTCAACTCTATCAGGCCCGGAGGGAGTATCGTCGAGCATGCGAAACTGCTGGAAAGTCTGGCAAGCAAATCGAGCGATGCGTCATTTCGACATTCCAGATCGCCGAGAGTATGGGCTTCAAGGGTGACTTTCGCCAATGGGAAGACCTGAGGCGGATCGGAGACTGAGAGAGTAGTTTCCCTTAACGGATGAATCGCCAACCAATTCGGAAGCGAACAGAAGCTGCGTTCATTGAACCGATGCAGTGCAAACCGGGTCACGGGCCCTTCCAGCGAATGGAAAATGGCACTTTCTTGTGGAGAGAAAACAACTTGACCTCTGAGCCGCGCTTCACGGCAATGCAGCGATAGCCGTCAAATTTGATCTCAAAGGTCCCGCTACATGCAAATAAAAAAATACTTTCTGATTCTCTCCTCTTTCACGATTTTCGCGGTCGGCTCGCTATATGGGGTGTCGCCTCATTGGTTCGCCCGGACGTTTCTCGGTGTTTCCCAATTGGACCTCAATCTCGCTCATATTCTGAGAGCGATGATGTGCCTATATTTGGGATTTGCATTGTTTTGGCTGTTCGCGGCTTTCAGCGACAAATACAGAAATGCGGCGGTGCTCACCGTTGTGCTGTTTCCCGCTGGGTTGGTGATCGGACGAATCCTCAGTTTCGTTGCCGATGGGCAACCATCGTCGCTGTTGCTCGTTTACCTGTTCGCAGAACTCATTCAGGCTCCTATCGCGTATTGGGTCTTCAGGCTTCCGGAATAACATGGAGGCAGATTTGTCGCTTTCTCACATTCATGCATCAGCGTAGCTTGCTTATCACAAGTGACTTGTGAATCACATCTGCCTTTTTTCTTGAAAAATCATCACAGCACTCACCACATGATCTTTTCCTCCTCTCTCGTCCGCTGCTTGCTCAGGATCGCGGTTCGCTCGCCTTCGCCCCCACTTGAATGAAGGGGCTTCGGTTGTTCTCCCTCCCCTTCGATCAACTGCCAAGGTATAGCGAGTTCAATTTATGTACTTCGCGGCGCGACTATCTGATGCTGTACTCCGCTTCGGACAAAATCGTTTTTGTGGAAGCCCTCATAAAGGACATGGATATCGATAGGCATGTGGCGACACGACTCATTGAGTTGCTTTCAGCAAAGCGCCGCGAGGCAGAGCAAAGGGACAAAGAGCTTCGCGCCTGGCTGAGAAATTGAAGGCGTCGCCGTGTTTTCAGCCACAATGAAAAGCCCAATCGCCGCTGAGCTGCAAGACGTTAGCGAACCGCAGACCCTCACACCGGGGGGACTTCCTTTGTTCGAGCTTTTGCCGCAAAGCTTCCTGATAACCGGCCCTTTGAGGGATTCCTGGAATGGGAATGGGACTGCGCGCTGATCTCTAGTCAGTCACAAATAGAGGAAGGGCTCACAGCGGCATTCGAGTACGGCCCAGCTCCGTCCCATGGCTTAGTCTGGAACATCCTGGACGCCGCGCGCTCGCGCGTCGAGGACGGCCTGCCTCTGGGAAGAAGGGTCCCGAAGAAGAGAGACGGCCCTACATGGAGGAATCCAGGAAGCGAGTCGCGTCCTACAACGACTGAATCCGGATGCAATTGGCTACGGGATCGGCGAGGAGCTTTTCGATTACCTGGTAAATCCTGATAAGCCGGTCGGCGATATTGAGCTGACTGGCTACATCGACCACAGTTTCAGTCACAATCGTCCCAGAGGAACGGAGCCCTCCTGACGCGAAATCCGACGACCCGTCGGATTTCGACGAGGCATCGCCGTATCGGGCGCGACAGATGCCGACCATCGGCCTCCAATCGTCCGCGCCAACGGACCAATCCCCCGCGCGCGGGGAACCAACTCCAGGCTACGCCTCCGCTTCGCCCTCCAAACGCTCATCGGCAAGGCCCATTCTTGCTCTACCGTTGGCTCCATATACATACATGCTCAAAGCACTATGGCGAGTCTCCGTGTCTGCCTCGGGTCGGCGCGAAGGATTACCCCGAAGCCAACGGACCGACCCCACCGGGAGCAGCGCTACGGGGCGAGCAAAAAAGTTGGGAACCGTGTCCTTTTCCACCGGGCTCGTTCGTCGATGCTTTGAAAGGCCGCTGCGGCGGCTTCACGAAAGCCAACCTCATACCGAACTTCGCTACCATGATCACAAAAATCCTCATCGCGGTCGCCATTCTCATCGTCGTCCTGGTCATCGTCGTTGTCCTGCAACCCTCCGAGTTCCGCGTCACGCGCACGGCCACCGTCTCCGCGCCGCCGGCAGTCGTCTTTGACCAAGTGAACGATCTCCACAAATACCAAACGTGGTCACCCTTTGCGAAAGTCGATCCGGCGATGAAAACCACGCTCGAGGGTCCGCAGGCCGGCACTGGCGCCGTCCTCGCCTGGGCGGGCAATAGCAAAGCCGGCGAGGGACGCATGACGCTCACCGAGAGCCGCCCGAACGAGCTCGTCAGGTTCAACCTCGAATTCTTCAAGCCCTTTAAAGCCAAGAACATCGCGGAGTTCACCTTCAAGCCCGAAGGCGATCAAACCGTGGTGACGTGGAGCATGACCGGAAAGAACAACTTCATGTTCAAGGCCGTCGGCCTGTTCATGAACTGCGATAAAATGGTCGGCGGGATGTTCGAGGAAGGTCTGGCGAATTTGAAGACCATCGCGGAGGCCGAAACGAAAGGCTGAAAGAGCGCTGCAACAACGGGTGGGTTGACCGCATTCGCCGTCCGCACGTTTTGCAAAAAGAATCAAACAACCAAAACCAAAGGAGAACCAAATGAAGCCCGCACAGACCCTTAAAAGTGAGAACCTTATGAGCCATCCTCAGATCGTATCGCGGGAAGAGTGGCAGCGAGCACGCGACCAATTGCTGGTGAAGGAGAAGGCGGCCACCCGTGCACGAGATGCGCTGGCCGCTGAACGCCGCCGACTGCCGATGGTCAGGATCGAGAAGGATTACGTCTTCGAGGGTCCCGACGGGAAAGTGAGCCTGCCCGATCTCTTTGAGGGACGCCGTCAGCTCATTATGTACCACTTCATGTTTGCGTCCGATGTCGACGGCTGGCCGTCGGCGGGCTGCCCCGGCTGTTCGTTGGTCGTGGACAACATCGGCCACCTTGCGCACCTGCACGCCCGCGACACTTCCCTCGCGCTGGTCTCGCGCGCTCCGCTGGCAAACCTCGAGTCCTACAAGCAGCGTATGGGTTGGACCGTCCCCTGGTTTTCTTCCGCTGGCAGGGACTTCAATGACGACTTTGGCGTGACGACCGCTGAAGGCGAGAACTTTGGCCTCAGCGTCTTCTTGCGCGAGGGCGACAATGTTTATCACACCTACTTCACTACTGCCCGAGGCGTCGAAGTGCTCGACAGCAACTTTACCCTGCTCGACATGACCCCGTTTGGACGGCAGGAGGAATGGGAGGACTCACCCGCCGGATGGCCGCAAACTCCGCCCTACGAGTGGTGGCGCCGCCACGACGAGTATTAAGAAGGCCGGCAGCTCTAATTCAGTCGCAACATCAACTAAGAACATTGTGCAAAAGATCACCCCATTCCTGTGGTTCGATAACAACGCCGAAGAGGCGATGCAGTTTTATGTCTCCATCTTCAACGACTCGAAGATCGTGAAACCACAAAACATCGAAACAGATGACAAGTGAAACGAGCAAAGCAACGGACGAAGCCGAAATCCGCGGGTTGATCGAGGCGTGGGCCGCCGCAATCCGCGCCAAGGACGCCAATGGTGTCGTGTCGCATACTTCGCCGGAGAGCGTGGGGTTTTTCCTCGCGCCTCCGTTGAAAGCAGATGCGCCGCTCAAGAAGAGTCTGGAGGAGTGGTTCCAGACGTTTCGAGGACCGATCGGCTACGAGATTCGCGACCTAAAAATAACCGTCGGCGGCGACGTGACCTTCTGCCACAGCCTTAACCGGATCAGTGGGCAACGGACCAACAGTGAAGACACAGATATATGGGTGCGCGAAACAATCGGCCTTCGCAAGATCGACGGAAGATGGCTAATCACGCACGAGCATGAATCCGTGCCCTTTTACATGGACGGCAGCAATAGAGCTGCGGTCGATCTGAAGCCGTAATTCATCGCGGCAGCGGCTGCAGGTGACAAGAATATATGGGTAGGTGGCGCGGACACCGCCCAACAGGCAACGCCGCGCTTGTTGATGTTCAATGAAGCGAATGTTGCTGATTCTATGAAAGTTACGAAAAGCCGGCCGATCTCTCAGGCCTCGTTCGATTCATCATCAGTAGCAATTTTGTGGACCTCCCTTAAATGATCTACCATTTTCCGAATGACGCCAGTTCTGGCTTCGTCGTCCTTCCCGTGATCGACCATGCACTCCTCTGTTTCGTGGCAGTACGGGCAATAAGCCTCGAAAAAGATCTCGCTGTCTTCTTCGATCCTCTCAACGTAAATCAGTTGAACCAATTCATCTCTATTCATGGGCGTATGAAGGTTCATTAGATATCAATCGACCACGAAAATCAAAGGCGGAACAGCCTTCGGAGGCCCGTTTGAGAACAGACCAATCCGCGCTCGAGATCATGGATTGAACATTGCATCGCTGGAGTGAAGCTCGGGACTTTATTTGTGGTCCGAAATCCCACTGAGAATACTAGCTAAATCCTCCTTGCACTCTAGGCGCCGGACTACCTATTTTCTACTCACGACGCGCCGTTTCTTCGGCAAGCGCTGTTTGACGATGCTCACGCGGGCCGGTCGATAGGGTCGTCGCACTGACAACTTAGGCTATGCCCGACGAGGACTCTTTGGCTGTGACAACGGCCCCTTACGGCTCGTGGAGATCGCCCATAACCGCCGACCTGATCGTAGGGCATACGGTTGACTTGCCGGAAGCCTGGCTCGATGGCGATGACGTTTACTGGTGCGAAGGGCGTCCGAAGGAAGGCGGCCGTTTCGTAGTGGTAAAGTATGGCGTCCACGGGCCGGCAGAAGACGTGACGCCTCCCTCATTCAATGCCCGCACCAGGGTCCATGAATATGGCGGGGCGGCGGCGCTGGTTCGCGAAGGGACGGTCTACTTCACCAATTTTGCCGATCAGAAACTGTATCGCCAAGCCTTTGGCGGAGCGCCGCAAGCCGTCGGCCAAACGGCGCAATGCCGTTATGCCGATGCCGTGTTCGACGGCGCCCGCCGGCGGCTGATCCTGGTGCGGGAAGATCATCGCGTTAGCGACAGCCAGCCAACCAACACGGTTGTCGCCGTGGCAATCGACGGTTCCAGCGAGGTCGTGCTCGTGGAGGGAAACGACTTCTATTCCAATCCGCGCCTGAGTCCCGATGGCCGTAAACTAGCATGGCTCACGTGGAACCATCCGCACATGCCATGGGTAAGCACGGAATTGTGGGTGGGCGAGTTGGACCAAGCCGGCCAGATTGTGAGCCGAAGGAAAATTGCCGGCTCGGAAATTGAATCTCTCTTTCAGCCGGAGTGGTCGCCGGAGGGCGTCCTGCACTTCGTCTCCGACCGCACGGGTTGGTGGAACCTGTATCGGGAAAGTTCTGGTCAGATTGAAGAGCTCTTTTCCAAGGAGGCAGAGTTCGGCCAGCCACTGTGGAACCTGGGTGCCTCCACGTATGCGTTTGTGGGCGGCGGTCGTATCGTTTGCAGCTACCGCGAAGGTGGAAAGACCCGGCTCACCGTTCTGGATAGCGCTGGAGGCCAGCGCGAGTTGGATCTCTCATTTACCGAGGTTTCGAATCTCCGGGGCTCCAACGGGAGCATCCTGTTACGCGGCGGCGCGCCGAACGAACCTGCCTGCATCGCCCGCGTAACCCTCGAACCACTCCAGTGCGAAGTGCTGCGGAAAGCTTCAACCGTCGCCGAAAACCCGGAGCTGAGCACCTGCCTCTCCACGCCCTCACTGATTGAATTTCCCACCGCCCGCGGCAAGACCGCCTTCCTCTGGTACTATCCCCCGCACAATCCTAGCTTCGCCGCCCCCTCCGACGAGTTGCCCCCGTTGGTCGTCAAGTGCCACGGCGGGCCGACCGCGGCCGCTTCCAGCACGCTTGATCTGCAGGTTCAATTCTGGACCAGTCGCGGCTTTGCGGTCGCGGATGTCGACTACGGCGGCAGCAGCGGCTACGGCCGTGAGTATCGCGAACGGCTGCACATGCAGTGGGGCGTTGTGGATGTGGAGGATTGCACGAGCGCCGCCAAATATCTGGCGGAAAAGAATCTAGTCGATCCCGCGCGCGCCGCCATTACTGGCGGGAGCGCCGGCGGCTATACCACGCTCTGCGCCCTGACTTTCGCCGATTACTTCAAGATCGGCGGGAGTCATTACGGCGTGGGCGATTTGGAAACGCTCGCCACCGGTACACATAAGTTCGAGTCGCACTATCTGGACTGGTTGGTTGGCAAATATCCGGAGGAGCGCCAAACCTATATCGATCGTTCGCCCATTCATGCCACTGATCGGCTGAAGGTGCCGGTGATCCTCTTCCAGGGAGAAGAAGACAAAATCGTGCCACCGGACCAAGCCGAACTTATCGCCGCGTCATTGCGAGCGAAAGGGCTTCCGCTTGGCTACCTCCTCTTTGCGAAAGAACAGCACGGTTTCCGGATCGCGGAAAACATCAAGCGCGCCCTCGAAGCCGAGCTCTACTTCTATTCCTGCCTTCTGGTGCGTGGCGGTCTCCGGTTCTAGCGGTAGC
>JAXIPG010000184.1:0-9159 GCA_045403045.1 Terrimicrobiaceae bacterium
GCTTTCGCGGCTCAATGGCTGGCCTGCAGGCTCCCCTGTCAACGCTTCGTCGCGCACCTCGCGATGCGCTACGCATGACTCGGGGCCAGTTTGGTTTGCTATTCCTTTTCTGTTAGAGACTTTCACTCTTTACTCCTTGCCGATCTCCCGGCGCACCAGAGTGCAATAATAGGGTATCATTGTAACGGCGACGGCAGTCCGGATGCCCCTGGAGCGGCTTGGATCGCTGAACGTCCTAGACTCGGCCAAGCTTGGGGAAGCGGACCTCCCAAGCCTGGCTCGGAAAACATGGGCCTGAATGGTACATCGGACGTCTCAGGCTTCTCGCCGGGCTTGCTTGTTGCGGTCGACCTTTCGCTGCTCTTAGAAGCAAGTGTCTTTTCGTAGGCCGCGATGAAGGGTTGAAATGCCGAGATTTCCGCCAGTCGGATTTGCGCAACAGACTTTTGATCGGACTTTGCATTCTTTTGAGGTTTCGGATCCTCTTCGGAGGATTTCAGCGCCTCCTTGCGTTCGTACCAGAACCGTCCGTCCTTCGACCGATCTTTCTGGAATCCGTATTTTTGAAAGTCGGCATCACTAAGCTGGGCAATTGGAAGCCTGGCGATTCCCGAATCATTTGTAATGCGAATCGTGTAATCGTCCGTGATCTCGACGAATCCGAAGAGTTTTGTTCCGTCGAGTTTTTTGACTGTGCTCTTTCTGGCCTTTGCAGCATTTTTTGTCTGTTTCGCGCCGCTGAGCGAAGTGTCCGTTTGTGACTGGAGGGATGGGCAGAGCGCTATAGCGCAAGCCATCCCAAGAAGCCAAGTGCGTCTATTCATTGTTATTTCATTTTTCTAAGAGGCCGACACGCCCACTATCTTACAGGGGCAGGGGTTCTTGTCCATTGTGTCCTTGATCCACTTGGAGTAACTCTGCACCCGCGTATCATAGGCGACCGTGCCATAATTGGACAGGCTGTTTGAACCTGACGACGTAACGCCGACGACGATAGGTTCCTTGTCGAGCATAATGAACATCGGGCCGCCGGAGTCGCCGCCTGCCGGGCTTCCCTCCCATTTGGTGAACGGACTCGGCTTGCCGGTCAGACCGTTCTTGAGGTCGGATGTGTTCTCATCCTTTTTGTCAAAGTCATAGACCAGAGTGCGCTCCGGCGGCGCGTCTTCCCGACCTTTGTCCGGGTTCCTGGCATATTTTGTCTTGCCGTCACCGAACTCCTCGACCGCGTTGGTCATGATGCGCGGGATGCCGCCGGGAAACGCCGCGCCGACATCGCCATTGCCGCCGCGCCCGTACCCGACCTTGATCGTGCCGCCGTCTTTGGACCACTTCTCGTCACGCTCATCCTTGATGAGCGTGCCGTCATTGTAGCGGTAGGGTTTCGCGTCCGGGACGCACTTTTCCAGCGTGACGATCGCAAGGTCGTAGCCGACCTTCCGGTGCCCCTTGCCGTAGAATCCGTCATCCTTCCTCTCCATGAACTCCGGCGGGATGGAAACGGATGCAGCCTGGTATTTCGGCGTCTTTTCGTTAAGCGCGTCCGCCGGATCGGGGAAGGAAAAACTGATCGTTTTGGGATCAGCGGTCAGTTTGCCGGTTCCTTCCGAGGCGTTCTCGAAAAAGGCGTGAGCGCAGGTCAAAATATGGCAGTCGCTGACAAGGACGCCGGAGAAGGGAAGGGCGCCTCGTTCCCCGGAGGCGACCCATTTCCACATCGCCTGCTGGTCTTTGGGCAGTTTGCTGACAAGAGACTCTTCGAACCGGGGACGCGTGCCATCGTGTCGCGTGATGGCGGCGGCGGGGCGCGCGGCAAGCAGCATGAGAACGGCCAGCAGCGGCGTCAGCCACCGAAGACTGTGTCGAAAAACAGGCATGGCACGGAGCGGAAATGTCCTGATAGAAAATCGCTTTTGGCCCTCCGGGGCGTTGGCCCGGAGTCTGAAGTCGAAAGCGTGCGTTTCCATGGGCGCTGAGTGATTTCTTTGTTATGAATACGCAGGCGGCAAACATTCAGATCCAAGATTTTTTGCTAATTAATAAGCCCAACGAGTTCGGCCTGACCTAACTGCCTCACACGCAGCAAAACTGACTGATAGGAAATCGAAACGAAATTGGAAGTCCATAAGGCCATCCTTGCCGCACAGCTAGGAGCGCAGAAGCAGGAACTCGCCCAACCTTACGTCGCCTTATGCGCGGTGGCCGAGGGAATGGCGACGGAACAATTAGGGGTACCAGCAGCATGGCTGCAGAAATATACATACAATACGCTACAGTAAATTTTCACACGGTTGCTGCTGCCACCCCAGTTCGCCCTCGACCTGGACCGTCCGGTGCAAGGTGATTGGCGCGGCGCCGTCCTATTGCGAGCCACATCGGGGTTGCGGTTGGCGGTGACTGCGAAAAACGCGGGCGTGGTTGATTTCGGCGGCATCAGACCGGACGCATCGGCAATCGACTGCGTGTGGTGGGTTCTATCTTCGCTGGGAGAGCATCGGGGGCAAAGCGTTTACACACGGGAGCGCCTACTACATTGACGGCTACGCGGCTGCAGCGCTGTGGCTTACGCCAGATATCCAGCCTGACGAAGACGTGCTGATCACCCTACTGCACCTGCATTTGCTGCGACTGACCATTGTCGATTTCCGGCACCCCCGAACGACTATAGGTTGGAACAACAATTCAACAAACTATACGGAGACACGACAATGCGATTCATGAGAAATCCCATGAACACAGGACTTTCGAAAGACGGCACGGCCATTGCGTTCGAATCCCACTGTCGCCCGGCTGAGAACCTGGCGGAGATGATCCGGGAAAGCGAGCGGCGGCGTTCAATTACAAAGGGAAAATAAACATGAGGAAGGAGACGCAATCAAACGAACGAAAAACCATGCAACCCGTCACTCAAGTTCTTGCCGTTTCAAAGAAAACGCTCTGGGCCGGTTACATCATAAGCACGCCGCCGGTGCTGATGCTGCTCATGAGCGCCGTCATGAAATTGATCAAGCCCCCTCCCGTCGTGGAAGGCTTCGCTCATCTTGGACTTCCTGAAAGCCTCGCTCTCGGGCTTGGAATTCTCGAACTCGTCTGCGCGTCGTCTATGTGATTCCGCAGACTTCCGTCCTCGGCGCGATCCTGCTGACAGGCTATCTCGGTGGCGCAACCTGCACTCACCTGCGCGTGGGCGATCCTTTCTTCATGCCGGTTGTCATCGGCGCGCTGGTCTGGGGCGGACTTTTCCTGCGCGATCCACGGTTGCGCGCACTCATTCCCCTGCGACGTCAGCCTGCGTAGCGCTCCACGATCTGAATCCGTTCTATTCTATGAAAAACAAAGAGTAATGTCCTAAAGACGCTTGCTCATTCGTCGCATCATTGAACTAAACAACGGTTGGTCGAACGATCAGCAATGACGAAAGGCAAATATGAGCACGAAGGCAATGATGTTTGAACGGAGAAATCGGACGCCAGAACATGAGATCCTTTCGCGAGAAGATTGGATTGCGGCCCGGAAGGAGCTGCTCAAGAAGGAGAAAGAGTCCACCCGGCTGCGGGACCAGTTGAGCGCTGAGCGCCGCAAACTACCCTGGGTGAAGGTCGAGAAGAACTACGTGTTCGACGCAGCCGGCGGCAAGGAAACGCTTGCTGACCTCTTCGACGGGCGCAGCCAACTGGTCATCTACCACTTCATGTTCGGGCCGGAGTGGAAGGAGGGCTGCCCCAGTTGCTCGTTCACGTCCGACCATATCGACGGCACGCTCGCGCACCTGGCAGCACGCGACGTCACGGTGGTGATGGTCTCGCGGGCGCCGCTGGCCAAGATGGAGGCGTTCAAGAAACGCATGGGCTGGCGGTTCAAGTGGGTGTCGTCATACGGCAGCGACTTTAACCCTGACTTCCACGTTTCGTTCACGAAGGACGAGATGGCGCAAGGCAAGGTGAACTACAACTACACGATGCAGGAGTTCCCCAGCGAGGAGGCGCCGGGCATCAGCGTCTTCTACAGGGACGCCGGCGGCGACGTCTTCCACACCTACTCCACCTACGGGCGCGGCGTCGAACAACTCGTCGGCACCTACATGATCCTCGACATGGTGCCCAAGGGCCGCGACGAGGACCACCTGGGCTTCACGATGGAATGGGTCCGCCACCATGATCGTTACGGTACCGACGAGTTCGCGGACGCGAACAAGCCCTACTGGCCGGAGACGGCGTCGCCATCGTCCACGACCTGCTTATGCGGATCGGCGGAGTCGCACTCGTGAACACTCATCGTTGCTGCGAAGTCGCTGCGAACGACTCACGCTCCGAGCCGTTTGCAGCGCCGGCCACGGATGGCGAGCCGCATCCGCCGACGTTCACCCTGCGTTGTCTCGCAATCGCCGGATGGATGGTTCCGGGGGCCATCCTGGCCATCCTGCCTAAGTGTCCCGCTTGCTGGCAGCCTACGTGGCGCTTTGGACAGGACTCGGGCTTTCGCTCTCAACCGCAACGCACCTGCGGGCGTTGCTGCTGATTCTGTGCGTCTCCTCGCTGCTATATCTAGTGGTGAAACTCTAGTGGTGAAACGCCTGTGCCGCTTCGTCGTCGTGAAAGAGGCTCTCTTAAGAGCGAAAAGTCATCTTCCCACGTGGTGGCGGCACCACGATAGGTACAAACTCAGCAAAGTGAGCGAATGATGCTCATAAACCAACAAATTGTCGTGGTAATTGGCGGCAGCTCAGGAATCGGATACGATGTTGCGCGCCAAACAAGTGTGCAGGGTGCCCGACTGATCATCGTTGGCCGCAATCAAGCCAAGCTTGCCGCCGCCGCCGAGCGCCTGAGGGGAACGGTGAAGACGGCCGTGCTGGACGCCCATGACGAAACGGCTTTGGAAACCTTCTTTTCGAGGTTGGAAGTCGTCGATCACCTCGTTTCGATGGTCGGCGATTCTATGGCGGGCGGGTTCCTGACCACACCGCCCGAGACCATGCGTCACGTCCTGCACTCCAAGTTTTGGAGCAACTGGATGATCGGTAAACACGCGGCGCCCAAGCTGCGCGAAGGTGGCAGTATTACCTTCACCTCCGGCACTGGGGGACGAGCGCAGGATATATCCGCAAGCTACGTTGCAAACCTTGGCATCGGCGCCCTGGTTCAGGGGCTCGCCTCTGAACTGGCACCCCACGTTCGAGTCAACGCGGTGGCGCCGACCTTCATGGGCACGGCGACAGAGTTCTGGAAAGACGTGCCGACGGACCAACTCGAAACAGCGAAAGCCACCTTCAGCGAGAGCGTGCCGCTGAAGCGGCTGGGCACGGTGCAGGAGGTCGCGTCGGCTTATGTCTACCTCATGACGAATGGCTTCATCACCGGTCAAGTGCTGGCCGTCGATGGTGGCGTGATGCTTAGGAAATAATGGAGAGCTTATTATGAACCGAAATGAACGACGCGCACGATTCGCCGCCGTCAGCGGCAACGGAGGACAAGATTGAGAAGTCTGATCGTGTCGATAAACGTGACGGTCGAAGGCTGCTGTGACCATGCGGAGGTCATTGCGGATGACGAGCTGCACCGGTACGCGACCGACCTGCTCGACGATTCGGATGGTCTGCTATTTGGACGTGTTACCTACGAGCTCTTCGAGAGCTATTGGCCGTTCGTGGCTAGCGACGGATTGGGCACCAAGAGTGAAGTCGGGGCCAAAGGCGGCCAAATGAAATGAACAGAAGACGTAGTCTCCCGGAATTCTTTGGCGGAGTGTTCACGACGATCAAAGCGACATCGGACGCTGCGTTCCGCCCCTTGATCGGCCAGGTCGTCAGCTTCTACAACGAGAACCTGCTCAATCCGCACTGGGGCGAGCAGATCGTCTTCCGGCCGGGCAATGTTCTCGCGATCGCAATGGTGTTCCAAGGGCTGGACCAACAGCGGGCGGAGACGATCTGGCGCCCGCTCTTCGACTGGCTGGCCGCTTCCCCCCAGGACTTCAGCATCGTGGAGCCGCCGAGGATCTTGGTCGCGCCGGCCCGGCACTTCTGGGACCCTGGATTTCTCAAGAAACTCCCCGAAATCGTGCTTGCCGACAACCGCCCGGGTGCCCCCGAAGCCAATGTATTCTGGGCGAGCAATCTGGAGGAAGCGGGGCAGGTCCTGCACGGCTACCAATCTGCCTGGCTTCCCGCCTCGCTCCTGCAAACCAACGAGCAGGAGAATCTCGGCGATGCGCTTTTCGCGGCGGCTCAGCATTGGGGCGTGTCGCTGCATGTCAACAAAGGCCTTGCAGGCACCCCTGCCGAAGCAATAGACGCAGCCAGGCACACGGCGATGAACCCGGCGGTTCTGGACGCTTTCGCGCTGATCATCTGCGCGGCCGAGGGGCCGCCGGCGTATCCCGGCATTCTCGGTCACGAGCCCGATCTGTCGACCGCTCGCAAACATGCAGATGCAATCGACAAAGCCATGAATGAAGTGCGTAAGCTACTCCCGAATGTCGGCTCTTATGTCGCGGAGAGCGATTTCTTTGACGAGGCGTGGCGGCAATCCTTTTGGGGGCCGAACTACGCAAGGCTGCTCGCAGTGAAGGACAATTACGATCCCGAAGGCCTCTTCTTCGTACATCACGGAGTGGGCAGCGAACGCTGCAGCGCCGACGGCTTCACGAGATTGGCCTGACGTTAGGGCTGCAACGCCTGGTTGGCAAAACGCCCAAAGTTCGTTTTTACGTGACGCTCATCGCAACCACGCCGCAGAAATTGTGCCGCGCGATCACTGACTCCTGGCACTCCTTCGAGCGCGTGCTGCCCTACCTGCCCGCATCCATTCACGGCTTCGCGTTCTCACAGAGGGGCCATGGCGATGCGGACCGCCCCGCGGCGAGCGCGCGGGTGTGGAGAGCGCCGTGGGAAGCCCTTTCGGAAACTGTTTTTCGAGGGAACTCCGCCAGATCAAGGCGCCGACACTCGTTGCATGGGGCGATCGGGATGCGTTGTTCCCGCGAGGCGAGCAAGAGGCCCTCGTGGGCGCTATCCCTAGCTCGCAGCTCGTCGTCTATCCTGGCGCCGGCCACGCGGCCCACTGGGAGGAGCTCGAACGTTTTGCATCCGATCTTTTGACCTTCATCGAAACCGTCGCCAAGTCAATTCACAATACTAAGAACTAAACACCATGCACGACCTGCGACACGTTAGAGGTATTAAACGAGAAAGAAATATAATGAAACAAATATCAACATTTCTAATTGCAAGCATGATTTGCGTCAATGTGTATGCCCAGGATTACGGCAATGAACTCATAAATACGCTTTCTAAACCCAATGAGTTTTATGTAGCCACGGCTCATATTGACGGAAATGCTAGTACGATGCCAATCACCCACCAGAGGTGAGGTACGATCAATTTTCGCTCGTTAGATCACCAACCCTCAATGAGTGGACAAATCATCGTAATTGCCAAGTGAAGACGAATCGATATGGTGAAATTTGTTCGCTATAACTTGAGCGAGGCGGGCTTCGGCGTTCTCATAGCTTGATACTCTCTACCGCCTTGCTTCCGAACGTTCCATCGTCATAGTTCTGATGTCATTACGTCTAGAAGGTGCGACCTATAAGGGGTTGGCGTTTTGCCATTGTATCGCCACTTCGAAACCCAAGCCGAACTCGATGCCGAGTACGATGTTGGACTGTCCGTTCCTGATTTCGTGGCCTACGCCGCGTGGTATGAGGGCACCAGCACCCTGGCACGCCAGGAACTGCGCTGCCAACTCAATGTGTCGTATGGCCCAACCCTCGCCGAACATCTCGATATCTTTTCTGCCAAGCAGCCCAATGCACCCATCCTGATCTTTCTGCACGGGGGCTATTGGTGCTCGTCACGTTCCAACTCCTCGATGGAAAGCGGCGTTTTTTATTTTCAGCCGCAGTCCGAAATCGTCATCGACTACCAGAAGGTCGCCATATTTGGTCTGAATAACGCTCAGATTGGTGCCGATCTGGCCGCCGCTCTTAACTCGGACCTTCCCTACTGGACCAACGGCTGGACCACGACGATGAACATCTACGCCCAGGTCAGGCTGGTGACCCTCGTGGGTCTTGTGGCCAAAAACGGCATCCTCATCGTCGAATTTGCCAACAAACTTCAAGAGCGCGGCCACGACAAAATGTCGGCCATCAAAGAAGCTGAACCATCGGGGGAACCACGTTTTCCCCGAACCCCTTCCTCTAAGGGAACATTTGGCTCCCCTGCACAACAATCCAAACGCACATCCAATCGAACACCAAGACAAACTTACTATATAACATAGCCCCGAGCGCAGCCATGAGGTGAAGGCGGTTCTAACTGGTGGCCAACCCTCGAAATCGCAATGAGGCACCTCGCTTGGCAACAAGCGGGGACGACCCTCGTGCCCAGACGTTCTTCGGCGGCCGCGGTGACCCGCTCAAGAAGCGAAGCCTCGCGTAAAAAATATAGTTGACGGATAACAGAAAACATTGCGATGCTCAATTCCAGGGCACCCCAGACAACGAGGCTCGTTCCTGTGCGTGCTCATTATTAGGGAGGAAACCATGAAGCGTCGTTCATTCGTAAAAATAATGGGCGCGGCAACCGCTGCCGCATTCACCTCGCTGATTGCCGGGCAGGCATCGGCGCAAGACAAGATCAGGATTGCGCTTATTCCCGGACTGACGGCTGACGGTTTCTATGTCACCATGCACCATGGCGCCCAAGCCGCGGCGAAGGCCGTCGGCGCCGAACTCATCTATCAGGGTGCGGCGGAATGGAACGTCTCGCTGCAGGTTCCCGTTCTCGATGCGGTCATTGCCAAGAAGCCGCACGCCATTCTGATTGCGCCCACCGACAAGGTTCAGCTGATCGCACCGTTGAAGAAGGCACACGATGCCGGCATCGCGATCGTCTGCGTCGATACCTATATCGGCACAGGCGTGTTCCAGACGGGTGCCGGCGACGCGGACTTCCCGATTTCCTATGTCGCTTCCGACAACGTGCTCGGCGGCCGTATGGCGGCGCGCGCGCTGGCCAAAGCCATCGGCGAGAAGGGCAAGGTCTATGTTTCCAATGTGAAGCCCGGAATCTCGACGACCGATCAGCGCGAAGAAGGCTTCAAGGACGAAATGAAGAAATATCCCCGCATCGAAGTTCTCGAGACCCAGTTCAAC
>JAXIPG010000292.1:0-7567 GCA_045403045.1 Terrimicrobiaceae bacterium
CGGGAATCGCCCGTGCCGCAATGCGCAATCTGCACGCGGGAGATGTCAAGGAAGGAGCAAGCACAATCACGCAGCAGCTCGCCCGGAACACGTTTCCGCTTGGCGAGGACCGCTGGCACAGAAAATTCGTCGAAGCGCTACTCGCTCTTCGCATTGAGAAAAATCTCAGCAAGGAGAAGATTCTCGAAGCGTATTCCAACCGCATTTACTACGGCGCCGGACTGTATGGCGTCGAAACCGCTTCGCGGGCATGCTTCGGAAAATCCGCAAACGACCTCACACTATCCGAGGCGGCAATTCTCGCCGGGCTGATCCGCAGCCCGAACCGTCTAAGTCCCCTCGAGGATACCCGCACCGCTCTCGTGGAGCGGAACCAGGTTCTCGCTCGGATGGAAGAGCTCCAGATGATTACCAGTGCCGAGGCCAAGGCAGCGCTTGCTGAGCCGATGCCGCTCGCCAAGCGACTGCTTCCCCATACACAAGAGAACTACGCGATGGATGCCGTGATGCGCGACCTCGCGATTCTTCTTCCCAAGGAGATCATCGATCAAGGCGGATTGAAAATCTACACGACCATCGACCGCCGCCTTCAGATGATCGCAGAGGACGCTGTGGAAGCAAAGCTCTCGGAAATCGAGTCCGGGAAGGGCTGGCCGCATCCCAAACGCGTCCGCTCCCTCGAGACGCCCCCTCAGGACGGTCTCGCAAAGGAAAGCGAATCTCCCTACGTCCAGGGGGCCCTGGTGGCCATTGACAACGAGACCGGCGGCATCCGAGCGATTGTTGGAGGTCGCGATTTCAAGGAAAGTCCCTTTAACCGGGCTCTGCTCGCCAAGCGCCAAATCGGTTCCACATTCAAGCCGTTTGTTTATGCGGCGGCATTTGCTCACGGCATGACGCCGGGAACGCTCGTTGATGACGCGCCGATCCGGGAAGGCGACATCGCAGGTCTTGTCACGACGTGGTCACCGGAGAATTCCGACGGTCAAAACCAGGGGTTACAACCCGCAGCACTCGGACTCATCCGTTCGCGGAACACCATGACCGTGCGGGTCGGCGAATATGCCACGCGAGGGGTAGTAAGAGCGCTCGCCCTGAACGCTGGCCTCGAAAACGTCCCGAATATTCCAGCAATCTATCTGGGGGCTTTCGAAACAACACTCAAGAATCTCACCGCTGCCTACACGATGTTTCCAAATAATGGAGTAAGGAGGCAGCCGTACATCATCGAGTCCATCGAGGACCGCCACGGTCAGACAATTTACAAGGCGTCACGGGCCGAGCTTCGCTGCATCACTCCTGCAGTGGATTACGTGATGAACGAACTGCTTCGCGACGTCATTAGAAAAGGCACCGCTACGGCCGCGGCGTCATTCGGCCTCACCGTCCCGGCGGCGGGAAAGACGGGAACAACCGACGATTACAAGGACGCATGGTTTGTGGGGTATACCACCCGATTGACCTGCGGCGTTTGGGTCGGAATGGATCGTCCGCAACGGATTGCAGATCGCGGCTATGGGAGCAAACTCGCGTTGCCGATCTGGGTGGATTTTATTCAGAACGCCTCGGCATGGAAGTATGTGGCGCAGAACTTCGCGATCCCGGGAAATCTTCAGACCGTCGAGCTCTGTCGCACTTCGGGAGCGATCGCGACTCCAGAGTGCAAGGCCGCAAGAACGATGTATCAGGCTCGGCTTCCAGATGTGATGATTCCGCATCGCTATTGCCCCGACCACGGTGGCGCCTTGGCGGGCCTTTCCACGGATGGGGTTGCCACGCCGGGAAGCTATGCTCCCGTTGTGCAGGTCACCGCAGACGAAGTTCCTATTGCGCGCGCTGCTCCGATCAATCCCCAGGCTCCGCAACAGGAGCCGGACAGCGGCTATCGCGTGATCCGCACGCAGAAAGGATTAATCTTTCAGCATTCCCGCTAGCGGCCTGTCGGACTTGCAATCGAACCCCCATCTTATGGAGAGATCGCGGTTAAGAAACGAAGTTTGCCTGCCTGACAGGCTGTTAAAATTCCGCCTCCGGCGGAGAAACAGGGAAATCTTCCGGCTGCTTCCGCCTTTTTCCGCATTCCCTCAACACGCGCGTCGAGACTCTCCTGCACGTTCCGGTTGATCTGGCGCCCCGAGAAATGCGCGCTAGATTTGGGGCCAAGCCCAATGCAATCGTTCGCATTCCATCCGGCAGTCACGCAGTGGTTTGAACGCGAGTTCGGAACTCCAAGCGAACCGCAACAGCGTGGCTGGCCGGCCATTCAATCCGGCGCTCACACGCTTATCTCAGCGCCAACGGGTTCAGGAAAGACTCTTGCTGCTTTCTTGGCATCGCTTGACCGGTTGTTTCGCGAAGGCCTCGCAGGCGACTTGCCGGATGAAACCCGAGTCCTTTATGTGTCCCCCCTCAAGGCGCTCAGTAACGACATTCATAAGAATCTCGAACAGCCGCTGGCAGCCATTCGCGAAGCATTGCGCGCCGCCAAGGGCCGCGATGTGGACATCCGCGCAGAAGTCCGGACCGGCGATACACCGGCGGCGAAGCGGCAGTCCATCATCCGCAAGCCGCCCCATATATTGGTGACGACACCGGAGTCCTTCTACCTGCTGCTGACCTCGGAGTCCGGGCGAAGGCTGCTGGCACCCATTCGGACCTTGATCGTGGACGAAGTTCATGCCGTCGTTGGGAACCGGCGCGGCTCGCATCTTGCCTTGAGCATCGAGCGGCTGGCCGCGCTCGTGAAACATCCCCTGCAGCGTATCGGTTTGTCAGCAACGCAAAAGCCCATTGAGCAGGTCGCGCGGTTCCTCGCCGGAACGCCCGAAACGGACGGCAGAGCGCAGTGCACGATCGTAGACTGTGGTTACAGGCGCGAATTGGATCTGGCGATTGAGCTACCCGGCTCTCCGCTGGAGGCCGTGATGTCGAACGAGGTCTGGGAGGAAGTTTATTGCCGGCTAGCGGATCTGATCGATGTTCACAAGACGACGCTCGTCTTCGTAAATACACGCCGCCTTGCCGAACGCGTAACGCATCACCTAGGTAACCGGCTGGGCGAGGACAAGGTCATGTCACACCACGGCAGCCTCTCAGCCAAGCTGAGGCTGGAGGCGGAGAACCGCTTGAAACGCGGTGAGCTCAAGGCCCTCGTAGCCACCGCATCGCTCGAACTCGGTATCGACATTGGGTCCGTTGATCTTGTTTGCCAGCTGGGGCCGACCCATTCCCTTGCGACCTTTCTGCAGCGGGTCGGGCGTGCGGAGCACCGGCGCGGCGGTCTGCCGAAGGGA
Source organism: Terrimicrobiaceae bacterium (assembly GCA_045403045.1). Lineage (GTDB taxonomy): Bacteria > Verrucomicrobiota > Verrucomicrobiia > Chthoniobacterales > Terrimicrobiaceae > DASTFP01. The sequence goes on from JAXIPG010000292.1 coordinate 3,294, forward strand.
CGCCTTTTCCCGTTGAGCAGGGATGAATTGGTCGAAGGAGTCGCCATGCTGCGCGGTGTACGCAACGGAGAACTCGATAGCCTCGTGATGCCGCAAAAACCGCTGGATGTGCTTGCCCAGCAGATGGTCGCCTGCGCCGCCTGCGAGGATTGGGACGAGCAGAGGCTTTTTGAGCTCATGCGCTCGGCCTACCCCTATCGCGAGCTCACGAGAAAGGAGTTCGAGGATGTCCTGCGCATGCTGGCAGAGGGATTCAGCACCAAACGCGGACGGCGCGGCGCATTAGTTCATCATGACGCTGTGAACCAACGCGTGCGCGGCCGGCGCGGAGCGCGCCTCGTGGCGCTGACTTCCGGTGGCGCCATCGCGGACAATTCGGACTACCGTGTGTTGCTTGAGCCGAGCGAAACGTTCATCGGCACGGTCAACGAAGACTTCGCGGTCGAAAGCATGGCCGGTGATATTTTCCAGCTCGGCAATGCGTCCTGGCGAATCCTTCGCATTAACTCTGGCACCGTCCGCGTGGAGGATGCTCACGGACAACCGCCGGGAATTCCTTTCTGGCTTGGCGAAGCGCCGGGGCGTACGAAAGAGCTGTCGCAAGCCGTCTCGCGCTTGCGCGCCGAGGCGGAGAACGAGATCGAAGAAACACTCGGCCGAAACGGGACGCAACCCGCGGAAACCCTCGCCGCCTGGCTGAGTGCAGAGAACGGCCTGACCGACTCCGGCGCCCGACAGCTTGCGGACTACTTTGCCGCGATTCACCGCGCCCTCGGCGTCGTCCCCTCGCAACAGAAGCTCGTGCTGGAACGCTTTTTCGATGAGTCCGGAGGCATGCAGCTGGTGCTGCATTCGCCGTTCGGGATTCGGGTGAATCGGGCTTGGGGCCTGGCGCTGCGCAAGCGATTCTGCCGCTCGTTTAATTTCGAATTGCAGGCGGCCGCGACCGACGACGCAATCGTCCTTTCGCTGGGCACTCAACACTCGTTTCCGCTCGATGACGTCTTTCACTACTTGAACAGCAATTCCGTGCATGACCTCCTCGTTCAGGCGCTCTTGGACGCTCCGATGTTTCCAATCCGTTGGCGGTGGAATGCGACCCGCGCCCTCGCTTTGCCACGCCAGCGCGGCGGACGCAAGATCCCGGCGCCGCTGCAGCGCATGGAATCGGAAAGCCTGCTCGCCGCCGTCTTCCCCGACCAACTGGCCTGCCTGGAGAACATCGCCGGTGACCGCGTAGTGCCCGAGCATCCGTTGGTTCAGCAGACGATCTCGGACTGCCTGACGGAGGCCATGGACCTCGACGGTTTGATGGACGTACTCAAGCGGATCGAGACCGGAACGGTGCAGTGTCTAGCACGCGATTTGCCCGAACCATCCCCCCTCGCGCACGAAATTCTCAACGCCAAGCCTTACGCCTTTCTCGACAACGCGCCGCTCGAGGAACGCCGAACGCAGGCAGTTTACCTGAGGCGCGCAACGGACTCGGCGGACCCCGGTCTGGGAACTCTTGACCCTTCAGCCATCGACAAGGTCTGCACCGAGGCCTGGCCGCGCGCGACGAATGCCGACGAACTTCACGAAGCCTTGCTGCTGATGGGCTCCATGACAGAAGATGAGATCCGAACGACCACGGGCGGTTCGACGGAGTGGCTGGACGTGCTCGTAAGCGAAAAGCGCGCCGCCAAGCTCCCTGGCGTTTTCTGGGTGGCGGCAGAGAGGCTGCAAATGCTTCGCGCCATTTACGGCGATTCGGTGCCGTTGCTGCCTGTACCCGCCGTCGATGGCAGGGGGTCCTGGGAGCGCGCCGAGGCCGTGCGAGAGCTGGTGCGGGGTCGAATCGAAGCGAGCGGCCCGATCACCTCGATGGCACTGGCACGTCTGTTGGGGCTTCCCTCCTCCGAAATCGACGGCGCTCTGCTCGCCTTGGAATCCGAGGGTTTTGTCCTGCGAGGCAAGTTCCATCCTGGCGTGACGGAAATCGAATGGTGCGACCGGCGCCTGCTGGCTCGAATTCATCGCCTGACGATCCACCGCCTGCGTGCGGAAATCCAACCGGTCTCGCTCGCAGAGTTTCAACGCTTCCTGCTCGCGTGGCAGCGAGTAAGCGCCGAGCATCGTGCCGAAGGACCGGATGGTGTGAAAGCTGTGCTGGAATTGCTGGACGGTTACGAGCTGCCAGCGGGCGCTTGGGAGCCTGAAGTGCTCGCCCTTCGCGTGAAAGACTACACACCTGCCTGGCTTGACCAGCTCTGCTTTACCGGCCGGATTGGCTGGGGCCGTTTGACCTCGCCGCAAACCGCCAACGGGCGCCTCGCGTCACCGGTGCGTTCCAGTCCGATTTCCGTTTTCGCGCGCGAGAATCTTTCCCATTGGCTCACGCTCTCCGCCGGAGACTGCTCTCCAGAATTTCCTCCAGACGCAACGCAGGTTTTGGAAGCGCTCAATCGCGGAGGGGCGCTGTTTTTCGGCGAAATCGTGAAGCAGACAGCCTTATTGCCTTCGCGGGTCGAGCACGCTCTGGCAGAGCTCACAGCCCAAGGCAGGGTCACCGCCGACAGTTTCGAGGGCTTGCGCGCCTTGCTTGTGCCGGAAGAAAAGCGCCGGCCGTTTGCCCCTTCGGAACGGCGCAGGCACAATCGGGCTGTCACCAGTGTCGAGTCTGCCGGGCGATGGTCTTTGCTCCGGACTTCCGGCCCCAATACCCAAGGCGAACGCGACGGGTCGCTCGAGACTTACGCGCGAGTGCTTCTTCGGCGATACGGAGTGATTTTCCGGCGGTTGATCGAAAGGGAATCGTTCAGGGTGTCATGGCTCGAACTCCTTCGGGTTTATCGGCGCCTGGAGGCTCGAGGCGAGATTCGAGGCGGCTACTTCGTGAGCGGTGTGAGCGGCGAGCAATTCGCGCTGCCCGAAGCCATTGGATCGCTTCGCTCCCTCCGCAAAAGAGCCTCAACCGGAGGTAAGGAGCCTCACCTCCTCGCGAGCCAAATGATAACGATCAGCGGCGCCGATCCACTGAATCTTGCGGGCATACTCGTGCCCGGTCCGCGCGTCGCCGCCATCGCAGCACACCGCATTCTCCTGCGCGATGGAGTCCCCGTCGCCGCGCTAAAAGCCGGACAAGTGATCTCCCTGGAATCTGAGGCACACGAGCCAGACCGGCAGATTGAACGGACCCTCCGCGTCGGTACCATGTCCCCGGCACTCCGACCGTACTATGCCTAACTCGGAGGCTCGTCCTCGTCCCTCGTGCTCGTCCTCGAATCTTAAGAAAATCGAGGACGAGCACGAGGACGAAGGACGAGGAGGAGTTGTGCGAAAGGCAGGTACTATGCCTCTTACTAGAGCTCTTGCACGCTGCGTTGCGTTCGGGCTGCTCGCTCTGGCAGGTTGCGTCACGCGCCCCGGCGCCGCCGCATTTGCCCGATCCTCACAAGTCTCTGTGTCATATGGCTTGGAAGGAGCGCGTATCATTTACATCGCCGAAAAACATGACGAAGCTTTTCACCATCAGTTTCAGGAGGAAATCATCCGCTCACTCCATCGACAGGGAAAGCCGGTCACAGTAGGCATGGAAATGGTCGATCTGACGCAGCAGGCCGCATTGGACGACTATCTCGACAAGAGAATCTCCTGGAACGAGTTCGTGCGCCGCACGGCGTTCGATCGCGGATGGGGTAGAACCTCGCCCGCGTATGCGCGCATCCTTTCGTGGTGCCGGAGAAACGAAGTTCCCGTCATCGCATTGAATGCGCCTCAAACGGTGACTCGCAAGCTTGCTCGCAATGAGCCGCTCACCGCCGAAGAGAAGCGACTTGTTCCAACCTATCCTGAACCGCCCGGAGGCTTCAAACAATTCCAGACAGCCATGGCCGGCCATGCCAACGCCGGCTCGCTCGGCCGCTACTACGAGGCTCAGCGCGCGTGGGATCAAACGATGGCCGGGCGGATTCTTGCCTGGCTGCCCAATCATTCCGGCACTCTGGTCGTGCTCCTCGGCCGCTTTCACGCCGACCCCTGGACCGGCGTGCCTTGGTACGTGGCGCGAAAGTCGCACGTCACGCAGGTCATTCTTTTTCCAGCACGAGATCCGGGGTCGCCGAGCAGGTCACCGACCCCGGCTAGCTAGTATCTAGTTGATTAAGTTAGAGTATTTACTGGCAAAAGATTTTTGAGAGACTCTGACCTTTGTCCATTGGAAGGGTGTGGCATTTTGGTTGTAAGCCTTGATAAAAGCGTCCATAGCGGCAACGAGCTGTTTAACGCTACGA
>JAXIPG010000213.1:0-29624 GCA_045403045.1 Terrimicrobiaceae bacterium
TTTGTGAAAGGGCAAGACAAGGGCAAACAAACGCTGTCCTTCAGCCGTTATGATTTGGAGCGGTTAGCCTGGGATGCCGAGCCGACAGATCTGGAATTGCCGCACGGTTCGTTCACGATTGTTGCCGTGCAGACACGTAGCGAGACCATACCGCCTGAGCTATTCTTACGCGGATCAGGGATCTTCGTCCGCAGCCTGAACAAACAGGGCGACGGATGTGAAACCTCCAACCAGGACGCCGACGCGACATCGAGTGATGAATGGACAGCCTTCCGTTTGCCGGGTTACCCTGCAGGCGGTGTGGCATTGCAGGCTGTGCTCAAGACCGACACTATAGCAGCTTCCCGTTCGTATTGGTTTTGCTACACCAAGAGCAGCGGCAATCTGCTGGTCGTCAAGCAGACCAACGTGCTCTCGTCGCAATTGTCGACCTCCCAGACCAAGGATCTCGGGGTGTTCCCGTTCATCGGAGCGTTCCAGGGCACGTCTGCAGACGAAATCTTTGTCGCGCATCAGGTAAACGGCAACCTCGCCTGCCAGAGACTCTCACCACCTTCCACCGGCACGACACTCCAGGCCGTGCAGCTAACGGTGTCGACCGCGCTCAATAAAGTGCAACGAATTGCCGCGAGTTATGGGGCGGATGCGGCAAACCAACGACCTATCCTCTACCGGCGCTCAGAAACAGGCTCAGTCCAGCAGGATGGAAGCTTCCGTGCGCTTTTCACTGTATCGGCTGCCAACCTGACGGAGTCTGGAACGGCCCGGACTGCACCCAATGTAGCAGGTCCCTTCGAGATCACAGAGCTGCTCTCTGAAGCAGAGCCACAGCAGCGGAAAGCTGATATCCAAACGGCCTTCGAGGCTACCAGCTCAGGACCCCGATCCAATCGGACGTATCTGGAGGAAGCTTACTACTTCGTCCCGGTTCAGCTGGCCCTCCAGCTTCAGCAACAGGGACAGTACGTTACTGCACTGGATTGGTTCCAGACCGTCTATGCCTATAGCCTGCCTGCCGACCAGCGCCAAATCTACTACGGGCTGGTGCTGGAGGGCAGCCTGACCAACAAATTTGATCGCACGGACGACTGGCTGCTGCAGGGGCTGAATCCGCACGAGATAGTCACCAATCCCTTGACCAGCCGGGTCAATGCCTACACGCGCTTTACGATTATGTCATTGGTGCGCTGTTGCCTGGACTTTGCCGACGCCGAGTTCGCGCGGGAGACCCGTGAATCTATTGCCAGCGCCCGGTCCCTCTATATGACGGCACTGGAGTTGCTGGGCTTGCCTGAAATGCAAGATTCGGGGGGTGGCTCCACAATCCCACTGCTGGCGAATCCCGTGCTGCAAGCGCTAAGCTTGCGTGGGGAATTGAATCTCTTCAAGATCCGCATTGGGCTCAACATTGCCGGACTGAGGCGGCAGTTTGAACCTCAAACCCAGCAGTCCGAAGCGATCGTCCGACTATCGGTAACGGGGGGCAACTCATCCTCCCCGGTGCGGTTTCTCTGCGACCCACGCCCTACCGCTACGCCGTCCTGATTGAGCGGGCCAAACAGCTGGTGACGATTGCCCAGCAGTTTGAAGCCGCCTTCCTGTCCGCCCTGGAAAAACGGGATGCCGAGGCATACACTCTGCTCAAAGCGCGGCAGGACATGGAATTGTCCCGTGCTGGCGTACGGCTTCAGGACTTGCGCATCAGGGAAGCCGAGGGTGGAGTGAGATTAGCTGAGCTGCAGCAGGAGCGATCGCAGATTCAGGTCAATAATTTCCAGGGTTTGCTGGATGCTGGCGAGTTGCCCCTGGAAATCGCTGCTCTCGACCTGATGTTTGCCGCTGCAAGCATGCAAGCCGCAGACGGGCTGGCAGGCTTTTTTCTCGGGAAGGGTTTCTCCGCGTTAGCAGAGTCAGTCTCAACAACCGCTTCACTACTTTCGACTATGGCTAGCTTCGAACGACGAAAGCAAGAATGGGAGTCCCAGTTGGCTTTGGCACAGCAAGACCTGCGAATTGGTGCGCAGCAGATAAGGGGTGCTGAGGACCAAATGCGCATTGTAGGACAGGAGCGTTTCATTGCCGCAATGCAAGCGGAGCACGCCGAGGCCACAGTTGACTTCCTGGCAACAAAGTTCACGGGCTTTGACCTCTACGACTTTATGAGCGGCATCCTGGAGCGGGTTTATGCTTATTTCCTACAGCAGGCAACAGCAGTGGCAAAACTGGCTGAGAATCAGCTTGCTTTTGAACGGCAACAAATACCGCCCTCGTGCATTCAGGCAGACTATTGGGAAGTTCCTGCGGAGAGTCCAAGCATCGGTGCGGATGGAAAGTCCCCTGATCGCCGTGGGTTGACTGGGTCTGCTCGCCTGTTACAGGACATCTTCCAGCTTGACCAGTATGCCTTCGAAACCGACAAGCGGAAACTGCAACTGACCAAGACGATCTCGCTGGCGCAGATGGCTCCCGCCGAGTTCCAGCGCTTTCGCGAGACAGGCGTGATGCTTTTTGCCACACCCATGGAACTGTTCAATCGCGACTTCCCCGGTCACTACCTGCGGCTGATCAAGCGGGTGCGGAGCTCCGTGATCGCACTGATTCCGCCGACCCAGGGGATTCGGGCTACGCTGTCAACGGCGGGTGTTTCTCGGGTCGTAATTGGTGACACGGCCTTCCAGACGGTTGTAGTAAATCACGGTCCCCAATCCGTGGCGCTCAGCTCACCGGTGAACGCCACCGGGCTGTTTGAACTCGATCCGCAGTCAGAGATGTTGCTCCCCTTTGAGAATATCGGCGTGGATACTATTTGGGAGCTGCGTATGCCCAAAGCAGCAAACCTGTTTCAGTACAGCACGATCGCCGATGTATTGCTGACGATTGAGTACACGGCTCTGGATAGCTTCATCTATCGGCAACAGCTCATCCAGATGCTGAATCCCAGCATTAGCGCAGACCGGCCCTTCAGCTTCCGCCATCAGTTCGCCGATCAGTGGTACGAGCTGCACAACCCTGGTCAGACGGCCACGCCGATGACTGTACGCTTCAAAACCGTGCGCGAGGACTTCCCACCGAACGTGGAGGAGTTGAAAGTTCAAAACGTGCTGCTCTACTTTGCGCCGGCCAAGGAACAAACGGTTGACATTCAGGGCGTTCAGCTCCGTTTCAAAGCGCAGGGCGAGCAGAGCGCCGAGGGGGGCTCTGCGGACTCCAGTGACGGCGTCATCAGCACGCGCCGCGGCAATGCGAGCGGTTGGACCGGGAAGCAAAACAAGACCCCGATCGGAGAGTGGGAACTGGCACTGCCAAATACGGAGGAGGTCAGGAACCGTTTCAAGAACGAGGAGATCGAGGATATTCTGTTTGTCATTACCTACAGCGGACGAACGCCGGCATGGCCGGTGTAGACTCGAGGAGTTGAGGGTTGAGAGTTGAGAGTTGAGAGTTGAGCGTTGAGAGTTGGGGCGCTCCCCCCGCTCTTCAGGCAGACGGAACGCCGAGTTTTTCGCTGATCATTCGGCCAAGGTATTCGCGAAGAGACTCGGATTCCAGCCTTTCGAGCAGAGACTGAAAGAAACCATTGACGATAAGGCGCCGGCCATCGGCTTTGCGAATCCCGCGCGCCTGCATGTAAAAGAGCTCGTCCTCGCTGATCTCGCCCGAGGTTGCGCCATGGGTGCACCTGACATCGTCGGCCTGAATTTCCAGACCCGGCATCGAATTGGCTTCCGCCTGATCGCTGAGCATGAGGTTACGCACTTTCTGGTAGGCGTCCGTCTTGTGCGCGCCGGGCTCGACCTTGATGAGACCCGCAAAGATCGTGCGAGTGGCATCATCAAGAGAGTTGAGATAAAGCAGGTCGCTCGAGGCGTGCGGTGCAACATGATCCTGCAACGTGCGCTGGTCGATCTGGCGCTCGCCGTCCATCGGGTTGAGAGAAAGCATCACGCTTCGCGCTCCTTCGCCAACGAGGCGGCTGAGGGATTCCCCGCGGACGAAACCGCCGCCAAAGTTGATGTTGAGAGCGGTCGATGAGGCATCCCGACCCACGATTGTGGAATTAATGTGGAAGGCGAGCGACTCGCGCGCCCATTCCTGAACGGCGATGTAATTCAATTGCGCGCCGCGTTCGAGATGAAGATCGTTCACACCGTTGGCAAACGCGCGTTTGCCATCCGCGCTCTTGAAATGATCGATGACGGTGACCTTGCTGTTTTCGCCGCAGACGACCAGCGTGTGCGGAAAGATGGAGGCGTTCTCGCCTTCGACCCAATGAAAGATCTCCACGGGCAGGGCAACCTCTACGTTTTTCGGGACGTAGAGAAGAGCGCCGGTGGAGAGGCGCGCTTTGTGCAATGCGGCGAACTTGTGCGAGCCAAGTTCGACCGGCTGGGCCATGAAAAACCTGCGAAACAATTCCTCATTGTCTCGGGCCGCGGCTTCAAGGGACTTGAGTAGAACTCCCTGCGGGAGTCTCCCAGTATCTTGATGGAGCAGAGAGTTGTTTCCCAAAACCAACTTGGCCGAAAACTCGGTAACGCCTTGCGAGACATTGATCAAACGGCCTTCGCTCGTTACCGGCTCGGCAATCCGGAATTCGGACAGACCAAGGGCGCCAATATTTGAAAAGCGCCACGGCTCGTCCTTGCGGGTTGGATCAGGTGTGGCTTCATAGTCCGCCCATGCCGACGCCTGCTGGTCTTGAAACCACGCGGGCCAGTTCTGTTCGGCTTCCCTGGAAACAGGTTCGATGGCTGTGACGCTCATAGACGTTTATGGCTTCCGGGTTGACAAAGATGGGGTCCGATCGCCCCGACGGCCGATGGAATTTGCGCCGCTCGAAGTGCGGCGCCGCAGCATTTCTTCATCCGACCGATCCCTCCATCTCGAGATCGATCAGACGCTTCAATTCGACGGAATATTCCATCGGAAACTGTTGGACCAGGTCGTTGACAAAGCCATTGACCGCAAGGCTCATCGCTGCGCCTTCAGGTATGCCGCGCTGCTGCATGTAGAAGATCTGGTCTTCGCTGATCTGGCTGACGCTGGCCTCGTGCTGGCAGGCGTTGCCCTGGCCTCGCACGGAAATGGCCGGATATGTGTCTGTACGACTATGGGAGTTGATCAACAGCGCGTCGCACTCGGTGTTGTTCTTGCAGCCCCTGAGATGCTTTGGCACGTGAACGAGGCCGCGGTAAGTGGCGCGTCCCGTGCCAACGCTGATGCTCTTGGAGACGATATTGCTGGTCGTTTCGTTGGCGGCATGAATCATCTTCGCCCCGGTGTCCTGGTGCTGTCCGTCATTGGCCAGAGCGATGGAGATGACTTCACCGCGTGCCTTCCGGCCTTTCATCACAACGCTCGGATACTTCATCGTTAGGCGCGATCCGATGTTGCAGTCAATCCACTTGATCTCGGCCTTTTCGTGGGCAAGGCCGCGCTTGGTCACCAGGTTATACACGTTCGGACTCCAATTCTGGACGGTAACGTATTGGATTTTTGCGCCGGGCATGGCGACAAGTTCGACGACGGCGCTGTGCAAGGTCGCAGTCTCAAACTTTGGCGCTGTGCAACCTTCCATATACATGACCTCGCTGCCTTCGTCGGCGATGATGAGCGTGCGCTCGAACTGGCCAAAGCTCTCCGCGTTTATGCGGAAGTAGGCCTGGAGCGGATGTTTCACCTTTACACCGGGCGGCACGTAAATGAATGACCCGCCGGAGAAGACGGCGCTGTTGAGAGCGCTGAACTTGTTGTCGCCGGTCGGGATGACCTTGCCGAACCACTTCCGGAAGATCTCAGGATGCTTGTGCAGTCCTTCGGTCGAGCCAACAAAGATCACGCCCTGCTCGCCGACCGCCTTCTTGATGTTCGAGTAGGCGGCCTCGCTGTCGAACTGCGCTTCGACCCCGGCCAGGAACTTGCGCTCCTGCTCGGGAATGCCAAGTCGCTCGAACGTGAGCTTCATCTCTTCAGGCACGTCATCCCACGAGCGCTTCGGCTGCGTGCCCTGCGAGAGGTAATAGCGGATTTTGTCGAAAACGATGTTGTCGAGCTCATGGCTGGCCCAATGCGTCGGCATGGGCTTCTCCATGAATCTCCGGTAGGCGTCCATGCGAAATTCGCGAATCCAATCCGGATCCTCTTTGACGTCGGAGATGTAGTTGATGGTTCGCTCGCTCAGGCCGGTGCCAGCGTCGAACTCGTAGTTGACGTCGTAGCGGAAGTCACCGATCGAGCGATCGATTGCGATGTCGTGTGTCGTTTCTGTTCTCATGGCATTATCCTCTCCTTTCTAAGCGGCAAGTGCCGCCTCCTTTTCGACCCAATCGTAGCCTTCGGCTTCAAGCTTGAGGGCGAGGTCTTTTCCGCCGCTCCGCGCGATTCGGCCATCCACCATCACATGGACGATGTCCGGCACGATATGGTTGAGCAGCCGTTGGTAATGGGTGATCACGAGAAATCCTCGGTCCGGAGCGCGCAACGCATTGACTCCTTCGGCAACTACCTTCAGCGCATCGATGTCCAGGCCGCTGTCTGTTTCGTCAAGAACGGCGTAGGCGGGTTCGAGCAGGGCCAGCTGCAAGATTTCGCAGCGCTTCTTTTCCCCGCCGGAAAAGCCGTCGTTGACCGAGCGAGAGGTGAATTCGCGTGGAATCTTCAGCGCGTCCATTTTGGCATAAAGTCGTTGATAGTATGCGACGACGTCGAGATCCTCGCCTTCGGGTAAACGGGCTTGCAGCGCCGCCCGCAGAAAGTTGGCAATCGTTACGCCTGGAACCTCCATAGGGTATTGAAACGCCATGAAAAGTCCCGCGCGGGCGCGTTCGTCGGGCTCCATTTCAAGAATGCTCTGGCCGTCGAGAAGGACATCGCCGTCTGTCAGCTCATACGAGGGATGGCCGGCCATCACCTTGGCGAGCGTGCTCTTTCCAGAACCGTTCTTACCCATAATGGCGTGCACTTCGCCCTTGGGAACTTCAAGGGTGACGCCCTTCAGGATTTCGCAGTCGCCGATATTGGCGCGGAGGTTTTGGATCGATAGGCTCATAAAATGGCGGAAAGAGAAAGTCGGATATTGGGATTTCAGGTGCTACAATTTGCGCACACGCCGCGCAGGGTGATCTCGCTGTGGGTGACGGTGAAACCCGCTGGCAGGTCCCATGTGCACTCCACGCGCTTGCTGGAGGCCAACGGAACATCAAAGACCTTGCCGCACCGCTCGCACATGAAGTGTCCGTGCTCATTGAGATTCGGACAGTAACGCGTTGCATCGCGTTCCACATTGACCTGCTTGGCGAGGCCGCAGTCCACCAGGGTCTCCAGGCAATTATAGACCGTCGCCAACGAAATGGACGGCATGCGCTGCTTCGCGCGCAGGAAAACTTCCGTCGCCGTCGGGTGATCGCGCTCGGCGAGCAATACCTCATAGACTTCGCGACGCTGCGGCGTGAGACGATGGCCATTGTGGCTGATCGTCTCTTCGTAGCCGGGGTTTCCTTGCGCGACGGGTTTCATGATGGCTCAACCTATGTGCCACCGGATCTAAATCAAGAATTATTCTAAATCAAGGTTTGATCGTCTTTTCGGCATTTGCTCTCTCCAGGAACTCGCCGTCCAACGCATTGAGCGGGCACAAGTTGCACAAATCGAGTGACTTTACCGCCTCCGACAGGTCACGAATCTGCGCGCATTTGTGAGCGGCCCCCAGACCCAAGTGTCGGGGGTTGCTTCGTTATTCATTAATCGTAGCCTGTCACTCATGAATCCTTCAGATCCCAATTCCGATTACACCCGCCGCGAAGCCTTGCGCCTTGGCTTGGGTTCCCTTGCCGTGATGTGGTTTGGTGGCTCGCTTGTATCCGCCCTGGGTCAGTCGACCAACGCGCCGGCGCCGGCCGGCCCGTATACTTTGCCGCCGCTTCCCTATCCCTATGAGGCGTTGGAGCCCCAAATCGACACGCTCACCATGCAGATCCATCATGACAAGCATCACAAGGCTTATGTGGACAATGCCAACAAGCTGCTCGCCGACCAGCCCGAGTTGGCCAAACTTTCGCCGGAAGAATTGCTTAAAAGTCTGAGCAAGGCCCCGGAAGCGATCCGCACCGGCCTGCGCAACAATGTGGGCGGGCATGTCAATCACTCTTTGTTTTGGCAGATGATGTCCCCGAAAGGTGGAGGCAAGCCAACAGGCGAACTCGCAAAGGCCATTGAGACGGAATTCAAATCGTTCGACGAGTTTCAAAAGCAATTTAACGACGCGGCGTTGAAGCGTTTTGGCAGCGGTTGGGCGTGGCTGGTGGCAAAGGATGGAAAGCTCGAAATCCTCTCCACGGCCAATCAAGATTCGCCGGTCACGGATGGACAACTGCCGCTTCTTGGACTTGATGTGTGGGAACACGCCTACTACCTGAAATATCAGAATCGCCGTCCGGATTACGTCGCGGCATGGTGGAATGTGGTCAACTGGAACTTCGTTAACGAACAATTCAAGAAGGCGTGAGCAGTTTGTCGGGCTTGAGACGAAGATCCAGTCAAGATTTGGAAATCAATCCCTATGGTACGGGATGCCCGCCAGGATGGTGTGTGCGCGATAAATTTGCTCCAGCGCGACGACTAGGGCCATCTCGTGCTGGAGGGTGAGGGGACTGAGGGACCAAAGAAGGTCGGCGGACTCACGCACCCGTTCGGAGAGCCCGTCCGGCCCACCCACCAGGAGCGCACAAGTCTTGCGGGGATTGCCTTCGATTCTCTTCACCTCTTCCGCGAACGCGCGGCTGGTAAGCTTTTTTCCGCGCTCATCGAGCACGAGGCGAAAGCAACCCTCGCTGCGACTGAGCAATTGGCTGCCTTCGCGCAGTGCATTGGAGGCCTTGATATGCGCGGTGTCCACCGTGGAAAAACACCGCAATCGCGCGAGATATTCGGCGACGCCCGCGCGAGCGTGCGCGAGTCGCGGTTTGCCAACTGCAACGATACACCAGCGCAAGGGGCGGGACTAGTCCTGATGACGGACGGGATTAAAATCCGCCGCGTGGTAAGAGCTTCGGACGAGCGGGCCGCTGGCAACAAAGTCGAATCCCTTGCGGCGGGCGATTTCGCCGTAAAGGGTGAAAGTTTCGGGATTGATGTATTCGACCACAGGCAGGTGCTGGGGCGTGGGGCGAAGGTACTGGCCCATTGTGAGGACCTGCACATTTGCCCCTCGTAGATCATCAAGGGCTTCAAAAAGCTCGTTCTCGGTCTCGCCCAGGCCCAGCATGAGGCCACTCTTGGTCACGATGTCCGGCGCAATGTGCTTTGCCGTGCGAAGAACCTCGAGCGAGAGGCGGTATTTCGCGCGCGAACGAACGAACGGCGTGAGGCGCTCGACTGTTTCGAGATTGTGGTTAAAGATATGGGGACGCGCCTCGAGGACCAGACGCAACGCCCACTCCTTGCCATTAAAGTCCGGGGTGAGGACCTCGATGATGATCTTGGCGTCCATCGCGCGGATGGCCCCGATCGTTTCGGCAAAGTGCTGAGCGCCGCCATCCTCGAGATCGTCACGGGCAACGGCGGTGATGACTACGTGCTTGAGCCGTAGCCGGCGCACGGCTTCCGCGACGCGTTGAGGCTCATCAGCTTCGAGGGCGAAGGGCTTCGCGGTCGTTACCGCGCAAAATCCGCAGGCGCGTGTACAGCGCTCCCCCGCGATCATGAAGGTCGCTGTGCCCTGGCTCCAGCACTCCCATCGGTTCGGGCATTGCGCGCTTTCGCAAACCGTGTGCAGGCGGAGATCGGAGACGAGCGCTTTGGTGGAAAAGAAGACCGGATTCGATGGCAGTCGGACCTTGATCCAGTCGGGCTTTTTTGCCTGGTGAAGCGCTGGATCGATCTTCGGCGTGGACATGGCAAAGAGCATCGGGGTTCGTGCGGTTGCTGTCAAACCTTCAACGGGTTGCGTCCAGCGAGTGCCCGTTGAAGTGTCAGAGGATCTGCATGTTCGAGTCCGCCGCCGGCGGGGAGGCCATGAGCGATACGGGTTACTGATATGCCCAGAGGCGAGAGCGCTTCGGCAAGGTAGTTCGTGGTCGCTTCGCCTTCGACGTCCGCACTCAAGGCGAGGATGATTTCCGACGGCGCCTCGGCTTGCACCCTTGCGAGCAGTTCGTCGATTCGGAGCTGTTCCGGACCGATGTGGTCCAGAGGAGCGATGCGGCCGCCGAGGACGTGGTAGCGGCCTCGGAAGGAGCCCGTTCGCTCGATGGAAAGGATGTCGGTGGCCTGCTCGACGACACAGATCTCCCTGCCGATGCGGTCTTCATCGCGGCAGATCTCGCAGAGTTCTTCCGTGGAAAAGAAGCCGCAGGTCTTGCAGGAGCGGAGATTTTCGGCGGCATGACGGAGCGCGGCGGCGAGATCGAGCGGCCTGGCGTCCTTCGATGAAGCCAGCCAGAGGGCGATGCGTTCCGCGGTGCGCGGGCCAATGCCAGGCAGGCGCCGCAGCTCGCGGGCGAGCTCGCGAAACGGCTCCGGATAGTCGGCAGGCTTCATTAGCAGGGTGTCGGACTCCGAAGTCCGAGTGGCATTTCTCCTCGAAAACTCACCGTGCGAAGAGGCCAACCGCCCAACATCCTGCTAAAATCGGCACTTCGTGCCGAAAAAAGGCGCAAAATCCGTGTTTTTTCTCCGCGAAGCGGAGTTCCAGCAGCCTGTCTGAAAGGGCAGGTTCATTTTTTCGAGGACTTTCATGCTTCAAATTCCGGCTTCATTCCGAGTCCGACAGGCTGCTTGCGACACTTCCCTTATGAGGCCGTGAAGAGGGCCATCTGATCCTTTGTGACGTCCTCTTCTCCCCGGCGGCTGCGTTCGACACGCTGGATGTAGAGATCGAGCGCCGCATCGGGAATCCCGCTGATCCGCGCCTTCGAGAACTCCTGCGTCGCCTTTTCCCACTGCTTTTCGCGGAAATAGATGACTCCCCGCCAGAAGTGATCGCGGCTGCGCTCCCGTTCGGGAGAGAGGTTATGCTTGGGCGCGAGAATTTCGTAGAGTTCGATGCGGCGGCGTTCGCCGGTCGCCTTGAGGACCTCAATGGGCCTGGCCTCAAAGGTTTCGGCCGCCTCCTCGAAGGTTTCGGGGCCAACGAGGATCCGGCAGCCGTAGGTGGCGCAGGCCGCGCAAAGGCGCCGGGCAAACTCCACGGCCGGTCCCGCCACGCTGAAACTGGCGAGCCGCGAGCCCCCGTAAGCCGCGCCGATCATTTCGCCCGAATTGATCCCGATGCGGAAATCAAAGCGCCGCTGCCATGTGGCGTCGCATTCGCGATTCAGGTTGTCGAGGCGGGAAAGCAGATCGATGGCCGCACGGCAGGCGCGGGAGGCATGTTTTTCATCGGGAAGCGGAGTGCCGAAGACGACGCGAAGACTCTCGCCGGTGCATTCGTCGAGGTAGCCGCCGACCTCCACGAGGTAGTCGGACGCCACTTGAAGATAAAGGTTTGTCATCGCTGCGTAATGCTCCGGCGCGAGCAACTCCATGAGTTCCTTGTGGTTCTGAACCTCGCAGACGATGACGGTACCCTCCTGAAGAGCCCCGGGAAATTCCATCGGAACATCTGAATTCACCAGGCGATTGAAAACGTTCCGCGACACTCTTTGGCCGAAAAGGCGCTCCATAAGCTTTTTTCGCGAGCCGCTTGCACTGCGGCCGTACGCCAATCCGATCAAGAAGCTCACCAGAATCGCGAACGTGCCGGGGAACGGGGAATAGAAGACGTTATAAAGCGCAAGCGTCCGCGAACCGGTGATCAACAGAAAAATCCCCGCAACGGCTACGACCGCCTTGAGGACGGGCCGCGTGATGTCCACTGTTGTCCACGCCGCGGCGAACGCCAGCAGCACGATAAGAAGCAGTTGGGCGCCGTTGGGGACGACGAACGGATTGGACATTTGGTAGATTTTTTCGCGCAGAACGATATCCGGAGTGGTGGAAATCCAGCCTGCGGCAAATAGCACGATGACGATGGCGGCGCTGCTTGTACCGATGAGAGTGGTTGCCTTGATGTATCTCATGAAAACGGCAGCTCAGTCTGCCCCTTTGGATCGTCTTGCTCTGCTTTTCCTGGAGAGAGGAAGTTTGTTGCGGGAGAAAGGTTGCTATTCATGCATTGGGTTCCTCGGGCGCATTGCGGTAGGAAGCGACGACCCATTCGCTAAGGACGCCGTCCGGATTGTCCACTGCGCGGGCGGGAATGGTAAATTCGATTCGGCCGCTATTGCGTCTGATAAGCGTCAGTCCGAACTGGTAATCCTTGAAGGCGCGTTCGCAAAATTCGCGCACACCGAGATTTTCCTCAGCCGCCCTGCTAAGAATGCGCTCTACGGCTTCGCTCTCGAAGGAAATTTTTACGCCGTGCTCAGTTGAGAACCTCTCTGAGAACTCCGCCACGATGCTGCGCTGGGCTTTTTCGCGTTCCGCATGGCCTGCATGGAGAAGTTCAGCGAGGGCTTCGGCGGGACGTGCGATCAAGCCTGGCGTAACAGTGAACGACGCGACGCCCGAGCCGGGAAGTTCGAACTTGAAGTCGCGGAAAATCCGCTCGCAAACGGTGAGAAGTCCGCGGGCCCCGGTGTGTTCCTCTGCGGCACGTGCGGCGATTTCGCGCAATGCCTCGTCCTCAAAGAAAACCTCCACGCCATAGGCGCGGAAGGATCGTTCATACTGGCGGATGATGCTTCCTTCGGATCGCTTGAGGATTTCGAACAGATCGCTGCTGGTGAGTGTGTCGCAGACCACCCGCACCGGGAGGCGGCCGATAAACTCCGGCTCCATCCCGTAATCCACGAAGTCTCGCGTTGCCGACCGGCGCAGGAGATTCGAATCATCGAGGGCCTCCCGCGGTTCCGCCCCGAAGCCGATCTGCGACTGGCGCAGCCGGCTGGCGACGCGGATTACGAGCTTGTCGAATGCACCGGAGACGATGAAAAGAATGTGGCGCGTATTGATGGATTCGCGCGTGACTTTTCCTTTTCTTTGGAATTCCAGGGCGGCTTGCAGCTGGGATTGGAGATCATTGCCGCCTCTGAGCGGAACTTCGGTTTCCTCCATGAGCTTGAGCAAGGCCGTCTGTACGCCGCGACCGCTCACGTCGCGTCCGATCATCTCTCCCGAGCTGGCAACCTTGTCGATTTCGTCGATGTAGATGATTCCATATTGGGCAAGCGCAGCGTCGCCGTCGGCCTTGTGAACAAGCTCGCGAACGAGGTCTTCCACGTCACCGCCGACATAGCCTGTTTCGCTGAACTTTGTGGCGTCGGCTTTAACAAAGGGGACGCCCACCAGATCCGCGATGTGCTTGACAAGATAAGTCTTACCGACCCCCGTCGGGCCGATAAGGACGACGTTTTGTTTCGCGTATTCAATCTTGTTTCCCTCCTCCGGTGAGAGCGAGGCGATGTATTGCGCGTGATGGTAATGGTCGCAAACGGCGATGCTGAGAACCTTTTTGGCCTCGTCCTGCTGAATGACGAAGCGGTCCAGATGCCGCTTGATGTCGCGCGGGGTGAGCTGAAATTCGAAGACCGGATGCGCCTTTTGCTCCGGCTCATCGGCGCTCTCGGCGGGGCTCGATTGTGCCGGCGTCGTTGCGAAGCTTGCGCGGAGAAATTCCTGCAGGCGCTGTTGCAACTGCTCGGGAGTGGGCAGATTTGGCTCGCTCATGGTTTTTGTTTATCCGTCATGGCGGACAGTCCCGCAAGAGGAAGGATGCAATACGTCGCGAGGACAGCAGGTTTCAAAGGATTTTCGGATTCGCGCCCTTGGCGATGAGCTGCCGTTCGATCGCCTCCAGCCGCGCGTGCGCCCGTCCGCGGGTTCGGAGGGATTCGCGCGCGGTTCGGACTTTCTCGACGAGGGCCTGCGCGGACGCTGGGTTGATCGCTTCCGGGAGAGCCTTCTCGATGGGCGCCAGAAGATTGCAGTCGCCATAGTAGTCCGCCGCCAACGGTTTATAGTCCTCGATCCAGTTCTCGGATTCCGGAATTTTGGCTTTGAGAAAGGTATCGAGGATCGAGCTGGCATCCTCGAATTCGCCGATTTCCCAATCGTGCAGGGCAAAACACAGGAGACCGAACGCCTCGAAGTTTGTGTTCGAATAGAGCTTTGTGATCGATGCAGGAATTCGCTTTTTGGGTTTGGCAAGTTGCTTGCTCGCCTCAACGAAAAAGCTCGCCAGCAGCCGGTCCGCTTCCTCGACCGAATAATTGCCGTCTCTTTCGATCTCTCCGAAGCGTCGTGCCGCCTCCTTTCCGTTGCCGGCCACCAGCGTGGTCAGGGCTCCGTTCATGCGAACCCAGTTCTTCATGGGCTGCGCAATTTCAGTGAATGTGGCGAGGCGGTCGAACGCGGCAAGGGCTTGGTCAGTTTGCCGGTTTCCAAGCATTTGGACGGCCCGCAGGAACATTTCCTTCAACTCACCCGCGGTATGGCGGTCCGAACTTGCGGCCGGCGCGACCGACGGGATGGCAACGCCAAGGTTCCTTTCCCGAAGGACATAAATCATCACGCAGGAGGCAATGAAGAGGGCGAGCAGGCCAAGGCTGAGAAGTCCTGCGAGATTTCTTGAGGCTGGCGTCTCCAGGACCATGCGCTCCTTGGGCCTTTGCGGATGCCGGCTTCGTTCCAGCAGCTTGGCACGGGCATAGGACAGATGTTCGATAAGCTCGGAGTAGGAGGCGTATCGCTGGTCAGGATTTTTCGCCAGCATGCGATTGATCACGTACGTTGTCTCACTGGAGACATCCGGGGCAAATGCTTGAAGGCTCACCGGCTGGCTCATGAGTTGCTTGAGAGCGACCGTCGAGGCCCTTTCAGCCTCGTAGGGAGGGCGTCCGGCCAGCGCATGGAAAAGCGTCCCGCCAAGGCTGTAGATATCGCTGCGGAAGTCCTCCAGTTGATTCTCGAGTTTTTCTGGCGCGATGTAGTAGGGCGTTCCCCAGATCTCGCCGCGAGCGTGCGCTGCCTCGTCCATCACGATGGCAAGGCCGAAATCCACGAGCTTGGCGGTATGCGGATCAGAAAAAAGAATGTTGCCCGGTTTGATGTCCCGATGGATGAGGTTCCGTTCGAGCGCCGCGTCGAGTCCTTCGGCGATTTGGATGCCGACCTGGAGCACCTGGATCTCTGACAAACGCTGCTGAATGCCCATGAGATCGTCGAGCGAGCCTTTTTCGGCCAACTCCATCGCAAGGTAGAACTGGCCATGGTCTTCGCCGAACGAAAACACCTTGACGACATGCGGGTGGTTGATTGAGGCGGTGATACGGGCCTCTTCCTCGAGCTTGGCGCGCTCTTCCTCATTTGCGCTGCATTCCTTCTGAAGAATCTTGAGCGCAACGTTGCGGTTGAGGTTGCGGTCGACGGCTTTGAAGACCGACCCCATGCCTCCCTCGCCGAGGAGCGCGATGAGCCGGTAATTGTTGAATTGTCTGTGTGCCTGCAATGGCTGTCCGCAGTTCGGACAGCGAACCTCCGCCAAAGGCGCATGATCGGTGACGTCCATCCAAATGTCGCAGACCGGACATGCTTCGAGAAGTCGTCCTTTGGCTCCGGCTTCCTCCGCTGCTTGTTCGGAGACAGGGGTCGTTTCCATGAACTCGCCCTCGGCACCCGATTTATAGGTGGGCCGTTGCATCTCCTCGATTTGCGTTTCGGCAGTCCGTTCTTCGGGCTCGTCGCAACTTTCCTCTTTTAACATTGCTCCAAGAGATGAATGAGTAAACCGGGTTACTATCAGTGGTGATGATTTTTTCGCAAAGAAATTCGCCCTCGTCCGATGCCAGGGAATGCGTATTTAACGTCTCCCCCACGGCGGCGGGCGGTCGGCTCGATCGCTGTCTGGCAGGGTGCCTGCCCGCGATTTCCCGCTCGCGAATTCAAGCCGTAATCCGGTCCGGGGGAGTGCTTCTTAACGGCGCGCCGGCCAAAGCATCAGAAATGGTGCGTGCCGGTGATGAGATCCTCTGGCGCGAATCGCCGCCGATGCGATGTGAATCGGCGCAGGCCCGGGAGATGCCGCTTGAAATTCTCTTTGAAGACGACTTCCTCGCTGTCCTCAGCAAGCCTGCGGGAATGGTCGTTCATCCCGGCCCGGGACACAAAGGGGGAACGCTCGTCTCGGGGCTGCTCCACCATTTTGGCAGTCTATCGCAAATCGGTGGCGTCGAGCGTCCCGGCATAGTGCACCGGCTTGACAAAGAAACCAGCGGCTGTCTTGTCGTGGCAAAGACCGATTCCGCCCACCGCTCGCTCGCCGCGCAATTCGCCGGGCGGGAAGTGGGCAAGGTCTATCTGGCCTTGGTTTCCGGCACTCCGCGACGGCGCAGTGGTGTCGTGGACGCGCCAATCTCTCGCCATCCCGTGAATCGAAAAAAGATGGCCGTTTGCGCTATCGGCCGCGGGCGGCCCGCGGTGACAGAATATCGCGTGCTCGGTTCGGCGGGCGGCGTCACCCTCATGGAGTGCCGTCCGCGTACGGGCCGCACGCATCAGATCCGCGTTCACCTCAAGCACCTCGGCTGTCCCGTTCTCGGCGATCCGCTCTATGGACGCCGCGGTAGCTTTTCCCGCCACATGCTGCATGCGTGGAAGCTGGAATTTCGCCATCCCTTCGATGGCCGATTGCTGGCCTTCGAGGCCGCGCCTCCCCCAGAGTTCCGAATCACTTGATCCAATGAGCGAACGCCTTACCTTAGCCGGTTTCATGAAGTTCCTCATGACAGTGCTTGTCACCTGCCCGTTGCCGAATACGCCCGCCTCACCGACTCAATGGGTGAACGCCACGGTATCGCCCTCAAGCAAGAGGCTGCCGCTCTTGCTGTCGAGGGCGGAGCGCATTAAGAGAAGAGAATGAGCGGCCCCTTGAAAATTGCAGGACGCGAGTTTTCCTCGCGTCTCCTGGTCGGCACCGGGAAATTTTCTTCCAACGAAATCATGCGCGATGCCCTTGCCGCCAGCGGAACGGAGATCGTGACAGTTGCCCTGCGTCGTGCCGACCTCAGCGGGAAGCATGATCCGTTTGCCAACATTCTTGATTTCATCGATCCGCATAAATACCTCCTCCTGCCCAACACCAGCGGCGCGTTGGACGCAGGCGAAGCGGTGCGCCTTGCCCGTCTTGCTGCGGCGGCCGGGCTGCCGAGATGGGTGAAACTCGAAATACATCCCGACCCGCACTATCTGTTACCCGATCCCATCGAAACCCTTAAGGCTGCGGAAATTCTTGTAAAGGAAGGCTTTACCGTACTGCCCTATATTAACGCGGACCCAGTGCTGGCTAAGCGGCTTCAAGATGTCGGCACGGCGACGGTCATGCCGCTGGGATCGCCCATCGGCAGCAATCGGGGGCTTGAAACCCGTGCTCAGATCGAAATCATCATCAAGCAAGCTGCCGTTCCCGTGGTGGTCGATGCGGGCATCGGTGCGCCGAGTCACGCCGCCGAGGCTTTCGAAATGGGCGCCGATGCCGTGCTTGTAAATACCGCAATCGCCGCTGCGCGCGACCCCGTTCGTATGGCGCGTGCATTCAAGGCCGCCGTCGAGTGTGCGCGAGAAGCCTTCGAGGCTGGTCTTCCTTCGCAACTTGATCACGCGGAGGCAACCAGCCCCCTCGCCGCGTTCTTGAGGCAGTCGCCAGAGCCCGGTGAACCTTCGCGCCATCAGGGTTGAGCATGAAATGGGCGCAACGGTGGTTCGTCCTGATGCTTGTCTATTGCCTTCAAATCTCGATGGGAAATCGAGGGCGCAACGCGGGACGAAGACCGCTCTTTGAGTAAGATTTCCATGTCCGGTGATTCGCAGACACCCATGATGAAGCAATACCATGCCATCCGGCGTGAGTTGCCTCCTCACACTCTCCTGCTTTTCCGACTGGGGGATTTCTACGAAATGTTCGGCGAAGATGCCAGGGAGGCGTCAGGCATTCTCAATGTGGCCCTCACCAAGCGCGGCGAGATACCCATGTGCGGCGTCCCGTTTCATTCGGCACGAGGCTACATCGAAAAGCTGATCGCCGCCGGGTGGCGCGCGGCGATATGCGACCAAGTCGGCGAGGTGCAAGCCGGGAAACTTGTTCGGCGCGAAGTCAGCCAGATTCTGAGCGCCGGCACGCTTGACGACTTTGGCCTTGATGATCGCCGTCCGAATTACCTCGCTGCCGTCTGCCACTGCGACGGAGCCATTGGTCTGGCTTTCTGTGAATTGACCACCGGAGAATTTCGCCTCACGGAGGTGGCGCACATCCAACTTCTCGTCGACGAACTTGCCCGCATCCTGCCGGCCGAAATGATAGCCCCCGAGCAGCAGCGAGATTTTTTTGGTGCTCTCGGAAACGCCAACTTTCTCGACGGTTACATTTTCGAGCCCTTGCCGGCCGGGGAACTCCTGCGAGAGCATTTCAAGGTCCATTCGCTCAATGGTTTTGGCTGCGATGACCTGCCGGCTGCCGTGGGTGCGGCAGGGGCTCTTCTGCACTACCTGACCCGACAGATGCGAAGAAATGCTTCGCACCTTCGCCGGCTTCAACCCTATCGCTCCAGCGAGTTTCTCATCCTTGACGCCGCAACGCAGACCCACCTTGAACTCGTCCAGTCCCGCGCCGGGAAGGCGATGACGCTTCTTGGCGTGCTCGATCGCACGGTCACGCCAATGGGAGCGCGCCTTCTCCGGGATTGGGTGCTTCATCCGCTGCGGAATGTCGACGAAATCCGCTTGCGGCAGGATGCCATCGCCCGCCTGCTCGAGGACTCGCTGCTGCTTGGCGCACTCCGCGAGCATCTCGCGGAAATCCGCGATCTGGAGCGTGCCGTGGCGCGTCTTAACGGCTCGTCGGGCAATGCCCGCGATCTCGCCTCCCTTGCCTGCTCGCTGGCCCTTGTGCCAGGAGTCGCAGATTGCGTCGGCGCGCTTTGCTCAAGCGGCTCCGCGACGCTTTTAGGCAAGCTCGTCAGGCAACTTCACCCCCTTCCCAATCTCGTCGAAACGCTTTCCAGGGCAATCGTGGAGGAACCGCCTGCGGTCTTGCGCGACGGTGGTCTCGTTCGCGACGGTTACGATCCGGCGCTCGACGAACTTCGCGCGGCATCCCGCGAGGGAAAGGACTGGATCGCATGCCTTCAAGAGCGCGAAATCGCCCGCACGGGAATCAAATCGCTTAAAGTCCGCTTCACCTCCGTCTTTGGCTATTTCATCGAGATCACCCGGGCGAATCTCTCCTCCGTTCCGGGCGACTACATGCGCAAGCAGACGACGGTCAACGGGGAGCGCTTTATCACGCCGGAACTCAAAGACATCGAAGGCAAGATTCTCGGATCCGATGAACGCGCAAAAGCCCGCGAGATCGAGATTTTCCAGAGCCTGCGCGGCATGGCGCTCGCTGAAATTTCCTCCATTCAGGCTACCGCCGCCGCCATTGCTGCCCTGGACGTAATTGCCTCGCTGGCTGAAACGGCGCGCCAGCATCATTTTTGCCGTCCCGAGGTTGACGCTTCCGGTCTGCTCGAGATCGTTGAGGGCCGTCATCCCGTCCTGGATCAGCAGACGTCCGCGGAACGATTTGTTCCCAACGATACCGCACTCGATAACGCGGACAGACGCTTCGCCATCATTACGGGCCCGAACATGGCAGGGAAATCCACCTACATCCGCCAGGTCGCGCTACTCACTTTGATGGCACAGATCGGCAGCTATCTGCCCGCCGCTTCCGCGCGGATCGGTGTGGCGGACCGCATCTTCACGCGGATCGGCGCCAGCGACGACCTCTTGAAGGGTCAATCCACCTTCATGGTCGAGATGAACGAGGCGGCAAACATTCTGAACAACGCGACCGCCGCAAGCCTCGTCATCCTGGACGAAATCGGCCGAGGAACCTCCACGTTTGATGGGCTCAGCATTGCCTGGAGTGTCGCTGAGCATCTCCACGACGCCATAGGCTGCCGCACGCTGTTTGCAACGCACTACCACGAAATCACGGACCTCGAGCGCACCCGTGCCGGTGTCGTAAACCTCAATGTCGCCGTGCGCGAATGGAACGATCAGGTGATCTTTCTTCGAAAAATCCTGCCCGGTCGCGCCGACCAGAGCTACGGAATTCAGGTTGCGCGGCTGGCCGGTCTGCCCGACAACGTCCTCAATCGGGCCAAGGAAATTCTTAACAACCTTGAAAAGGCTGAGCTCAACGCCGAAGGCGCCCCACGCTTGGCCGGTGAGCACGACGAGGCGGTTCCCTTCGCAAGGACGCGCCGCAAAAAGGCGGCCATCAGGGAGGGCTTGGGGCAGATGGATTTGTTATAAGGCTATGGAGGAACGCGTTTTGATCACTGGATGCGGCCGCGGGATCGGCCTGGCCCTTGCGGAGGAATTCGCGCGTGCGGACTGGGAGGTTTTCGCCACCGCGCGAGCGCCGCAGCGCCCTGAGCTTGCAGCTCTCGCCCGGAAGTGGGCCAATCTTACGACCTTGGCATTGGATGTTTGTGACAATGCGACAATTGCACAATCTGCCCAATTTCTTGAAGGCAAATCCCTCGAAGTGCTCGTGAACAATGCCGCGGTGTTTCCCGGTCAGGGCGATGAACCCTTCGAGCGTGTTGATCCGGAATGGTTCAATGAGGCCTTCGATTGCAATGTGACCGGTGTGGCGCGCGTGACGCGGACCTTCCTGCCGCACCTGAAGAATTCGGCCAATGCCCGTGTGGCGAACATTTCTTCGGGCGCGGGATCGATCAGCGAGAAAAAGGATTACGCTTACTATCCCTATTCGGTTTCGAAGGCTGCGTTGAACATGCTGACGCGCGCTCTCGCGGCTGAGTTTCGCTCGAAAGGCATCGTTGTGGCAGCGATCAGTCCGGGCTGGGTGAAGACCGAAATGGGCGGGACGAATGCTCCGCTGACGCCGCAGGAATCAGCTCGGTCGCTCGCGCAAACAATCACCGGATTGACAATGGAGCAGACTGGAAAATTCCTCGGCCGCAACGGCGAGTCCTACGCCTGGTAGGAGCCGGACGAGAGCAAGGAGAGGCGGTCCTTACAAGATCTGAAATTGCTGTGTCCAGAACCTACAGGCCTGTAACGTTTTCGGGGAGTAATGCCTGATCTTTATGGCCGACGTGAGCCGTTCGTAAACTGACACCCAACTGGCGCCTGTTAAATTCAGTCTCGCCAAATCCCTCGGGTTGTCTCGGCCCCCGGGCGGGACCCTCCTGGTTGGACGCGAAGAAAACGTTCTCTCTCCTTGGCCTGCGGCGGCGGCGCGCTCGGCTGCTCGTGAGAGCGGGGAGACCGCATTGGCGTCTCATCTATTCGCGGAGGAGATGGCCTTCTTGGTTTGAAAAGACGCGGCCTGCGCGGAGTGATCTTCGCGGTCAGCGACGATCATGCTGGGCTCAAACGGGCGATTATGGAAGTGCTGCCGGAAGCTTACTGGCAGCGCTGCTATGTGCATTTTCTACGCAACGCGCTCGACTATCTCCCTCGCAAGGTTGCCGACGACAGCCTGATCGAATTGCGATGGATCGACGCAACGCAGAGGAAGCCCGCAGAGTTCTGGCGGCCTGGCTCCTGCGATGGCAGGAGAAATATCCAAAGCTCTGCGCGCGGGTGGAAGAGAATATTGAAAAGAAACCCTGACCTTCTATCGCTTACCCCGAGAGCATCACAAACATCTTAAGAGTACGAATATGCTCGAGCGGATCAACCAAAATAAGGAACGATCACTCCCTACAATGGGGAATTATGACTGTCGCTGGATGGGGAGAAATAACTGTCGCTGGACACACATCGATGCGACGTGAGTTGTCTTCGCGATAAATCACGCTCGGCGCTGGCGCAATGCGCACGTCCGCCACTTCAGCCAGCCGGACGTGGCCGCCGTTCGGCGCGTCGAGAAGCAGATTGCTAACGCTGCTCACGCTGTTGCGCGTTTCGGGCGTGCTCCACACATTCACGTCGTAGGCCTTTCCATTTCTGAAGAGATCCCCCACCTCCTCACCCGCAAATATCGTTGCCGACGCACGCCGCACGTCGCCGGGCTTGATGCCATAGCGCCGGGCCGCAGGAAGGTTGACTTCGACTCGCAGTCTGGGGAACCTCCGATTAGGCTGAGGATGTCTGCTCAGCTACCGTGCGGCGACCATGGGACTCACGCCGCTCGACCCCCGACCTTTTGACGCTCTCCAATTCTACTTTATGTTGGTGACCCAGCGCTGCTGGGCTCCTAATAACTCATCCACCATGCTGCGAATTTGGGGGAGGGTGCAAACCGCGGCCGTTAGGGGATCGAGCATAGCGGCGTGATAGATTGCTTCCCTGTTGCCGGTGAGAGCGGCTTCGACGGTCAACTCCTGGACGTTAACACTCGTGCGGTTAAGTGCGCCGAGCTGCGGCGGCAACTTCCCAACCTTCGTCGGCTGGATCCCGTTGCTATCTACGAGGCATGGCACCTCCACACAGCACCCTTCCGGAAGGTTCTCGATTAGTCCGGTGTTCGGCACGTTTCCGTTTATACGAATCGGCTTATCAGTCTCAATAGCTTCGATAATGTACGATCCATATTCATGGGTCCGCTCCAAACTTGGATCTTCAGCCAGGATGGCTTCGTGTTCTTGCTGAAATTCGTCAAGGCGGCGCTGGCAGTGGTGTAAGTATCCACCCGTTCGCCCGAATTCCAACCAGTAATTTGCTTCCTCGGTAAACTTAGGTACCAACTCTTCCGCCACCATTTTCGCAGACTTTCGAAAATAGGGAAAATACTCGCTCGCGTGGCCACTCGACTCCGTGACGAAGTACCCGAAGTGTTTCATTAACTCGATGCGAACCGGTTCTTCGCCGTACACTGCGGGACGTTGGATCGCTTCGCGGATGAGCGGATAAAGATCCTTTTTGAAATGACGGAACTTAAGGAAAAATGCCTGGTGATTAATCCCCGCGCAAAAGAAGCGGACCTCGTTATACGGGACATCGATCCATCTAGCTAACATTTCACTGGTTCCCTGAACGCTGTGACAAAGCCCGACATGCGGACGTCCCGTGGCCGCGTCTACGGCCCAGCAGTTGGCTGCCATGGGATTCACATAGTTCAATAACAACGCATCGGGAGCCAGTTTGTCCATCTCTGCACACAAATCGATAAGGACAGGAATCGTGCGCAGCGCGCGGAAAATGCCACCAGGTCCCAATGTGTCACCGACACATTGTTCGACTCCATATTTCCGCGGAATCTCAATGTCGGATTCGTAGGCCTCTAGTCCGCCTTCCTGGAAGGTCGTGATGACGTAGTCCGCGTCTCGGATTGCCTTTGCCCGGTCAGTCGCGGCCTCAATTCGTGCCGGCAGCTTTCTTTTGTCTGCGATCGCCTGAACGATCTGTCTGGATTGTTCGAGGCGCTCCGGATCAATATCCATGAGCATGATCGTGCTATCCTGCAAAGCCGGTGCCAGCAGGATGTCGTTGCAAAGGTTGTGAGTGAAGACAAGGCTTCCAGCCCCGATAAATGTGATTTTGGCCATAGACTCGTATTTTGTCGCTTTTGACTGAGAATCCGGCTTATCGCTCGCTGCGGGAGGTCATTTCACTGCTCCAGCGGTTAGGCCGGCGACAAGGCGGCGCTGAACGATCGCGAAAAAGACGATTGTCGGGACAATTGCGATCACCGTTCCGGCTGTGATTAGTCCCCATTTGACCTGGAGGCTGCTCATGAATGTTTGTAGACCAATGGGAAGCGTTTGTGTTTCTTGGCTCTGCGAGAGAATTGAGACGAACAGATAATCGCCCCAGGAAACGACGAACGCGAAAAAGCCCGCGACCACCATGCCAGGGATCGCAATCGGGTAAATGATTCGAAATAATACCCCGAGGCGCGAACAACCGTCGATTAGCGCCGCCTGATCCAGATCACGCGGAATCGCATTGAAATATCCCGTGAGCATCCACAGCGCAAAGGGCAGGGTAATTGAGGTGTGCGTTAGGATGAGTCCGAGGTGGCTATCGACGAGCCCAAGATTCGACATCAACACGTAAAACGGAATCAAGATCAGGACGTACGGGAAAAATTGCGGCATCAGAGCCAACATCATGAACATATTCTTTCCTCTCAGTTGGCATCTGCTCAGCGCATACGCGCCGAGGCTGCCGATAAAGACTACTAAGAGCATCACGCTGATGGCGATTAGGAACGAATTGCCGAGGCATGTGATTAAATTGCTGATCCGGAATGCCTCGACATAATTGGATCCGGTTAGTTCTGATGGATAGGGAATGAGCCTGCCGGATTGAATGGAGTCGCTGTTCCGGAGGCTGGAGAGAACCAGCCATGCGATCGGCAGTAGGAGAAACGCGTAAAACATAAATAGCCCGCCATAAATGATTACCAGCCTCTTTTTGTTCGTCTTCATTCTTCCGAGAATCCTCCGATAAGTTTTTTGCAACCGAACGCCAGCAGGACGAGAACGATCAGCATGATCACGCCTCCGGCACTCGCGTATCCGAGCGCATACCCGTTCCACGCCTGTTTATAGATGAAGGTAGGTAGGACTTCCGTTGAGTTAACCGGGCCGCCGCCAGTCGACAGGTACACAAAGTCGAAGTTGTTGAAGGTAAAAGTGACGTGGAGAATGACCATCACCAAAATAATGTAGCGCAAGTTGGGTAGCGTAATGTGAAGGAATTGCCGCCAACTGGAGGCCCCGTCGATTCGTGCTGCTTCATAGACATCGACCGAAATCGACTGCATCGCCGCCATGAAGGAAATGGCGTAAAAGGGAACATTCCTCCATAGATGCATGATGAGAACCAGCACAAATGCGTATGTCTCATCGCCGAACCAATTGCGTGCAAATCGGCCCAGGCCGAGATCTGTGAGAACGATGTTAATGAAGCCGTAGTTCGGTAGCGTGATGAACCGAAACATCACCACCGAAGCGATAATCGGAAGCACCCACGCGATCATCCCGATACTCCGAAAAAAGTGGATACCAGGCACTTCCTGAATGAGCAAGTGTGCGAGAATCAAACCCAACGCCACCTGGAGGCCTACGGCTAAGCCAGTGAGCACCAGCGAGTGAATGAGCGAGATTCGAAATACCGGATCGTTGAACAGCTTCTGGAAATTCTCGAACCCGACAAAGGCCCAGTGATAGGGATCTAGAAGAGACTGGTTCGTGAAGGAGGTTACGATGCCAGAGATCGTCGGATAAAGATTCAGCCCGAGAATGATGATAAGTGCCGGAGCCAGCAGCACATAGCCAAACGCCGCTTGACGGAAGCTCTTCCATGTCGCCCAAAAGCTTCCCTTTGCGTCCTGAGAAAAGCTGCGAAGATTCTGTTCTCGACCTCTCACAATGGGCGCCGTGGCTGAGGTATTGTCAGACTCGTTATGAAGTGCGTCGAGGATCGCCTTCCGCCTTAGGGTCCTAGAGTTGGTTGTTCTTTGCCCGTTGTTCGAGCGCGTTGTAGAGTTCCTTAGCGGTATCTTCCGGGGTGCTCTTCTTGTAGATTACTTTCTGCAGCGCTTCAGTGAGGTCATTGACGACGAGTCCCCAGTTGATGGGAGCTAAAGCGACGCCCGTTGGTAACTGAGCGACAAATGCTTGCTGCCACCAGTCGTCCTTGAAATCAGGAAGATCCGCCACATCCTGGCGAGGGGGATTCACCCCTTCCAGCTTGTTCTCTAAGGCAACGAAATCCTTTCCGGCCAACACTTTGATCACTTCCCAGCCTGCATCCTTTTCCTTACTGTTAGCATTGATCATAATGGGTTTCACTTCGAGATAAGTCGCCTGCGTCCCCTCAGGAGGCAGCGGCAGTGGGACAACTCCGGTTTGCTCTTCCAAAATCTTTTTCGCTACATCGCCAGTTGTCCGGTTAGCGTAGATCCATGGCCCCATCGGGACCATTGCGCTTTTGCCTGAGACGTAGTCGGTATCGGTGGCTTGGTAATCGTTGCCACGCGTATTCTGATTCGCCGCGGAAGGATTTGCGCCGAAGAAAATATCGCTATACAGCTGCAAGACCTGCGCCAGCTTTTCCGGCGTCGTATTCATCGTCCACTTCTTTGTCGCATCGTCATCCTTAAACGGGTTCTCGCCGCCGTTGACCTGAAAAAACCAGGAAATGAATTCCTGAAAAGTGCGGACACTGCCGCTCTTGGTCGTCAATCCAAGACCAGCAACTCCTGACTCTTTGGCCGAGATGGTGGCACCGGCTTGCAACATCTCGGCCCACGTCTTTGGAGGAGTTAAGTTATATTTCTGAAAGAGGTCTTTGCGATACAGCAGGACTCGGACATTCGTGTTGTAGGGAATGCCGTAAAGCTTTCCATCTATAGTCAGCGCTTTGAGCGTGCTCGGGATGAACTGACTTTTGTCTGGCCATTTGCTGAAGTAGTCGTCAAGCGGCTCAAGGAGTCCTCCTCTTTGGTAGGCGATCAGTCCCTCGAGCACACCTTCAATTACATCCGGTTTCCCTCTTCGGCCCTGCACGATGAATTTCTGTTGAGCATCCTGGTAAATTGGAGGCCCATAGTTGTTTGCAACGGTAACGCCTTGAGGCAGCAACTTCGGAAGGTTTTCTTTGCTCCACTTCAGCAGTGGCGCCTTTGGGGGCCCTTCTTGCGACATGGGGATAAACCACAGTTCGATTTCTTTTGTGGTGCCGAAGGAAGTCGTAAACACGAGTGCAACGACAATCGCTAACAGTTGGAAAATACTCTTTCTCATAGGGATAATGACGAAAATAGTTTTGCAGAGAAGGCTTGCTTCCGCAATAGTCGAAAAGTAAAAAAAGGGCCTCCGCTCGGCTACCTCCTCTTTGCGAAAGAACAGCTCGGTTTTCGGATCGCGTAAAACATCAAGCGCGCCCTCGAAGCCGAACGCTACTTCTTTCCCTCCCTTCTGGTGCGTGGCGGTCTCCGGTTCTAGCGGCAGCCGGGCCTGAAGTCCTTCTGCAAGGTCTGGCGGGCGTGCGGGAGTTTGATGTGCAGGTTGGCGCAGACTAAGCGAAGGTGAGCACAGGGAAGATTTTGTCCTGAGCCGCCTGGGAGAGCGTCAAGAAGTCTGAGGCAGAAACCACCCCAAATGCCTGAGATTCTCCGCGGTTGCCATTGATGCCACGAGCGCAAGACCGATGAGGAACTGTTGGATATCTCGACCGCATCGGGCCGTGGATGCCGACGCTGACGTCGTGGATGGGCACGTTGATCGCGAAGCGTCCTCCGATCTTTCCGCGGGCGCTTCCGGACGTTTCAGGTGGCGGAGAACGCCATGACCGGTTCGGTGTCGTAGTCGGGGAAGGGCTCGTCGAGCCACGGATTGAGGGTCGTTTCGCCCGGCGGGTCGGTGCCGGAATGCACGCGCACCCCCTCTTGCCAGAGCCCGAGATGGCGCAGGATGCGCTCGATGACATCCTCCTCGTCGATGAGCGAAACGCTGCGCATTTCCCGTGAGCACTTCGGGCACCGCAGCGAGTCGGCCTCCCACACCTTCTTGATCAACTCGCGCCACTTCTTGGAAGGGATGCGGCGCGGCTCGTGGGCGGAAACGTCGATCACCTCCACGGCGTCGCCCTCGGTCTGCACTTCTTCGTCCGCCTGCTTGGCCCGCCGACCGCGCATCTTGTTGGAATACCACCCGTAGTAGCGCACGAGCTGGGAGCTGTTGTCGGGAATGTGTTGGGTGATCTTTTTGCAGAAGCTTTCCGCGTCGAGACACGAGATCTTTTTTCTGCACCTCGAAAGCGACGGCGTGAGATACGAAAAGCGCGCGCTTCCTGGGAACGTGCGCGCGGTGAACTGGCAGGGCGGTCTTGGTCGCCCCGATACGCTTGAAGCGCGGCTTGCTCTGATACCCGCTTTCGAAGCTGTTCTTGAATCTGTGAAGCCCGACCTCGTGCACGCCGGACCTGTTCAATCGTGCGGCCTTATGACCGCGCTGACCGGCTTTCGACCGTTCGGCAAGCTGCTCGCGGCTTACGATTATCTCGAAGCGCAATTCAGACTTCCCGCCTGATGAAGAGGAAGGCAGCAATGTGGAAGCCACAGATAAACGCAGATTGACGCAGATGGAGACAACGAGAGTCACATCCCTCGAGCTCGACCCAATTCGTGCTAGATTGAGGAAGATTGTGAAGGTTATTGAAGCCAAGGCACTTCCAGGGTCTTTCGCTCCGAGGACTGATTGAGGGGATTACGCACAGAAGAGAGAATAAATGCCAATATGGCGCTCCACCTGAGCTGGGGAGTTCATGACGTGTCGCGATGAGGGCCTTTCTTTCATTTGGCGTTCAGGCACACGAGCTTGCGAAAAGCTCGCTCTGCGTCCGACAAACTTCTAGTGCAATAACTCGCCATGTCATTCTAGAACACGTTTGGCAGTGACTGGATTGCCACCATACCCCATCGTAGTATGATATTGCCATGAGCACGATTGAAGAAATTGAAGTTGCGATTGAGCAACTTCCTAGGGATGAGCTTTTTAAGCTTGCCAATTGGATTTCTTCCAAGTTCGCGGACGAGTGGGATAAGCAGAGCCAAGAGGATATCAAGGCTGGACGGCTAGACCATCTTGCGCAGGATGCTCTATCGGAGTTCCACGCGGGTCGGACTACCCCGTTCCCGCCTGATGAAGAGAGGGCAGCAACTTCTTTCTGGAAGAACTACAACCTTCTTCCCAAAGATATTCAGAAGTTAGCAGTTAAGCCTCTGGCTACGGGATCCCAGACATACATCGCTCCAATTTAAGAAGGTCCAGGACTATTGGTCTGCACGGATTACCGATCACTATCGAGCGCTTGGTATAATGGAAGGTGATACGGTCATTTGGTTCTGGATCGGTCCACATGGGGATTACGACAACCTGATTAGGCGCAAAAAATAATGTCCAACGCAGATGACGACAACGAAACTCACACTTATGCGACAATGGGAGCCGTCGTGACTGTTCGAAAAACTCACCTCAATCCTAAAAAAGGGCCGTTGTTGAGTTGCGGCAACCCATGCCGCGATTTCAGTCGCCTGGTCTTCGATCAGCGTCCATCTGGGTCATCTGCGGATTTTTCGGAAAAGCTTGGCGAATGGAAGACATCGCTCGTGAATTTTCCAGGCAAGGGCTCCACCAACGGTCTGCCAAGGTCCGCTCCAGGGTCCAGTCCACCCGGCCACCCTGCAATCACGCGTCCCCCCACGTCAGCGCACATCCAACTCGACGGCCGAGTGCAGTATCCCGCGCGAGCGGTCAGGGCGTTGGGCGTTGCAGAGAATGCAGTTCGACGAACTGCCCGACGGGCGTGTCGATCGTCCGGCCGCAGCGGAAGGCGTTTCGCAGCGCGGCATCGTAAACCCGTGCGCCGTCGTTGTCGATCACGGCCCTTAGCGAGTTCGCGAACTCTCGGCTCTCCTGCGTCCATAAGGCGGACGCCACTACTCGCTGACCGCTCCCCAATGCTACCTCGATCCGTTCCTTCACCAACGACGCCGCGGCTTCGGGTGAAATGCCGGGATTATTCGTTAATGTCGACGCTAGTATCTACTTGCATAATATAACGTAATAATGGAAGGTGCGGGATGGCCCGACCTGCCGCCCGGATTGTATTGAGTGAAG
>JAXIPG010000126.1:0-4051 GCA_045403045.1 Terrimicrobiaceae bacterium
TTTACCTTGGCAAGGCGCGAGCCGATGGGCG
This sequence comes from Terrimicrobiaceae bacterium, assembly GCA_045403045.1. GTDB lineage: Bacteria > Verrucomicrobiota > Verrucomicrobiia > Chthoniobacterales > Terrimicrobiaceae > DASTFP01. Next base: position 32 of record JAXIPG010000126.1, read on the forward strand.
TCCCCTTATGGTTGGCGCAAGCGACGGACGTACATACCGCGGCGAGCAGAAATTCGGCGTAAGCGTCTTCGATTTCGTGCTCCCAAAGCCAAATGCCAAGAATCCCGCGACCAGATTCATCGGATACGCAAAAATCCCTGGGTAACCTGCAAAGCCGACACCGATCACACTGCCTGGCGATAAGCCAAAGATTTTCAAAGCGGATCATAAAACACGGCGCCATTTTCAGCGATGATCATGTCGAACACGGACAAGAAAAGTTCCATGGGCTTGAAGTCCGACAGCTCGCGCCCGGTGACGAGAAACGTCCGTACGTTTGCCGATCGAAGCCGGACCAATGCGAGACGGGTCGGTTCATCGACCACTCCATCCGTGGCAATGGTGCCGTCGAAGTCGGTGGCCAAAGCACACCATTTCATCGGAGTGGAATCGATAGCGAGGTCCACTCTGCGCCTAACCAAGTTGGGCGAAAGCAGATGGGGAGGGGGAGCGAATTGTCTTCCTCAATGCACGATTGCGCTGCGTCGCAGGTCGGTCCGTGGCTCAACCAAAACTTGCCAGCGAATCCCTTGTGCCCGATGGTCTCAGGAGGGCTCATAGCTCTGAAACATGATATCGATGAATGCGCCGGAAGATAGAGACTACACGCGGAGCCACGAATGGATTCGATTGGATGGCGAGAGCGCTCTGGTGGGGCTCACGGCAAACGATCCGGAAAATTTTGCCGAGATCACGCGCGTTGAACTTCCGCAGGTGGGCAACGCCTCAAAGGCCGGCGATATCGTGGCAACAGTTGTTTTTGCCAATGCGAAACGGACTGTGCGAGCACCCCTCAGTGGCAGTGTTATCGAGATTAATCCTGATCTCGAATCACATCCAGAGCTTGTGAAGCGGGACCCCTACGGCGCAGGTTGGCTTTTCCGCTTGGAAATTGAGGCAGGAGAAGAGGTCGAGCATCTGCTTGATTCCGCCGCCTATCGCGAGCAACTTCGGGCCGCTGAGGCAATGGATATCGAAGTTCCCTAGCTGAGGATATCGCCTCTACAATTCGCGCTCAAGTGCACAGCGTTGCTCTAGTCCCGCTCCACTTCGTTGGGTAGTTCGTTGAGATCGTCTGGCCGATGAGGAAAGTGACGGGCGAGAACGTCGCCAGCCTTTCCGATTGCGTCGACGACGGCTTCCGTGAAACGACCTTCGCTCAGTTTGTCACGGATGCCCGATGCAACGTCGCGCCAGAACGCGTCGCCACATTTTTCATGAATGCGCTTGTCGCCGACGATGGCGAATTGATGGGCACGGGGCACGAAGTAGAGAAGCATCCTCCTGAGCCCCGGTTGAATCCCCCACCTCCTCCGATGGGTGGACTCCACACAGTGCGCCTCCCACGCGGCCCATAGTAGGCGCCGCGTTGGATGGAATTTCGATTTGCGGCGATGATGATCATGATGAACAGAATGAACAGAAGGAAAATGATCCAGGAGCCTTCATCGCCTTCCTCCATATCTGCATTTGTGCGGCCCGTGCCTTGGTATTCTCCGCGAGTTGCCTGCAGGATGGCATTCACGCCACGGCTTACACCAGAATCGAAATCCCCCGTCCGAAAAGCAGGAAGCATTTCGTTTTCAATAATCCTCTTGGCGATGGCATCTGGCAGAGCGCCCTCGAGACCGTAGCCGACCTCGATGCGCGTCCTGCGGTCGTTGGGAAAGACGAAAAGAGCGACGCCATTGTCGTCCTTCTTTTGTCCGATTCCCCAAGCCTCCGCAGTGCGTTGGGTGAAATCTTCCAACACGTATCCGTCGGGCACGTTGGGAAAAGTCGCGACGATCACCTGATTCGACGTGTCCCGCTCGAAGGCTTCGAGGCGCGAATTCATTGCTGCGATGGTTTGTGGCGAAAGAATGCCCGCTCCGTCGCTCACGAACTGAGTGGGTTTCGGCGGCAGCGGATCGGTCGCCGCAGCGATGACGGCCGATACGAATGCTGCGGCGAACAGCGGCAGCCACCGCCAGGACGGATGCCTCTTCACCCTGCGGATGGGCGGCATGTGCCCCCTTTACCGACTTGTGGCAGGCGTGGCAGACGGCGCTGGGGCTGGAGAGCCGCCGCCAAAATTGAAATTCACCTGCGGGGCAACATCCGATCCCTCTCGGGCCGTAAAATAGGGTCTCGGGGAAAAGCCGAACAGACCTGCGAAAAGTGCTGTTGGCATGCTCTGCACGGCCGTGTTGTATGCCTGCACCGCCTCGTTGAATTTGCGGCGTTCGACAGTGATGCGGTTCTCGGTTCCCTCGAGTTGCGCCTGCAGTTCCTGGAAATTGGCGTTCGCCTTTAGCTCCGGATAGCGCTCGACGACAACAAGGAGTCGGGCGAGGGAATTCGACAATTGATCTTGAGTCTGCTGGAAACGCTGCAAGGTCTGCGGATCGGTTGGGGCTGAGCTCGGATCGAGTTGCACTTTTGTGACCTGCTGCCGTGCCTGGATCACATCGGCGTGCTTTTCTCGAAGTTGGCCGCGCCCTCTACCGTGCGGACGAGATTCGGAACGAGATCGGCACGGCGTTGATAGACATTTTGAACATCTGCCCAACTGCGGTCCACTTGCTGCTTGAGCCCTACAAGCCTGTTGTAGGTGCCGCAGCCGCCGATGAGAATGAGCACAACAAGAGCCGCGAGGATCGCAAGGATGGCGAGAGGGGCTTTCATATGGAAGGATTGTAGAACCCATCTTGCGAAAGGCGAGCCCCGGATGAGGCAGGCTGCGCTCGCGGCGGCTGCTCTTTCCATCTCGCCTTCGCGCTCAGTCATGATACGTTATAATGCGACCAGACCATCGATGGCCTGCGAAAGTTTTTTTATGGATCTGCCACGCAACGTTCAAAAGATCGCATTTCTCTCCGATTATATTCCCCGGAAGTGTGGGATCGCCACTTTCACAGCGGACTTGCGCCAGGCAATCGCCGCGCAATACCCGGGCTTGCAAAGTTCTATTATTGCGATGACCGATTGCCCGGGGGGATACGATTATCCTCCCGAGGTGCGTTTCGAAATTCCTGAACAGGATATCTCCGCGTACCGGCGTGCGGCCGATTTTTTGAATCTGATAAACGTTGATGTCCTCTGCCTGCAGCACGAATTCGGAATCTTTGGAGGCCCGAATGGCCGCAATTTGCTGACGGTGCTGCGAAATCTCCGAATGCCGGTAGTCACAACCTTGCATACGATCCTGCGCGATCCGACGCGCGAACAGAAGCTGGTGCTCCAAGAGGTGGTCAACCTTTCGGCGCGCGTCGTGTCCATGGCCGAAAAGGGTATTGAGTTCCTTCGCGACATTTACGAAACGCCGGTGGACAAGATTGATCTGATCCCTCACGGCATCCCCGACGTGCCCTTTGCCGATCCGAACTATTACAAGGACAAATTTGGGGCGGAGGGGCGCCCCGTCCTGCTTACATTTGGCCTTCTCTCGCCAAACAAGGGCATCGAACACGATCTCAACGCGCTGCCAGCGGTCGTGCACGATTTTCCCAAGGTCCTGTACATTGTGCTCGGTGCGACCCATCCCAATCTCGTACGGGACCAAGGCGAGACTTACCGGCTCAGCCTCGAGCGCCTTGCCAAGAAAAATGGTGTCGAAAAAAACGTGATTTTTTTCAACCGCTTCGTGGATAAGGACGAGTTGCTGGAGTTTCTCGGCGCGACCGACATATATATCACGCCGTATCTGAACAAAACACAAATCACGAGCGGCACGCTTGCCTACAGCTTCGGCGCGGGAAAGGCAGTCATTTCCACACCCTACTGGCATGCGGAGGAATTGCTGGCGGATGGGCGCGGAGTGCTTGTTCCCTTCGCTGATGCCCCGGCGATCTCCCAAGGGGTTTGTGAGCTGCTCCGTAACGAGACGCTGCGCCACTCCATCCGCAAAGCCGCCTACTTGATGGGGCGAAAGATGGTCTGGTCGCATGTGGGGCACGATTATGTGCGGAGCTTTGAACGCGCGCGCCATGAGCACTCTGC
>JAXIPG010000263.1:0-33207 GCA_045403045.1 Terrimicrobiaceae bacterium
TGCGAGTCACACATGAGTTTCCCAAAAGCGGCTGCATCGTGGTGCGTCAAGTGCTCGACTGCTTCGAAAACGCGTTCGTTCTCGCCGACGATGTGCGCGGCGCGCCGTTTCACAATGTCGGGCATTTTTGCGACGGCAAGCTGCTCGCTCGTGGCGTCGCGAAGGGCTGGAACACCGAGAATCCTGGCCGCTTCGAAGCATTGGTCGCGCCGTTCATTGTATTCGCCGCCGGAAAGTGCGTGCTTGACACCCGAGTGAACGATGAGCAGACCCACGCCTGGCGGAAAGGGAACGTTTTCGACCGTCTCAGCGCGGCAATCGAGAAAGATGGCGTGCTCCTTCTTGCCGAAAATCGAGGACACTTGATCGAGCAAGCCGCAACTCACGCCAACGAATTCATTCTCTGCCTTGCGGCATAACCTGGCAAGATCGAGGGGCGGTACTTGAAACTCAAAAAGCCGCGTCAACAACACGGCCATGCAAACCTCGATGGCCGCGGAACTCGAGAGGCCGGCGCCAAGCGGAAGGTTGCTGGAAAAATCCGCCTCATACCCTGCTATGGGGTAGCCGCCATCCTTGAGCACCTTGGCAACCCCCAAAGGGTAGTCGGCCCAACCGTCGTTGGCGACAAGCTTGTCCACATCAGCGGCCACCACACCGGAAATCCCCTCGCTCGTGAGAACGATTTCGGTGTCCATGCGTTGGCAACCGTGGGCGGAGACTCCGAGGTTGATGGCTGCGGAGAGAACCACACCGTCATTGTAGTCGGTGTGGTTGCCGAGAAGTTCGACGCGACCGGGTGCGAAAGAGGAGGCAGACTTCATAGCCCACTGGCTACCCGATTACCTGCGCGACGACAATAGCGGGGATCAAGCTTGCCAATAAGCGAGCTTCTGGCAGATTGCGTTCGAAACCTTAATAGGCATATGTCCGAGACAAACAGCGAAGAAAAAACCGACGTCGCGCACGTGAAGTTGGAAAGCAGCGCCGAACACGCCAGGCAGGCGCTCAATGCGGCAAGCGCAGCCACTAAGGCAGTCGGTGACACCGTCAAGAAACACGCGCAGTCCGCTTATGAGACCGGTCGCGAACACCTGACGGCCGCGGCCAAGGACGTTTCCGAGGCAGCCGCCGTGAAATATGGAGAACTCCGCGGGCAGGCCAAGACAGTCGCCGAAGACTACAAAGGCCGGGCCGAATCGGCTTGGACCGACGCGACCACGAAAGCACAAAATTTCCAGGGCGATGCAGAGAGTTATATCCGGACGTATCCGCTAAAAGCAGTAGGGATTGCGGTTGGCATCGGCTTTGTGCTCGGGGTGATCTTCCGCCGCTAACTTTAGCAAGGATGGCGGAAACTGTACTACCGCCTTCCGCGGGCGCGCGGGAGACGCCGCATGGCGTGATACCTGAGCTCGTGCGGTTCGTGGGCTCCTCCGGACGGCATGTCCAGGGGCTTCTGCAGCTCGCGAGCCTCGAAACCAAGGAGGCTGCCTTGGTGGGTGTGCGTCTGCTGGTGCTGCTCATTGCCGGCGTCGTTCTTGCGGTCTTTGGCTACCTGCTTGCCTTGTTTTTTCTCGCATTTCTGCTGGCGTTCGCGTTCGGAATTTCCTGGATTTGGATTTTGCTTGGTCTCGCCGTGTTGCATTTTGGTGCAGTCGCGTATTGCGCGATTGCTGCCAGAAATTGCCTCCGCACCCCTGTCTTCAAAGCCACCGCGGTGGAGTTACAGAGGGATTTCGAAGCGTTGAAAGAATTCAAGCCATGACGAAAGAGGAAATCCTGGCCGAACTCGGGGCCAGCCGCGCGGCGACTGTCCAGGGATGCGCGGCCCTTCGCGCCGAATTGGACTTCAAAACCAAACTTAACAACCTCGTGCGCCGAAAACCCTATGCATGGGTGAGCGGCGCAGCCGCACTTGGTTGGTTCCTAGCCGGGCCGAAAACGAAAACCCGCGTCGTGACCAAAATCGTCAAGCCGAATGGCACGCCGACTGTCACAAGGGGAAGAAAGAGGCATCGAGCCGGGTTAATCGCACTGCTCATCGCCCTGATTCGATTGGCCATCCCTGTGATAAAACCCGCTTTGTCTGCCTACGCGGGACGACGCCTCGCCGATATGGCAGCAAAGCCTTCAAAATAAACCACGGATTCGCACCTTGGGTGCAAGAGAATCGCCGTTCTTCCGCAATTTCTACATTCCACCTTTCGGGCGGCGTCTCAATCATCTTATCGTTCCTTGATCGTGAGTTCCAATACCGCTGATGAATCCAGAGTCGAAGTCGTAGCGGAAAGTGGAGCCTCGCCGCTCGAGCATGTGGATCAATACCTGATGATCGGGAAAGAGTCTGGGGCGTCCGACATCCATCTCGCCGTAAGCTCTCGTCCCGCCTGGAGAAGATTTGGCGCCCTCGAGTCCATCTGGCTCCAAGCACGCGTCTTGACGGCGGCGGACACCGAGCGGCTGGCCGCGAGTTTTCTGACGGATGCCCAGTGGCAAGCGATGGCTGGCCGCGGCGATGTGGACTTCGCCTACTCGAACTCGTTTGGCCGCTTCCGAGCCTGTGTCGTGAAGCAACGACTTGGCTACGATCTCACTTTTCGCATCATTAATAGCCAGGTACAGACAATGGCCGAGCTTGGCTTGCCTCCGCAGCTTAAGCTGCTCACACAGTATCATAACGGCCTGGTACTGGTGACCGGTTCCGTGGGCAGCGGCAAGAGCACAACGCTGGCTGCGTTGGTCGAGGAAGTCAATTTGACCCGGCGCGACCACATCATCACTCTCGAGGATCCGATTGAATACCTCATTCCCTCAAAAAGTTGCCATGTCACTCAACGCGAGGTTCACACGCACACAGTCTCCTTCGCTGCCGCGCTTCGTGGGGCACTCCGCGAGGACCCCGACGTCATTATGGTCGGTGAAATGCGCGACTTGGAGACGATCTCTCTCGCAATCACCGCTTCCGAGACCGGTCACCTCGTGCTTGGTACTCTTCATACGAGCAACGCGGCCCGCACGCTGGACCGTGTGCTGGATGTATTCCCCACCGACCAGCGCGACCAGATCCGCGTCATGGTCAGCGAATCCCTTCGCGGGATCATCAGCCAGCAACTCGTGCCGCGCGCCGATAACACGGGCCGATGCCTGGCCATGGAAATTCTAATGAACAACCCGGCGGTCGGAAACCTTATTCGCGAAGGTAAGACCTTCATGCTCCCCGGAGTGATTCAAACGGGCAAGAAACAGGGGATGCAATTGATGGACGATTCCATTCTGCAAATCTGTGAAGCAGGCTTCATTACCGTCGAAGAGGCAATGTATCGGGCGGAGAACAAGACGCTTATGAGACAAGCAATGGAAATGAAATAGTCGTGGCCTACATCGATCATTTCTTTCACGTTCTCCTCCAGTCCGGAGGCTCGGACCTGCATCTGGCGCAGGGCGAGCCGCCAAAAATCCGCCGCCATGGCGAGATCCTCCCAATCCGTGAGGAGTTGCTTACCTACGAAGAGATGTCTTTCATGCTCGGTGAAATCTGCTCGGCAGCCCGCTGGCGAAGATACGAAGAGACCGGCGATCTTGATTTTGCCTACGAGATGGACGAAGACAACCGTTTCCGCGTCAACTATTTCAAACAGACCAACGGTTACGGCGCAGTATTTCGAAGTATCCCCACCACGATCAAAACTCTCGAGGAACTTGGGGTTCCGAAGATCGTCAAGAGTTTCGGCGAAATGCGTGGCGGCATCGTCCTAGTCACCGGCCCCACGGGTTCCGGAAAGAGCACGACGCTCGCCGCGCTGATGGATTACATTAACACCAACTTCTCCCGTCACATTGTCACTATCGAAGAGCCGATCGAATTTGTTCACCGTAACAAACGGAGCATTATCACTCAACGCGAAGTTCCCGAACACTCGGCCAGCTTTCCCGCCGCCCTGAAAGCCGCCCTTCGAGAAGATGCCGACATCGTCCTGGTTGGCGAAATGCGCGATCTGGAAACAATTTCACTGGCGTTGACCGCCGCGGAGACCGGACTGCTCGTCTTCGGCACCCTTCACACCAACAACTCGCGCAAGACGGTGGACCGAATGATTGACGTCTTTCCGGTCGACCAGCAGGCGCAGGTGCGCACGATGCTGGCAACGGCGCTGCGGGGCGTCGTCGCTCAGCTTCTTCTGAAAAGGGCGGACGGCGCGGGCCGCGTTGCGGTCAATGAAATCCTCGTATCAAACAGTGCCGTCTCCGCAATCATCCGCGAAGGCGCAACCCAGAAGCTTCAGGACGTAATTGTAGGAGGCAAGGGCGAAGGTATGCAATTCATGGACGATGCGATTTGGGAAAAATTGGTCTCCGGAACCGCCTCGCCGCTCGAAGCCTACATGAAGGCCATCGACAAGCACCGATTCAAGCCATTCTTGCCCGCCGAAGAAGCGGATCTGGCCCTCGCCGCCGGAGCCTATGAGGAACAGCCGGGACGAGGCGAAAAAGGCAGGCGCGCGGTGGTTTTCAAGCGTTGAAAGGGGCGTTCAGAGCCTCCCCTGCGAAGTCTATTCGATGCTGCTGCGCGCCGGCTTGACCAAGGTCAGGCCAGGAGGAATTCTCGCCCGATGCCCGCTGCGGATTTCGTCCTCGTGGACATCAGTAACTCATTCACAAAACTTGCGTACTCCAGCCGCGATCGGATCGGTCGCGTGTTCCGCTTACCAACCAAGGAGCTGACCGCGAAGTCGTTGCGCAACCTGCTGGGTAGGCGAGAGGCAAGACACGCGGTGGTTGCGTCTGTAGTCCCCTCCCGCAATGCGCTTGTCGCCAGGATCCTCCCGTCGCCGATTTGCTGGGTGAGCCACAAGATTACTCTCGGCGTCGGCATCGATTACCCAAAGCCGGAAACGATTGGCGCGGATAGACTGGCAAACGCAGCCGCTGCTGCCGCGCTCTACGGCTCTCCTGCCATTGTCGTCGATTTTGGCACAGCAGTCACTTTCGACGTCATCTCGGCGGCTGGCGACTATGCCGGCGGAGTCATCGCGCCCGGCCTCAACGCGATGACAGACTACCTGCACAATCGCACGGCTCTTCTGCCGCGCGTTAGCCTCCGTGAACCGCGCCGGGCCATCGGACGCAGCACTGTTGAGGCCATGCGCTCCGGCGCGATTCACGGCTACAGGGGGCTGATTGCCGAAATCCTGCGCCAAATAATGAAGGAGATTCCTTCCAAATCCCGCACGCATCTCATCGCGACCGGTGGCGATGCAAAACTCATCGCGGGAAACACCGGGCTCTTTTCCGCGGTTTCGCCGGCCCTCACTCTTGAAGGGCTCCGCCTCATCGGATGCCGAAATTTTTCCAGCTGAATTTTTTTCTCGAGGCACCCCATCAACTTTCAACTCTCAACTCGGAAATTTACTTCGGCAGTTGCTCAAGAGGCAAATCCTTCGTGACGGATCCCGCAAGAATCGAATTCTCAGGCGGAGCTTCCTCGGCGAGGTGAAGCAGTTCCATGGAGCCGTCGTAGCGCTCGACGATGGCCGTGCAGCTCTCTACCCAGTCCCCGGAGTTGTAGTAAGCGACACCGTGAATTTCGCGAATGGCCGCAGTGTGGATATGTCCACAGAGCACACCATCGACGTCAAAGTCCCGCGCATAGCGTACGACAGCTTCTTCGAAACGGCCAATAAAGCTGACAACGTTCTTCACCTCGGCCTTCACATAGGCGCTGAGCGACCAGTACCCGAGACCAAATCTGCGCCGGAAAAAGTTGACCAGGCCGTTGCAGCGTATCAGCAGCCTGTATCCGAGATCTCCAAGATGCGCGAGCCACCCAAGATTCTGCACCACGGTGTCGAGTTCATCCCCGTGCATCACAAGCAGACGGCGACCATCCGCAGTCAGGTGAACGGCATTTTTTTGAAGCGCCATGTTTCCGTAGTGACCCCGAAAACGGTCGAGAAACTCATCGTGGTTTCCGATGATATAGATGATCTCCGTGCCCTTGCGTCCCTTGCGCAGCAGCTTCTGAAGAACGTCATTGTGCTCCTGCGGCCAGTAGATTGCGCGCCGCAACGCCCAGATATCGATCAGGTCCCCTACGACGTAGAGTGTTTCAAATTCTGCCTCGCGCAGAAATCTCAGCAGAGCCGCCGCCTTGCTCCCTCGCATCCCCAGATGCACGTCGGAAATCCAACCGGTTCGGTAATACTTCATGGGCTTTGGGTTTATTCACAAGCTGTTCACAACGTTGTTGGCATTCAACCCGCTTTTTGTGACAATTCCGCCATATAATAAAGTTCCCTTTCCACTCGAATCGGTCCCGGAAACGGCTTAGTGTGCGCGTGACGACATGACAGATGATCTTGAATGGTATTGCCTCCGAACGAAGCCTCGGAACGAGAGGTTGACGAGCAATTTTCTCAGAGTGGAAAATGCCGTCGAAGTGTTTTGTCCCTTTGTCCGCTTCGAGCGCGCCCGCCGTTCCGGAAAGCTCTGGGTGACCGAAGCGATGTTTCCCGGCTATGTGTTTGCCCGATTTCGCTACATCTCGCAATGCCGGCAAATTCGAGCTACGCGCGGAGTGGTGAAGATTGTCAGTTTTGGAGAAGTTCCAGCGCGTGTGTCGTCCGAAATCATCAGCGAGCTTCGAAACGCGGTGCAGGACCAGGAGACAATCGTCATTCAGCCCGGTATCGAAGTCGGCGAAGAGGTCAACGTGATTGCGGGGCCATTTCGCGGGTTGCGCGTTGTGGTCAGTCGCGTGATGCCCGCGCGCGAACGCGTTGCCGTTCTGCTTGAGGTTCTCGGCATGGAGCGCGAGGTGGAGATTTCGTTCGATACGGTGATCGCCGACACTCCGCATCCCATGACGCGCGCAGCCGCTCAACAAGCTCCCCAGTGACCGGAAGCGCAAATCTCAGCCGGTCTCGCCACGAACGGCGATTCGAACGAAATTGCCGAATCAGAAAATTTCGCCACCGATGACCAAGGTCTGAGACAAGGCTCTTCGCGCGCGAGCCAACGCGAGAAATCCCGTTGCGGAGAGCGGGTGATTGCCAATAAGCTTGACGAAGTTATGTTCCTCCCACGCATAACTCAACCCTGCACAGCAATCCTGCTGTGTTTGACAGCCGTAACGCTCCAAAGCCAGCCGGGAGATGGCTTTAGCGTCCAGGAGCGCGCCGGGGTCGTTCTCGTCAAGCCGCAACCATGGTCGAAGGACGCTCAGGCAACGGTGTTCGAATTCCGAGCCTACATCAATCGCACGGCCGATGGCACGTCGGGCGCGGGCTACTATGAGTTCCGCACAAAGAATGCCGATCGCCGTCAGGTGCCCATTGGGCGGATTGTCAAACTTGTTGTCTATCCCGACGTTCAAGAGCTCAAGGAAATCGTCAGTCCGCAGGATCGGCAAGCGCTGATCTCGAACATCGAGGAAATCAAAGCTGTCGTCGCCAAATTCCCAGCTTCACGCACCTACCTGGATCCTTCCATCAAGAAGCTCAACGAGGAACTCGCGCAATACGACTCGGGAAAGGTCAAGACAGAAGGCGGCTGGGTGTCGAAACAAACGTTTGTGAAAGGCAAGGCGATCAAGCTTGCAAGCCTCTTGAAAGCGGACATCGTCCGTGCCAGGCCGCCCAGCAGTCTCGACCTCGAACACGATCCAAAATTCATCGGCCTCAAGGAGCTTGGGGAAACGAACTCCGATGCAAAGAAGCTTGCTACGGAGATTTCCGCGCAATTCGAAAAGCTCGTCCGGGCAGAGAAGCGGAGCGATCTTCTTGCCGGACTCGGCAAATCTGGCACATCGCTGGCTGAGGCGGAAGCCACTCTCAATCAGCTCAAAACTCTGGAGCCCGAAGAAGACCCGAAAAGCGCGGCATGCGTCAAGATTTGGGATTCAGGCCTTGCGACGGTCAGAGCAGCGTCCGGCGATGCCGAAAAGATCTCCAAATCGCTCGAACGCGAACTCGCAAATTTTAGCGCTGACGACGCGCCGCCCCAAATCTCGCAAGAGCTCGAAAAGCAGATTTCCGCGATCAGCGCGAAGATCACACGCTTTCTGGCCACCAATCCGCCCACCCAGTTGGCCAGCGCTGTCGGTCAAGCCGTGGCCGTTTGCACTGCAGGAGCAGATTTCAAGAAGCTAAGAGCGATTTTCGAGGAGAAGCGCTACATAGAAGCCAAGGACATTTTGGACGAGCTCGCCCACTATGCCGACCTATTTGGACCGGAAACGACGCGCGCCGTCTCCGGTCTTCGGCGCCAGGCCGTTGGGAAAATCGAGCAATTCACACGCCTGCGCGGCGAAGGAAAGCTGCTGGCCGATTCCGGCAAGAAGCCCGAGGCGCTTGAGAAGTTTGAGGCAGCCTTTTCCGTGATCCCTGATTCGGACGTTGGCCAGCAAATCGAGCAGATTAAGCAAGACATCTCGGCTGCCCCTGCGAACGTGCAATAATTCGGCTTGAGGCGGCTGCTTGTCAGCACATTATGCGCCGCATGGAGAGTTCTGATCGCTTCTGGATTTCCACCGAAATCCGGGTCATGTATTTCGACACCGATGCCAGTGGTGCTGTGCATAACATTGCGTATCTTCGCTTTATTGAAACCGCGCGCACGCTGCTTGCGTTGCGAATGGGTATGAGCTTCCAGGAGATCGCACAAACAAAGATTCACCCCGTCGTTGTGCGCACCGAAATCGACTACAGGAAGCCCGCTCTCCTCGGCGACATCATTTCCGTCAACGGGCGAATCACAGAATCTTCCGGCGCTCGCTTCTGGGTCGGCTTTGAGATAGTCCGTCCTTCGGACAATTGCTTGCTGGTCACCTGCCGCCAGGCTTTGGCCCTGATCCGCATGCCTGGAGGCCGTCCGGTGCGCCTGCCGGCAAAATTCCCGGAATCCTTTTCCCTCGCCTCGTGAGCCCTCACGGGCGATGGCAGTTGCCTCTCTTGATCGCGCTGGCAGCCGCGCTCACCCTCGGAACAGCCGGGTGGGGCGACTTATACAACGAGACCGACGGCCAATACGGGGGGGCCGCGAAAGTGATGGCGCGGAGCGGTTCCTGGTTGATTCCTGAAAACGATGGAATTCCCCGGCTTGTCAAACCGCCGCTTCTCTACTGGGCGATTGCGGCTTCGATGAAGGTCTTCGGCGTCAATGAATTTGCCGCGCGCTTGCCCAACGCGCTGGCCGTGACGGCTTGGGTGGCGGTGACATTTCTTATTGGGACGCTGATGGGAGGCAAATGGCGCGGTCTTTTTGCGGGCATCATCTTGCTCACATCGCTGGGGACTTTCACCCTTGGGCGTATCGTCATGCCGGAGCCCATGTTTTCGGCATTCATCGCTGCGGCGCTCTATTGCGCGCTGCGCGGGGCCGATCATGCGTCACATCGCCGCGAGTGGTTTTTCGGCTTTTGGCTTTTCGCGTCACTGGCCAGTTTCACAAAAGGCTGGCATGGGTTGCTCTACCCGCTCGCAATTGTCGGGATAGCCGCCATTTTCTGCAGGCAGGCCCGCCAAGGCCTTTGCGGATTGGTGTCGTGGCAGGGCGCTCTGCTCTTCGCGATGATCAATCTTCCTTGGTATCTCTATGTGGAATTTCGTTTCCCCGGTTACCTTCACAATCTTGTCGTCGCCGAGCAGCTTGGCCATGTCCTCGGCGCCAGCACGCCGGCCACGTCCTATACAGATGTTCCCCGGTGCCAATTCCTGCTTCTGCAGTTGGCATGGCTTTTTCCCTGGTCGCTGGGAATCATCGGCGCCGCTCCACTCTTCGCGAGTAATTTCCGTCGGCAGCGTTGCGTCGCACTGAGCTTGCCCACACTGATTGTCATTGCCTGGATGGTAGTCATTGCAGGCTCGGTTCTACTTGCGGGACAACGACAAGATTATTACGCCATGTCGATGTGGCCGGCCTTTGCGCTGGCTGTCGCATGGGTGCTGGAACGCTCACGGGTTCAACCATTGATCATCCTCCTCGCCATCTTGCTTGGCGCCGGTCTCGCCTGGTCCCAGGCGAATCCTTATATCACGCACCCATCCAATACTGCGGTGCTCGCGGAACGAGCCACCGCGTGGACGGCAATCATCAATTTCGACCGCGCGGTCTGGACAAGGCTGAGAACCACAGCCTGGCTTGCGCTTGGCGGAGCGCTTTTCTTTGCGCTGCTCGGGCTCTTTTCTCGACGCTTGAAGCTTAAGCTGGCCGCCATCGCCGCCTCGGCGGTGTGCCTGGATTTCGGTGCGGTGAGCGGGACATCGCTGGTCTCGCCTTACTTTTCGCTGGCGACGGTGGCTGGAGATATCCATAGGGACGCCCCGATCGTTTACGACGGCGGAATCGATACGGGGAGCAGCCTGCTTTTTTACAGTGATTCACCCGTAATCCTCCTTGATCAGAATCCGGACAGTGACTTCATCGTTCGAAAATTCGGGATAGGACGCGATCGATTTCTCACGATTTCCGAGTTTGTCGCGTTTTGGAATTCCGCAGCGCCGACAGTCTTTATCACTGAGGAAAGCAAGCTCGGGGGTTGGCGAGAGCTCCTCGGCATATCCCTCGCTCCTGTGGGTCGCTGTGGCACGCAAGTCCTCCTCAAGAAGACCCCTTGAGAATCTTTGTTTTGCACGCCGTCTGGTTCGTGTTTATTCCCTCGCCATATGGAAAATGTAATCATAGTTGGAACGGGGTGCGCCGGGTTGACCGGCGCGATTTACGCGGCCCGTGCCAACCTTTCGCCCCTTGTCCTTGAAGGCCGACAACCTGGCGGCCAGCTCTCAACGACCACTGCCGTGGAGAATTACCCGGGCTTTCCGGAGGGTGTCGATGGGCCCGAGCTCATCATGCGGATGCATGAGCAAGCCGAGAAGTTCGGGGCCCGGTTCGAATATGGCACGGTCGAGGAGTTCGAACACGCAGACACGCACAGCCGGCTCAAGGTGGATGGCGAGTGGCGCGAGACCAAGGCGCTGATCATTGCCAGCGGCGCGTCTCCGCGCTATCTGGGCATCGACCGCGAGAAAGAACTGATCGGGCATGGATTGACCTCGTGCGCGACCTGTGACGGGGCCTTTTATCGCAACGTACCCGTTTGCGTCGTGGGAGGCGGGGATTCCGCTTGCGAGGAGGCAATCTTCCTTACGCGCTTTGCCTCAAAGGTCTACCTTATCCATCGGCGGAGGGCTTTGCGCGCCTCAAAGATCATGGCCGACCGCATGCTGGCAAACCCAAAGATCCAGCCCATTTGGGATACCGTCATCACTGAATACCTAACGGACGCTTCCGGCGAGGTCCGGGGCGTGAAGCTGAAAAATACGATATCGGGCTCCAACGGCGAACTCGATGTCAAATGTGTTTTCGTCGCCATCGGTCACGAGCCGAATACCGCCCCCTTTCGTAACAAGCTCGAAATGGATGAAAACGGCTATCTGATCCAGCGAAACGGCACCCATACGAACCTTGCGGGCGTATTCGCCGCAGGGGACGTCGCCGACCACGTCTATCGTCAGGCCGTTACCGCTGCCGGCGAGGGATGCGCCGCAGCGATTGATGCCGAGCGCTGGCTGGCAGAACAGGAGTAACTGCTTCGCCTCGATTGCGGACCGTCCGTAGCGGTATTGAAAAACCCATTTCGGAGATTTGTTTCGGCATTTGCTCTTATCGCATAACTCGTTGCTGTGAAAATTTGCGACCTCACGCAATTCTATTCGCCTGTCAGCGGCGGCGTGCGGCGCTATGTCGAGCAGAAGGTGGCCTACGTGCGACACGCGCGTCCCGATTGCCAGCACATCCTTGTCGTTCCCGGCGAGACGACAGAATCTCACGGCGACCAGGTCTCTCGCGTTTACACGATTGCCTCGCCGCTCGTTTCACGCACCTCGCGTTATCGAGCCCTGCTGAAGCTCCATCTCGTCGAGGAGGTGCTTGAAAAGGAAAGGCCGGACATCATCGAATCCGGCGACCCCTATCAACTCGCGTGGAAGGCCGTCGCGTCGGGTCGGGGCCTGGATATTCCGGTCGTCGGATTTTATCACTCCCATTTCCCGGAAGCTTACATTCGGTCGGTGGCGAAATATTTCGGCCAGCTCGCTATCGCGATTGCTCAGGACGCGAGTCGCCGCTATGTGAGGACCCTCTATAACAGTCTCGAACGCACATTCGTCCCCAGTCCCACTCTCGCAACTCTCCTTCGTCACTGGGGTGTCGAACGTGTCGAAAGTATCGACCTCGGGGTAGACGCCGAGGTTTTTCATCCGAATGGCGCTCCTTCCGCCTTGCTCCGGCGCGAGCTCAAAATTCCAGAAGGACGCCGGCTTCTTCTGTATGTCGGGCGGTTGGCATCGGAAAAGAACGTTCGCACGCTTTTTGATGCCTTTGGGATCCTTCATCGAAAAGCCCCGCAAAAATATCACCTTCTGACCGTTGGCGACGGTGCGTTGCGACCGGCTCTCGTGCGACTGCGCGAAGAGACCCAGTGCGTCACTTGGTTGCAATATTGCAGAGAACCCGCCGAACTCGCGTCGGTCTATCGCACATCCGATTTGTTCGTTCATCCGGGCATCCAGGAGACCTTTGGACTTGTTACTCTCGAGAGCCAAGCCTGTGGCACCCCGGTCGTTGGCATCCGGGGTAGTTACATGGACCGCATCATTTTTTCCAATCAACGGCATTGGGCGGCCGAGAATACGCCGTATTCGCTGGCAGATGCCATCGAAGCAAAATTCAGCGAGGACCTCTGCGAGAGCGGTTTGCAAGCCAGCATCGCCGCGCGAGAACACTACTCGTGGAAGATCGTCTTCCAGCGACTCTTTTCCATCTATGAGGACGTGATCTCTCGCTTCATAAAATAGTACGTCGCCACGCCGCCGGGCCGGATACCCAGCCGATGAGCGGCTTTTCTTTTCCATTTACCGGCGGTCATTGGCCGTCTACAAAACTCATATATCATGCCTGTACCTCCCGGAATCGTTGTTCGAAAATTTGAGCTCCGCGACCGCGAGGCCGTCCGCTGTCTCTGCTGCCAGACAGGGTTTCTTGGCAAGCCGATCGACCCCGTTTTCGAAGACCGTGAGCTCTTCGCCGACTACCTTACAAGTTACTACACAGACGCCGAGCCGGAGTCCTGCTTCGTGTTGGAACACAATGGCCGGGTGGTAGGCTACCTTCTTGGTTCGCGCAGACCTTTTCGGCAACAAATCCACAGCTTTTTTCAGAACATGCGCCTCTTCCTTAAAGGCATGAGCCGCTATCCGCGCTACAACAGGGCCACACGCGATTTCATTGGTTGGATTCTCCGTAACTCCTGGCGCGAAGTGCCCGCCGCCCCGCGACGGACGGCACATTTCCATTTCAACGTGCTGCCCGAAGCGCAGGGCGTCGCCAGAACCGGGGCAATGATGAATGCCTATTTCGACTACCTGCGTGAAAAAGGCGAAAAGGCCGTGTTTGGGCAGATGGTCACCTTCGAATCCCGTCGCGGCGCCAAAGTGCTCGAACGCTACGGATTCCGTGTCGTTGAAAAGCGCGAGATCACAAAGTGGCGCGACAAGCATCCCGAACCCGTCTACCTGACAACGGTCATCAAACAGTTGACCGGCAAAATAGCCCAGGATTCGGAACACGAGCGCCACGCAGCGGTGGCGGACAAGTCAGCTGTCAGCCAATAATTCCGACCGCTTGAAACTTTTCTTCGACGTAGCGAAAGTGCCGGTCGGATGAGCAGGCGTCCGCAATATCCTGCTCGTTCAAATATTTCGCCACGGTCGGCTCGGCGGCAAGGTTCTCGGCGAAGCTGCCTCCCTCCTTCCAGGTCTTCATGGCGGCGCGCTGGACTGCTTCGTAGGCGTCTTTGCGATCGAGTCCCTTCCCGGTAAGCATAAGAAGCGCCGACTGACTCGCGTAGAGTCCCCGGGTGATCTCCATGTTGCGCTTCATGTGTTCGGGATACACCTGCAATCCCTCGATGAGCTTGCGCAAGGTCACCAACATGTAATCCACAAGCGTGCTGGAATCCGGCAGGATGATGCGCTCAACGGAACTGTGGCTGATGTCGCGTTCGTGCCAAAGAGCGACATTCTCCAGCGCGGCAACCGCGTTTCCACGAAGGACCCGAGCGATGCCACTCAAGCGTTCGCCCGTGATCGGATTGCGTTTATGCGGCATCGCGGAGCTGCCCTTTTGCCCGGCGGCAAAGTATTCTTCAACTTCAAGAACCTCAGTGCGCTGGAGGTGGCGGAATTCCGTCGCCCATCGATCGACAGAGCTCGCAATGAGCGCGAGCACCGTCACAAATTCGGCGTGACGGTCTCGCTGGATAATTTGTGTGGACAGTGCCGCGGCTTTGAGGCCGAGCTTTTCGCAAACAAACTTTTCCACGCGCGGATCCAGATGCGCGTGAGTGCCAACGGCACCGCTGATCTTTCCCACGCGGATGCGCTCGCGCATCTGCACGAGACGCTGCGTCGCACGTGAGAACTCGTCAAACATCAGTGCCAGCTTCAAACCAAAGCTGATCGGCTCCGCATGAATGCCGTGGCTGCGACCAATCATCGGTGTGAACTTGTGCTCGATTGCCCGCCGGGCGATCGCATCGCGCAGGTGGTTCAGATCGTCGAGCAGAATCGTACATGCGGAATTCATCTGAACGGCCAGCGTCGTATCGAGAAGATCAGAGGAGGTCAGTCCCTGGTGAATCCAACGTGAGGAGGGACCTACATGTGAGGCGACGTCTTCGAGAAATGCGATCACATCATGATTCGTGCGCTTCTCTATCTCCCGGACGTTTTCAATCTCAAAAGCGGCCTTTTTTCGAATGATTTCGGCATCCTCCTTGGGGATTGAGCCGAGTTCCGCCATGGCTTCGCAGGCAAGGATTTCGATTTCGAGCCAGATTTCCAGCTTGCGCTGCTCACTCCAAAGCGAGCGCATCTGAGGCAGGGAGTAGCGGTCAATCACCCAGCGAGCGTAGCGAGGGAGGCGCGAAGAAGGCCAATAGAAATCTGCCAAACAGCCTGTCGGCTGAAAAGCGAAGGTTCCCTTCCTGATCCATCAACCATCAACTCTCAACCGTCAACCAACCAGCTACCGCGTCCAGGCAAAGGTCACCGCTTTCTCGATCTCCGGGTGAAGGCTCAATGCCACGGGACACTTAAGAGCGGCCTCTTCGAGCGTTTGGCGAGCGGCATGCGAATCCGGCAGCGGAATTTCGACATTCACCTCGATCTTCTGGATCCGTCGCGGAGCCGTTGCGGTCATGTGCTTTCTCACTATCGCCCTGGCGCCCAAGAGTTCCACATGGAGCGATTGCTTCGCTGCCACGATGGCCATCGTCGTCAGCATGCAAACGCCAAGTGAGGTCGCAGTCAGATCTGTCGGACTGAATCCATCGCCCTTTCCAAGATTGTCTTTCGGCGCATCGGTTGACAACGCCGCCTGCGACGGACCGTGAATGGAGAAGCAATGCAGATCGCCTTCGTATTCGACTGAGATTTGAACCATGCCCGGAAGTTATCGCGCCGGACGCCGTTGAAAAGGCCCTGCTAAGCGCCGACGCGGACGCGTTTCAAGCGCCCATGATTTTCCAGACGCACGCGACCGCTCTCAAAGAGATCTACCAGCGCCGCAAGAGTTTCACGGCTGTCGCGGGCACAAGAAGAAACGATGCTGACAAGATCACCCAATGAGTAGCGCTTCCGGTTGATTTTGCGATATGGATCTTTCATGGCTTTCCGGAATATAGGTGTTCGTTCGTTAGACGTGCCAAGGGCCCCGTTTGTTCAAATTCTCGGATAAATTTCCAACCGAAGTCCTACGAGTTTCAAATCTCAC
Source organism: Terrimicrobiaceae bacterium (assembly GCA_045403045.1). Taxonomy (GTDB): domain Bacteria; phylum Verrucomicrobiota; class Verrucomicrobiia; order Chthoniobacterales; family Terrimicrobiaceae; genus DASTFP01. Next base: position 15,832 of record JAXIPG010000263.1, read on the forward strand.
TGAACTTGGTTATAGGCGCCGCCGTCGAGCTTGCGCCAAAAATCACTTGCGGCCTGGTCGGGGGGATCGTCCGGAGAGCGCAGAACCCTAAGTGTGCGATGAAAGCGCAGCGAATTCAGCCCTTGCCTGTCTGTGATGAGCATCGGACTCACCGTCAACGACTCAATCGGCAGTTTTAGTAATGTGCGCGGATTTACTGGATTAAGCCCCGCGAGATCCAGATGATGGAGGCTGAGACACGCCAGGAGCGGCGAAAGATCGGTGACATGAGTTGAGGAAAGATCGAGTGTTTCCAAAAGCGGCATGCCCCAAACGAATTTCACACTGGCGACTTCCGAGCCGGCCAGCTTCAGCGAGCGAACGCGAAGAAAGCCGCGCTGCGTCTGGGGAAGGCTTTCGATCGGGCACTTCGAAAAATCTAACGATTCGACAGGCAGTGAAAGGATGGTTTGCCAATCGAGTGTCCTCGCTCCGATGACGGCGAGGCCCGAGAGGTCGATATCGCGTAGCGGCCTGAGGTCCCTCACGTCGGGTGAACCCCAAATGGTCACATCAACGCGCCCGTCGGAGGAGGTCTTGACGAATACGCGCGTGTCGGCGCCGTTTCGCTCGATCAGGGTGAGAGCAGCTTCGTTGCCTGTCATCTGGCGACGAAGGGGGCCGGGAGCATTGGAGGAGGTCTTGCGCAGGCCGGGCCTTGCGTTCAGGAACTGCAGAATGCTTCCCGCTGCCTGATTCTGAGGTAGCGAGGACGCCTTAAGAGCCTGCGTAGCTTGTACGAACTTGTCCGGCCCGGCGCGGGCGATGTTCGTCGCCAGCTCGAGCATCTCCCGCGCAGAATCGGCCCCGTTCGAAGCGCCGCTGGTTCCTCCGATCTTCACAGCCTGGCTAAAGCTTTCAATGGCCGGATCGAACTCCATCAGCGCCAGGTGCAGCCGCCCCTTGAGCATCCAGGCGGCTCCCAGATCAAGCCGCTCCGTCAAAGCGCGAGAGACGCTGTCCAAGGCTCGCACCAAGCGCTGAACGACTTCATCGGGGGCTTTGTCGAGACGCCGCAATTCGCCTTGCGAGAGATCGTTGTAAATCCGGCTGGCCTCGAGCATCGCCTGCTGGGCCGCGTACGCCGTCCCGGAAATAAAGTCGGTTGAGACAGCGGGCTCAGCTGTGGACGGAGGAGGGTTCTGGGCCACCGTCTGTAGGGTTTCGCTTTGTTGTTGGGGTGCCTCGTTTGGTCGATCCGCGACGCGCTCGGTTTCTTCGGGACTCTCACGCTCGGTTTGCATTGTGACGGGCTCCTGTTTGTTGTGTTCCTGCGCTTCCTTCGAGGCGTTCAAGGCGCGCTGCATTTCAGCCAGGGCATCTTCGGCGCGCGTCTGCTCAGCTCTGGCCAGCTCAGCCGCCTTCTTGGCCTCCTGTTCCTCTTGATTTGCCAATTGGAGCCTTTTCTCGATGAGAGCGTACTGATCATTTGCGTCCTTGAGCCTTGCGTTGAGAAAATAGATCGAGATCAGTGCGCCACAGACGATGATGAGGACGGACGCCGCGCTCACTGCGGAAACCACCTTGTTGCGCAAAACCAGCTTCTTTAAGAGATCCACAGGCGAGACCGGCTTGGCGCTAATGACCTCGCCGCGCCGGTAGTGATCGATGTCGGCCCGGAGCGCGGCCACACTGCGGTATCGCTCGGCGGGGGCGTTCCGCAGAGCTTTGAGTGTGATGATCTCAAGGTCGGGATGGATCTGCGGGTTGAAAGCGCGCGGGCGGGCGGGCTCATGAGTTTTTAGCGCCTGGGCATCCTTCACAATGTTGCCTGTAGCCTCGAAATGCCGGCATCCTGCGAGCATCTGGTAAAGTATCGTGCCGATGCTGTAAACGTCCGCGCGCTCGTCCACATCCTTGCTGGACTCAGCCTGCTCCGGCGCCATGTTCTCCAGGGTCCCGACAACGTGGCCCGTCAACGACAGGGAATGCGACCCCTCGTTGCCCTTCAATTTAGCCAAACCAAAGTCGGCGACGAGCGGTTCGCCGTCTTCGCGGAGCAGGATGTTTCCCGGCTTGAGGTCCCGGTGCAGCACCCCGTGTTCATGCGCGAACTGGATCGCATCGCAAACTTTGATGACAAGGCTTAATGTCTGCTCGATGGGAAGAATGCGGGTCTTCTCCGGTCGCGGAGAAGGTTCCGCCCCATTGGCCGCCTCATCTTGAACGGACCTCCTTGAACGCAAGGAATGAATGAGGGCGCGCAAATCGATTTCTCTTGCCGTTGCATCCGCAGGCTCGGTCCAAGCGTCTTCGTACAAAAGATCAGACAACGGAAGACCGTCCACGAACTCCATGGCGAGATATTGAACTCCATCGAACTCGTTCATTTCATAGACGCGGCATATGTTGCGATGGGGAAGCCGTGCCATAATTTCCGCCTCGCGCCGGAAACGCTTGAGCTGGGCCTCAGTCACCGTCTGACTGGAATGTAAGATTTTAATAGCCAGAGCGTTTCCAAAGCGATCCACGCCCCGCCATACCGTTCCCATCCCTCCGGTGCCAATGACTTCTATGAGCTTGTATCTGCCCAACGCCTGCGTGGCCTGATTTGTGACGACGTTGTCCTCGCTCAGCTCGAAGGAATCGCCCACGAGCGCAGGCCGGACCACGCGCAGAATTGGTGTCGGTTGGTCCCTGCCGTAAACGTGGAATGACCAACAGTAGTCGAAATATAACTCGGTGCAGTCGGCGTTCTCTTGAACCCCGCGGCCTACCAGATAGACGACCTTCCTTAGATGCTCGGGAGCGGGAGCGATCTCCTCGCGGGTCCAATCAATGTCACTCAAGTCGGGCGCGTGTTGGCTCTCGGCGCGAATATGCTGCCAGCCCTCCGGCAGCGTCCGCAGCATGTGCGTCAACGTGTGCTCGGGAAGCAGCGTTTCTCCGGGGCGCGCCATCTGGCAGAGCCTCGCCGCAAGATCGACGGGGGTGCCGACGGCGCTGTAGCGCTGCCAGATTGAAGTTCCCAGCATGCCCACCAGTGTGTCGCCCGTCCAGATCCCGCACGAGCAAGGAGGCAGCTCCTTTCCTTCGCGGTAAAGTCCGGCGTGGAGTTGTGACGTCTTCTGGATCTGATCGCAGGCTGCGAGAATCGCACGCAACGGATGGTCGGCGTAATAGCGGGGCGCTCCATAGATTCCGAGTACGGCGTCTCGCGCCGTCTCCCCCACAGTACAGCCGGTTTGGCGCACTGCGTCGCACGCTTCCTCAACAAAGGAATCCACGATCAATTTTACCTCCATCGGTGCGAGACGCCCGGCGAGTTGCGCCAAACCTTGAAGCTGCGTGTATGTAACAGTGAGATACCTCCACTCGGGATGGCGCACGGTGCGAAGTTCCTCCTCACTTAGCGATTCCAGGGGCGTCCCGCTCGATTCGCTCAACTCGCTCCCAACAAAATCGGGCGACGCGACCTCATCCAGCACGATGTCGAGCACTCCCCCGTCGGAATACAACTGCGCCTCGAAAATTCTGCCATCAGCGTCCGTGACGAGCCGGTTGCTCGTGCGTCCGGTTTCGGGTCGCGCAAAGCAGGACGAAACCTCCCCGCTGCAAAGTAGGCCCACGTCCTCCAACGATGAACCGACGAGCTTCCTTTTCGGAGCTCCCAAATACTCCGCAAGAGCGCCATTCGCGTAGATGATGATGTCGTCGAGGGAAACCCGCGCGACCATCGTCCGAATCCGAGCGCTTTGAGCGGCTGGCATTGACACTATGTTGTTACGGCTTTGCAGGAGCTCGCGCAATCCCGTTGAAAACCAGTGGCGCTTGGGGTAGCAACGGAGGTCCGTGTTCATCTACACCCGAGCACTTCGCTATTTCCGGCCTTACCTCTGGCCGACGTTGGGCGGCGTCATTCTGACGTTCGCGGCGATCGTGGTCAATTCTCTCAAGCCCTGGCCATTCAAGTACATCGTCGATGGGGTGCTGCCGTCGGATTCGGCGCATGGCACCGAGGAGGCGCGGGCATTCATTGCGCATTGGTTTGGCGCCGCGCCTCCTGCCCAGGTCGCGCTTTGGCTGTGCCTCATCCTCGTTTTGGTGAGTCTGCTTGGAGGCCTGATCAACCTTGCGGCAAATTATCTTTTTATCCGAGTCGGCCTCAAAGCTCTCCTGCGCCTGCGCACCGATCTTTATGCGTGTCTGCAGTCGCTTCCGCTCAAGTATCACGATGCGCGACGCAGCTCGGACTCGAGCTTCCGCGTCGCCTACGATTCGCAGAGCATCCAGACAATTTACAACAAGGGATTCGCCACCATTCTCAGTTCGATCGTCATGCTCGTCTGGACGTTCGGCATCATGGTGTGGATGAACTGGCCTCTGGCGTTGACTTCGCTTGCCGTGCTGCCATTCGTCACGTTGGCCATCGGCTATTTCGCCGACCGGGTCCGCCGTCAATCCACCACCATTCAGGAGCGCGAGAGCGACTTGCTAGCCCTTACACAGGAGGGTATCAGCCAGATCCGGATGGTCCATGCCTTTGGCCGCGAATCCTTCGAGATCCGGCAATTTCGCAAGCGAGCCGCGAGCAGCCTCGAAGCCGGCCTGCGCTTCAGTATCACTTCCATCATCAGCTCGCTTGTCGTGGGCACGCTCATGGCTGCCGGCACCGCCCTCATGTATTACGTCGGCGCACGGCAGGTCCTGGCCGGCGCGCTTACGCTGGGCGACCTAACGGTCTTTGTCACCTATCTGCTCATGCTTTACCAGCCGCTCGAGCAGCTCAGCTACACGGCCTGGGCACTGGAGGGGGCGGCCGCGGGCGCAGCGCGTTGCTTCGAAGTGCTCGATCGCGAGGACGACGTGCCAGACGCCCCGAACGCAAAACCGAGCGCCAATGCGCGTGGCGATATCGAGTTCCGCAACGTCAGCTTCAGCTATTCCCATGACCGTCTCATCCTGAAAGACGTCAACCTTTCGATCTCGCACGGGGAAAGCGTCGCATTTGTGGGTGGCACCGGAGCGGGCAAGAGCACATTGTTGAGCCTCGTACCGCGATTCTATGATCCGACGACCGGCGGGGTCTTTCTTGATGGCCACAATCTGCGCGAGTTGACTAAGAAATCGCTTCGCGCACAAATCGGGATGGTCTTGCAGGATACCGTGCTTTTTTCCACGACCATCAAGGAAAACATCGCCTACGGTCGCCCCGGCGCGACAAATCAACAGATCATAGAAGCCGCCAAACGCGCGCAGGCCTATGACTTCATCATGAAAATGCCGCAGGGATTCGACAGCGCGGTGGGAGAGCGCGGCAGCCACCTCAGCGTCGGCCAGCGCCAGCGCATCGGCATTGCGCGGGCTTTTCTCAAAGACGCGCCTGTCCTCCTGCTCGACGAGCCGACCAGCGCGCTGGATCCGGGCACCGAGCATGCCATTATGGAAACCATAGCGGAGCTCATGCGCGGGCGCACGACGCTCATCATCACCCATCGCCTCGCCACCATTCATTCCCTCGGACGCATCGTCGTTCTCGAGCATGGGACCATCGCGGAACAGGGAACCGGCCAGGAGCTTCTCGCAAGTGCCGGCGCTTATGCCAAACTCTACCGCGCCGGACAATACGAGCGGGGGGCTGGGAGCACGGAGCAAAAGTTTCGCGGCGGGTAATTCAACCCCGCCGCTCTCCGCTCAGCGCTCGCATCACCCTAACCCCCGCTCCTCGACATCCTGTTCGTCCCAGCCGAGAAGATGCCCGATTTCGTGGAGCAGCGTGGTACGAACTTCGTCACGGAACACGGCCGCGTCGTCCTCCGCGAAATCCCAGAGATTTTTCAGCCAAAGCCGAATGCGCGGAGTAGGCGCTTCCGGTGTTCCCTCGTCATAAAGCCCCAGCGTGTCGGGCTCAATCCCGTGGGCGATATCCTCGGCGTCCGGCCGCCACTCGAGGAAAACGGGTACCCTTTGCACAAGGGCGCGAATTTCCATCGGAAGGCTCTGGAGCGCGGCATGAACCTCCGTTTGCGCCATCTTTGAAAGCATCGACAGATTCATTTAACCTTCTGCGTTGGCATAAGTGTTGCGTTCGGCTATTGATAACCAATGCCTGACACGAAAGAAGTCAATCCTCTCCGCGAGGGTCTATCGAGCCGTGCGATGCCGCAACCGTGCGCCGTGGTAATCTTTGGGGCCACCGGCGACCTGACCCATCGTAAGCTCGTTCCCGCGCTCTACAATCTTGCCGCCGACGGCGCGCTCCCGCCCGCGGTGAGTGTGGTCGGTTTCGCGCGCCGCGACAAGAGTGATGAGGTCTTCCGCAAAGAGCTCGAAGAAGCCGCGCGAAAATTCTCACGCCAGCCGATCAACGATCAAATGTGGGTGGGGTTTGCGTCTTCGATCTTTTATCACCGGAGCGAGTTCGACGTTCTGGAAGGTTACGAATCCCTGGCAAAACGTCTCGACGAGTTGGATGCCCAGCGCGGGACGCGTGGCAACCGCCTTTACTATCTTTCGGCCGGCCCGGACCAGTTTCCGGTCATCCTGGAAAACTTGCGCAAGAGCGATCTCAACCGTGCGCAGCCTGGCAGCTGGGCGCGAGTGATCGTCGAAAAGCCCTTCGGAACCGACTTGCCCAGCGCTCAGCGGCTCAACGAACTCGTCAAGGAAGCCTTCTCTGAAAAGGACACCTTCCGCATCGATCATTATCTCGGCAAGGAAACCGCGCAGAACATGATGGTGATGCGCTTCGCGAATGCCATTTTCGAGCAACTCTGGAATGCCCGCTACATCGACCATTTTCAGATCACCGCGAGCGAGCCCCTGGGCGTCGAGGGCCGCGCGGGCTATTACGACAAGGCCGGCGCCCTGCGCGACATGGTGCAAAACCACCTGCTCCAGCTCCTGTGCCTCACCGCGATGGAGCCGCCTGCCGGTCTTGATGCGGACGCTGTACGCGACGAAAAGGTCAAGGTGTTGAAATCCCTGCGGCCAATCACGGGGGACGATGTGCGAAAACATGTCGTCCGAGCCCAGTACGGGGCGGGCACCATCAACGGAAAACGCGTGCCCGCCTACCGCGACGAGCAAAATATCAACCCGGAGTCCGTCACGGAAACCCACGTTGCCCTTCACATCAACATAGACAACTGGCGCTGGGCGGGCGTGCCATTCTTTGTGCGGGTTGGAAAGCGCCTGCCTAAGGCCAGCACAGAGATCGCCATCCAATTCAAGGCCGCTCCTCCCGTGTTGTTCAACGTCGAAGGGCAAACGATTGACTCCAACGCACTTGTGATTCGCATCCAACCCGACGAAGGTGTTGCCCTGCGCATGAGCGCGAAGATGCCGGGCTCCAGCCTGCGGATCGAACCGGTCAAAATGGATTTTCACTACGGAACGAGCTTCGGCAAGGCGACCCCGGAAGCCTATGAACGCCTTTTGCTCGATGCCATGGGTGGGGATGCCACGCTCTTCGCGCGGCGCGATGAAGTCGAAGAGGCGTGGACGTTTGTTGATGCCATCCGCGCCGAATGGGACAAGAATTCCGACGATCTCGCGCTTTACGCCGCCGGAACCTGGGGACCGACCGAAGCGGATGAATTGATCAAACGCTACGGTGCAACCTGGAGACGCCTATGAGCACTACCGCACAAGCCACGATCGAGCCCGGTTTACCGGTCGAGATAGGGCGCATCGACAAGGAACTGGGCAAGCTTTGGGAAGAAACAGGCGATACCAAGACCCGCGCTTCCCTGATCAATCTTGCCATTTATACGGAAAGCGCGGAGTCGGTGCTGGCCAATACCAACCTAATTTCCCAAATCGCCAGCCAGTACGCCTGCCGCGCGCTTCTCATCTTTGCCAATCCCAACGCGCCTCAGGAGGAAGCCAAAGCCTGGATCAGCGCCCATTGCCATCTCGCAGGCAAAGGAGAGCGGCAAATTTGTTCGGAGCAAATCACCTTCGAGCTCGATGGCGATATGGTGAGCGCGCTCCCAAATATCGTATTTTCCCACCTCGACTCCGATCTTCCCCTCTATTTTTGGTGGCAGGGAAATTTCCGCGAACCTCTGGATAAGAAGCTCTGGGGATGGGTGGACCGCTTGATTTACGACAGCGCGGATTGGGCTGCTCCCGCCGAGCAATTCAGTTTGGTTCAAAAAATCAGAACTCTTACCGAAATCCGCACCATTCTCTGCGACCTGAACTGGACACGCCTTATCGGCGCGCGTTTCGCCCTCGCGCAACTCTTCGACCATTCCTGCGCGCTTGCGCGCGTCAATAAGATCGAGCGTGTTTCGATTTCCTGCGCCAAGCGCACCACCGGCCTTCTCCTCCTTGGATGGCTCGCCGCGCAACTCGGCTGGAAATTGCAATCGCTGACTGGAAGCGAACGTTTCCTTTCGCCTGCTGGTGCTCCCGTCGACTTCGAAATTCAAGTGATCGACGGTCCCACTATTGGCCGGTGCGCTTTCGAATGCACCGATTCCACCCTCGAGATTGCACGCCAACCCGGCTCCGAATACTTCCACGCGCGCATCGACTGCGAGGGAATTTCCGACACGATGATGCTTGTTCCTGCCGGAAAAAGTGAAACCTCCGAAATTCTTGTTAGCGAACTTAGCCGCGGCGGCAAACATCCCCTCTACAGAAAAGCTCTCGCCGTGGTCGAGCCGCTCATCAAATAGCAATTTGTCGGACTCGCGAAATCTAAAACAGCTTTCCGAAATAGTCCAAGGCGTGGAGTACGCCGGTGCCACCCAGTGGGATGAGCACAGGGCGCAGCAGGGGGTTTGTAAACAAGCCCTCAGTAAGCGCGGCGCCGCCAATCTGCTGGATCCGCGACAGTTGCCCATTCGGCCTGAGCCAGCGCGCGGCGATCGGCCTCCGGCTGGGCGTTTTCGGGCACGCTCGCGAGCTTCCACTTCAGCCGAGCCGTCGTGTCTCCGAGCCACCTCGTTGCGCTGTGCCGCGCGTAATCGGCGCCGCCTTCGTGGACGAATGCCTTCTCGAAGCTGTGCGGAATGGCGCGCCCGTAAAGCGTATCCCATTCGCTGATCAGGGCTACGGCGCCCTTGCTTGGCGCGGCATTGTCTGGAAAAGCTCCGGACGACGCAGTTTAAGTTCCCCAACCAGTGCGCTGGTGAGGAGGGACGCAGCCCAGCCTTTGGAGCGTGAGCCATGGAACCTCTGTTCACGACAAATTCTACCGCTCGTTATACGCGCACCTCGACCACTTGCTCGGCGGAGCAGGGTAGATAAATTTTCTATAAGAATCCTTCCTCCGATGCAAGCGCGCATCTTGCTCCTCGCGGGTATGCTGATTGTTTCCGGTTGCAGCAAGCCTCAGGTCTCTCCCCAAGACTCGGCGGCAGCGACTCCGGCACCTGCGCCACGTTTGGCGCCCGAGGGAACAGTTTATCTCTTGCGGCGCGTGGCTGTTGCTACTGAGAATAGCCTCTATGGTCTTGCAGAGGGATCGGAAGTTAAGGTGATCGAGGAGCGCTCTGGAAAGCTGTTGGTCGAGGCACAAGGGTTGAGGTTCGAAATCGATCAAGAATATGCCACAAGCGATCTGGACCAAAGGGAAGCGGTCCTTGCTCGTGCAGCAGAAAGGGAGGCTGCTTACCAGGCTGCCATGGCGCGCAGGACGCAGACAGAAGACAAGAAGTTTCTGGCTGAGGAAGACCTCCAACGACGTAACGTCGCTGATGCCAAAATCACGCACTTGCGCAACGAGATCGCCGCCGCAAGAGATGAAATTAACCGCCTCGATGCCGAAAACAACGAATCGGTTGTAGGTTCTGCCGAAGACCAGTCTCGCCGACGGCGGATTGCCATCCTGGAAGCGGACATTGCAAACTGCGACAAAGAGATTCAAATCTTGTCGGATTCGGTAATTGCCGAGGACTGATTATTTCCCCCTCCGGCGCGACATGAATGACCCATATATCTGTTGACTGGCGGTTCGAGCTGCTAACATTGAACACTCAACCATGCGCCTTTCGCACAAGATAAGAAAGCTCCTCAACCGCGATGCTTACGATAGCGCAAAAGCCACGCTGCTGAGGCTATCTTATCCGCTGGATGCCAGGCCATTCATAGAGGCGATTGATCGCAAGGCTTTCAACGCCATTAAGGAGCGGTACTTCAATCCGGATGATGGCGTCTCGCCGAAGAAATATCTCAATCTGGAGAATTGGATGCGCACGAACGTCAAGCGCGTGCGCGACTTGCGGCTCAAAAAGGCGCCGCCTCGCTTGCGGATTTTGGATATCGGTTGCGGCTCCGGCTACTTCCTCCACATTGCCAAATGCCTCGGTCATGATGTGCTGGGGTTGGACGTTGACCGAGAACCTATCTTTCGGGAAACAGTTTCCTTGCTTGGGTTGAAGCGCATTGTCCATCGCATCGAACCGTTCCAAGCGCTGCCGGACACCGGAGCACCCTTCGACCTCATTACGGCGCACATGACGTGCTTTAATCGGAACGACGATGGCACGCCTTGGGGCGTCAAAGAGTGGGAATTCTTTCTGAATGACATGGCATCACGCCTCACTCTCACTGGCCGCCTTCAGTTCGATCTCAATGCGCTTCCCGACGAGCGCCATATGGAGCCCGAGCTCAGACAATATTTTCTCTCCCAGGGCGCGCGCATCGACCGTCGCCGGGTCTATTTGAAACCTTCGCCCGCGGGAAGACGACCGCAACTTGGATAAATGATAGAGAGATTCAGGATGCCAGCACAGCTTCACTTTGCGGCAGCGACTTTGGTCTCGCAGACACCCTTTTTCGCGTTTTCGCCACAACCACGTAAATAGCGGGAACAACGAAAAGCGTAAAAGCCGTGCCGATGATCATGCCGGAAACGAGAACCGTGCCAATGCTGTTGCGAGCGGCGGCGCCGGGACCGTGCGCGAGGATCAGCGGGGTGTGACCAGCGACGGTCGCGGCCGTAGTCATCAGGATGGGACGCAAGCGCGTCGCAGCCGCCTGAATAACGGCACGGACTTTATCCAGACCCTCCTCCTGGAGATGATTTGCGAATTCCACTATGAGGATGCCGTTCTTGGACACCAGTCCGACGAGCGTGATGAGGCCGACTTGGCTGTAGATGTTTACCGAGGTAAAGCCGAGAAAAGCGAACATCAGTGCGCCCGAAAGCGCCAGCGGCACCGAGCCGAAGAGGATGATGAAGGGGTCGCGGAAGCTTTCAAACTGCGCGGCCAGCACAAGGAAAATCAAGATGAAAGAGAGGACCATGGTCGTGACCAGCGTATTGCCCTCCTTTCGTAGCTGGCGGGACTCCCCAGCGTAATCGATGACCGTGCCAGGCGGCAGGATTTTTTTCGCCTCGTCTTCGAGTACTTTCAAAGCTTGGCCCTTTGAAACTCCAGGAGGAATCGCTCCTTGTATCGTCGCAGAGTTGAGCTGCTGAAATCGTTTGAGTTCGCGCGGCTCCGTCGTGTTCTTCAATGTCGCAAAGGTGGAGAGTTGGACCATCTGCCCGCTCGGACCACTCACATAGATGTTCTTGAGCTGGTCCACGGTCAGGCGCTCGGCACGCTTGATCTGCGGAATGACTTTGTAGCTGCGGCCCTGGTTGCTAAAGCGATTGACGTAGTTGCCGCCAAGCATGGTCGAAAGATCCGCCCCAACCTTCTGCAGATTCAGGCCCAGTGCGGCCACCTTGTCCCGGTCGAAAACAATCTCCGTCTGGGGCTGGTCGTACTTCAGGTCGGTGTCCGCGAACGTGAAGACGCCGCTCTCAAAGGCTTTGGCGACGAGTTTGTTGGCGACTTCGAGGAGTTCCTTGGGCTCGGCGGTCGAGGCAATCACTAATTCAATGGGAAAATTGCTGCCGCCGGGAAGTGGGGCAGGGGTGATAGGAATGACCTGCAAGCCTGCAATGGAGCCTGTCTTGGGAAACAGCTCGGCGGCGATTTGCTCGGTGGTGCGCTTGCGCTCGTTCCAGGGCTTGGTTACGAGACCGCCGAAGCCCCCGGTTGGCTGGCTGATCTGAAAGGTATTCGAAACCTCGGGCGCGGACTTGAAGGCCTTATTGATCTCATCCGCAAAGAGCGTCACTTGGTCAAGAGTGGCGTTCGCAGGAGCCTTTATGATACCGAAAATAAATCCTTGATCCTCGTTGGGCGCCAGTTCGTTCTTGGAGAACACGAGAAAAGGCGCCCAGAGCAAACCGATGACCGAGCAGAAAGCGATGACCGGCCAGCGACTGGCAACGGTCACGCCCAGCACGTGCATGTAGGTGTTTCGCAGCCTGTCAAACTGCCGGTTGATCCAGCCCGCAAACCCTCTCTCCGCATCACCCTCCCGCAGCAATTTCGAAGACATCATCGGCGACAACGTGAGCGCCACAACGCCGGAAACAATGACCGCTCCAGCCAAGGTAAAGGCAAATTCTCGAAAGAGTGCGCCCGTCAGGCCACCCTGAATTCCAATCGGCGTATAAACCGCAGCCAGAGTGATCGTCATGGAAATGATTGGCCCGACGAGCTCTCTGGCTCCCTTCATCGCGGCGTCCCATGGTCTCTCGCCCTCCTGCAGATGGCGTTCGACGTTTTCCACCACGACGATCGCATCATCCACCACAAGACCGACCGCCAGCACGATGGCGAGCAGGGTGAGAAGGTTGATGGTGAAACCGGCCAGCATCATGAGAAACACCGCTCCCACCAGCGAAATCGGGATGGCGACGACGGGAATGATGACCGTGCGCAAAGATCCCATGAAAAGGAAGATTACGACGACGACGATGAGAAGCGTCTCGCTCAGCGTCTTGAGCACGTCACGGATTGCGCTCTCGATATAGACCGTCGAGTCGTACGCGACGCCCGCCTTCATGCCGGCTGGCAGGCGACTCTCAATCTCCGGCAAGGCCTCGCGGACGGCCCGCACTACGTCGAGAGTGTTGGCGTTTGGCAGAGGCCATACTCCCATGAAGGTGGCCTTCTGGCCGCTGAATCGCACATCATCGTCGTAGGATTCCGCGCCCAGAACAACATCTGCCACATCGCCCAGGCGCACGATGGCTCCGCTCTTCTGGCGAATCACCAAATTGCGAAATTCATCGGCTGTCTTCAGATCGGTGTTCGCCACAAGGTTCACCGCGATCATCGTGCCCTTGGTCTTACCGACGGCGGCCAGGTAATTGTTGGCCTGGAGCGCAGCGTGCACTTCAGCAGGCGTGAGATTGAGGGAGGCCAATTTGTCGGGCTTGAGCCAGATGCGCATTGCGAAGATGCGCGCCCCGAGAATGTCCGCCCGCTGGACCCCGGGAATCGAGGAGAGCCTCGGCTGGACGACGCGGGTGAGATAGTCGGTGATCTGGTTTTGGTCGAGATCCTTCGAATAGAAACTCAAATACATTGCCGCAAATTCGGAGTCCTTCGACTCGACTTCGATTACAGGCGCCTCGGCCTCCGGCGGCAGGTCGTTTCGAACCTGTGCCACCTTGGCCTGGATCTGCGTCAGGGCCGCATTGGTATCAAAGTTCAATCTCAAATGAGCCGTGATGGTGCTTAGGCCCTGGGCGCTGGAAGACTCAATGTAGTCAATCCCGTCCGCGCTTGCGATGACTCGCTCCAGCGGCGTGGTAATGTAACCGCGAACGAGGTCGGCGTTCGCTCCGATATAAGCGGTTTTGACCGTCACCACGGCGATATCACTGCGCGGATACTGGCGGACATTCAGCGTTTTGATGGAGACCAGCCCCGCGATCAGGATCAGCAGATTGATCACCATAGCGAGGACGGGCCGTTTGATGAAGAGGTCGGTAATTTTCATGAAAGACAAACTCTAGCTGTTGCCACTTGAGAGTTCATTTCGCGGGATTTCCAAAAGACCTTCGCACAAGACGAAAAACTGACATTCTTCATGTGTCCTCCGGTTTCGGCGCTTCGTTGTTTTCCGGCTGAATGCTGTTGTTAACTTGGACATGAACGCCGGGACGCAGCTTGAAAACCCCGGAGGTCACAACCTCCTCGCCGGCATTGACGCCGGAAAGGATGGCGACACGGTCGCCCCGTGACTCACCGACTTTGACAACTTGCTGGCGCACCCCTCGATACGTCTTGCCATCGGGACCCTTCAGGTCCTCGATGATGTAAACCATGTCTCCATATGGCGCGTATTGGATCGCCGTCGCCGGGAGCACGACGTGATTGGACTTACTGGCCAGAGGCACTTCGGTATTCACAAACATTCCGGGGCGAAGAAGCGCATTCGGATTCGGCAACGTCGCCTGCACCCGGACATTGCGCGTCGCCTCGTCGACCACAGCGTCCACGGCGTTGATCCTCCCATCGAATGTGACATTCGGAAGACCATCCGCCTGAACGCGCACCAGCTGGCCCGCTCCGATCTGACCGAGATTTTGCTGGGGCAACCAGAAATTCACGTAGATCGGATCGAGCGACTGAAGCGGCGCGACCTGGGCGCCGCTCTGAAGGTACTGTCCCAGGTTAACCGCGCGGATGCCAAGAACGCCCGAAAACGGGGCGCGGATCGTCTTCTTGTTGATGAGCGCCTTGACCTCCTCGACCCTCGCTACAGCTTGATCGTATTGGGCCTGCGCACTGTCATAGTCCGCCTGCGAGCTCACGCGGCTCTTCAGCAAATTCTGTTGGCGCAGGAGATTCGCTCCGGCCAGCCGCATCTGGGCTTCGGCCGAGCGCAATTGCGCCTGCTCCTGGCTTACCTCCAGCTGAACGAGAAGATCCCCCTGCTTCACCGTCTGACCGGACTCGAAGTTGATCTTTTGCACGATCCCGGGTTCGTCGGTGCTCACCGTAACGCCCTGCACCGCGGCGGTCGATCCAACGGCTTTGAGGGAAGGAATCCACTCCTCTTCCTCGGCGATCAAGGAGGTCACGGTCTCGGGCGGCGGCGCAAAACTCGCGTATTCCGCCATGGCCTTGCGCACCTGAAAAAACTTGATCCCGCCAAGCGCGAAAGCAATCGCAATGCCGGCAAGAAAGGCCAGGACGATGAGGAAGATTTTTTTCATGAATGAGAATCGTAACGGTGGTCAGAAAAGGCCCTTTGAGCCTTTCGCAAGAGAGTGACGAGTTGGCCCTGCTCCCGGACGCTGAGCGCAGACAGAATGTTTTCCGTCCACTGAATGAGCAGCGGCTGCACGTTGTGAAGCAGGGCTTTTCCCTTCTCGGTGATCGTAACGCAGGAAGCCCTGCGATCTCGTGCGTCGGGCGTGCGCGCCACCAATCCGGCCTTCTCCAACGTGTCGAGCAATCCTGTGATGGTAGCGCGACTGACAATTGCGTGTTCCGCAAGCTCCGAGGAGCGCATGCTGCCGTTCTCCGAACTGTCGAGCAGCACAAGGATGATCAAACGCGCCTGGTTCAATCCGTAGCGCGCAAGAAAGGCCGCTTCGCCACGCGATACCACATCTCCCGTGTGAAGGATGTTCAAAAAAACTTCGCAAATCGCCGGATTCGCACCAGGCACCCGGGCAGTCGCCGCCTGCAGGCACTCATAACGCGGAACCTCTTTGAGCATCAAATAGGGCACAGCGACAAATTAAGGCGCTTGATTATCAAGTCAACAAGTAATAAGGCGGCTTATTATTTGTTTCCGCGAATCCTGCCGCCCTTTCGGAAATTTCTTTCGTGCCCTAGTGTAGTGTAACTGTTATCTCTTTACAGTAAGACTGCGGGTTGCTCATTGTAAAGACGCATCAGTTACACAACACTAGCAGGCTGTCGGACTTGGAAGTCCGAGTGGAATTTCTCCTCGAAAACCCACCGTGCAAAGAGGGCCAACCGCCCGACATCCTGCTAAAATCGGCACTTCGTGCCGAAAAAAGACCCAAAATCCGTGTTTTTTCTCCGCGAAGCGGAGTTCCAGCAGCCTGTCTGAAAGGGCGGGGTCATTTTTTCGACGATTTCTCATGCTTCAAACTTCGGCTTCATTCGAAGTCCGACAGGTTGCTAGACGACGAACAGATCGACTCCCGGCAGTTCGTTCAGGACGCGCTCGTAGAGGGTTGGTTCGAACCAACGAAGGAACTTGCGGCGACCGGGGCGTCCCACGACAATGTGGGTGATTCCATATTCGCGAGCAAAGGCGATCAGGGCGTTGGCCACGTTCTTATGTTTTAGGGAAATGACGAGGCCACCCATTTTTTGCGCCGTTTCCAAGGTGTCGGCGATGTGCCGCTGGGCGGCGGCATCGATGCGGACGGCGGATTCCTTCGGCGTCCGAACATACACCGCATACCATTGCGCATTAAGCTGCGCAGCCAGCCGGGCGGTCTTGCGCAAGAGCCGGCCGGGATCGGGTCCAAGACTGCTTATGGCCACCATGACCTGCCCGAGAGCACTGACCCTTTTGTCCGACTCGCTGGTTTCTCTTTGCTGACGGTCGAGAAAATTGGCCGTCTCCGCCAATGTCATTTCCCGCAGGCGCGTCAGGTTCTTTTGCGTGAAGAAATTGGCGAGCGCCGATTCGATGCGCTCCTTCGGATAAATTTTCCCGGCATGGAGGCGTTCCTGCAAATCTTCGGCAGGGAGGTCAATGTTTACGATCTGGTCAGCTTGGGCAACGATCTCGTCGGGCACCCGTTCCTTCACTCGCACGCCTGTCGCCTCCTCGACGAAATTGTACAGGGACTCGAAATGCTGGATGTTAACCGTTGTGATCACATTGATGCCTGCGCGCAAAAGGTCCTGAATGTCTTCATATCGCTTGCGATTCGGGCTGTCGGGCGCATTCGTATGGGCCAGCTCGTCAACGAGGGCCACGGTGGGCTTTCTGGCAATGACGGCCTTCACATCCATCTCGCGTAAGGTGATTCCGTGGTACGTGGTGATGCGCGGCGGAACAACCTCGAGATCGCCGATCTGGGCGGTTGTCTCCGCGCGCTCGTGGGGCTCGACATAGCCGATGACGACATCCACGCCCCGTTTTTTCAGGCGGTGTCCCTCCTCCAGCATCGCATAGGTTTTTCCAACGCCGGGACAGGCACCGAGGTATATCTTGAGGTTCCCAAGTTGTTGGCGGCGGATGATGGACAGGAAATCATCCGCGCTCGGGCGGGTGATGGGAGCCTCCGCGTCCATCGTTCAACCGGAACGTGGGGCACCACCGTTGCGGGTTTTGAGCTTTTTGTTTTTCACCTGGAGCTGTGGGAAATCCCTTTTGTCCTTATGAAAGTAACAAATCTCGACGAATTGATACCATTTCACGGAAGGGGCTGGCGCATTCAGCGCGCCGCCGCGTTGTCCAGGGCGATGTTCAGCTTGAGCACGTTGACGCCTGGCTCGCCCAGGATGCCAAGCGACCGGCCGTCGGTGGCCTTGGCGATTTCCGCCTTGACGGCATCGAGGCTGAGACCGCGCTCCTTGGCCACGCGCGGGG
>JAXIPG010000137.1:0-7286 GCA_045403045.1 Terrimicrobiaceae bacterium
ACTGGCTCGGTCGCGGCGTCATCGATTCGAGTTCGGCCATCGCCGTTCCGCGGAGGGTGGTGTCGCGCGCGCCGTGTTTGATTACCAGCTTGCGAACGAGGTCCGGACGCTCCAGCACGACGCATCCGCGCGTCGCGCGTGCGGAGAGCTCGCGGAAATCTGTTAGAAACGCGGAACCGCGCATGAGCTGGAAGATGCTCTCACCATCTCGGATGTTTTCCGTGGCAAACTGGATGATCGGACAGGGCTCGATGTCACCACGTGGGCTGATGTGATGGCTGATTCCCGTTGCCATCGGGCAGAGCGCCTGACCGCGATCATCGTAATACGCGTCGATGATGCCGATTGACATACGGGCACGCATCCGGACGATGAATTGCCGCACCTGCACGAGCTGGTCGGGACGAAGCGCAAGGTCGTGCGACATTCTTGGGCCGACGGGCCGGTACGTGTGATACCAAACGTAATGCACACCGCGCGCGATCAATTCGTTCAGCCAGGATTCGGTGAGCAGTTCGTCGATGTTTGTCTGGCAAACGCTGGTGGCCACACCTGTCAGCAACCGCGCCTCGATGCAGTGATCGAGGCCGCGCAATGTGCGATTGAGCACGTTCTTGCCGCCACGGCGTTGGTCGCTTGCGATCTCGCATCCCTCGATGCTGATGAGTGGCGTGACGTTGCCCAGACGCCGCAGCTCAGCGGCCACTTTCTGCGTGATCATCTGGCCGTTGGTAAAGACCTGGAAATAGCAGTCCGGATGAGCCCCAAGAAAATCGAGCAACTGCGGATGGAGAAATGGCTCACCGCCCAGCACGCCGAAGAAACTGTTGCCGTGTTTTTTCGCGTCGCGGACGAGTTTGTTCAGATCATCGATATCGATCATCTCGCGCGGCGACTCGACATCGACCCAGCAGCCCTGGCAGCGCAGGTTGCAACTGTTGACGATCGAGAGATATAGAAACGGCGGGAAATACTCGCCGCGCTTAAGCCTGCGTTTGAAGCGCTCGACCGAGAGCATTCCTTTCATCCCGAAGTTCCAGACGAACTTCCAGAGCAGGCGTTTGTCGGCAGTACGCAAAATGCGCGCACATAGCTGGAGCATCGGACTCATCAGCTCAGCGCCGCCTGCGCTTTGGCGGCTGCTTGCGCCGCCCGGCGCTGAATTTCCTCGGGCGAGGGGAGCGCCATCAGCACCTCGGGCGGGATGTCGCCCGTCTCCGCGAGCTTCGCGAGACATTTCTGGCGCTCCTTCAGGGCTTTGTCCGCGTCGCGTTCTTTGGAAAAGCGCGACTGCGCCCGCTGGCTGCGGTCCCGGAGCATCTTGAATACGTCACCGCCGAGCAGCGAGGAGATATCGACCTTCATCTTCTCCCGCCGCAGGTCGTCGGCGCTGACTTCGTCGCCATTGATCGGGCCGGATTTATATTTTGGAAACATGATCGCAGCCTCGGGACAGACACGGGAGCACGCGGGGCAGTTCGTTTTACATTTGTCCTGGTTCTGCACCTGAATTTTTTTCTCGGCATCCACGCCATAAACGCCGAACAGGCAGAAGCTCAGGCACTGCATGCAATTGGTGCACCGATCGTAATCGATGACCGGAAACCAAGGCTTCCATTCGCCGCGTTCGGCGGAGCGGCTTTCCACGCGGATGATTTCGACCTGCTCGGCTTCCGAGCCGTTGAGATGGATAGTGCGACAAAGCGAATTTCCCTTTTCCAGCAGCGTAACAATTGCGGCGAAACGGTCGGCCGCGTCGATGAGCTGTGCGCTCCCGTCTTGCTCGATTGTGATGCTGACGCTCATTGGGCCGCCGCTCGTCGCGTATCGCTCTCCAGCGCCGCGCAAATGGTGTCGGCGTTGTCGACGCGCATGTTGAGAACCTGCACTCCGTCCGGTGGCAGCGGCGCGCCGGCGGCGTCAAAAAGCCATTTCACGGCGCGCGGATAACAGGCGGCGATCTTGATGGAGTCTCCCTCGGCGAGGCGCTTCAGTGCCGGGTCTTTGCGCGCGGACATCTCGCAAAGGTCGGCACATGCTTCGAAGTTTACACCCGACGCGCACAGCTTTTCGAGCACCGCATCTTTCGTCGCCTTCGGCACGACCTGCGCGTAAGCGCAATGGCAATAAAGGATGCGTGTCATGCTTCGAAGCGTCCGCGAACGACCGATCGTAGCCTCACTGCATACATGCCGCAAGGCGAAAAATTGCGATTACCCGAGCGCGGTCGTGAAGCGATGCGTCGGCGTCGGGCGACCCGGCCGAAAAGTTTCGATGTGCTCGAGTTTTGCCTCTACGTCGTGCAGCGCTCGCAGTGATTCCGTGACCGTCTCGCGCAGCAGCTCGGGTGCGGCTTCAGCACGCAAGTTAAGGATGAGCTGTCCGCTCTGCACCCGGTCTTCCAGCTCCAGCGACAACTCGGGCACTAAATCATTGCGCACCAGACTCATCGCCGCGATGGCGCCGCCGATTCCCTGGTCCGGGCTGAGCGTCATTTTCAAGTGAGCGATCTCGGCTCCGTGCGACTGAACGCGCTGCTGTATCCGCGCGGCGATGGCGCTCAGGACCTCGCCGGCATCGAACGGCTCCGAGGCGGAGAGCTGCGCGGTGCAATTAAGCCAGCCGAGCAACGACTCGCCCTCGGCGTAAACATCGTAATCAATTTCCATCGGTTCACGAGCTTGCTGCTCCGAGCGGGTTATCTGTTCGAACCAGCCTTCGAGATTCACTGACGCGCGCGCGGCGATCTCCACGATTTCGGCGTGGGGAAATTCCGCCGCGAGCGCCTTGCGCAGCGAGCTCAGCCGGGTGCCATCAAGGAGGTCGATCTTGTTGATCACGATGATGTCAGCCTCCTCGAGCTGCTTGCGGTAGATGTAGAGGACTTTGCTGGAAAATTTGCCGCCCTCTTCGAGCCCGAGCACACGCCGCGCGCGCACCGGATCCACGAGCACGCTCAGCGGCGCGATTGAGAAATCGCCGGCGTAAATGCGCCGCAGCGGGTAGGTCACCGTCGCGACGAGATCGGTGCAACTGCCAACCGGCTCCGCGATGAAAACGTCCGGTCGCGTCGTCGCGGTGAGCCGCTGGGCGGCTTCCATGAGCGAATTGAACCGGCAGCAGAAACAGCCGCCTGGAATTTCCTCGGTCGTAAATCCACGCGCCCGCAGCATCGCCGTGTCCACCAGCTCACTCCCCTGGTCGTTGGTGATTAATCCTACACGGAGTCCGCGCGAAGTCAGATGCTGCGCGAGCTTCGCGACCGCCGTCGTTTTCCCAGCTCCGAGGAAGCCGCCAATCATGACGTAACGGGCTCGTGGTTGCGTGCTCATGCGTCTTCGGAGTATTCCTGTTTCTCGAGCATTTTGTCGATGGTTGCGTCGAGGAGGCCGAGATAGCCGTGCACATCCATGCAGCGCGGATCGGGCTTGCCTTCGATCGCGTAAAGCCATCCCGCACCGTACGGTTCTTTGCCGAGCAACTCGATCTTTTCGGTCAGCGCCGGGTTCCCACCGGCAAACTTTCCCTCCGCGATGCAGTAGATGTCCGAGATAGCTTTGAACCCTTCGATCCAGCCAATGATCTGCCCGGACCCGACGGGCGCGCCGGTTTCCACCTGAAACTGGTGCTCGACGATTTCCCCGAGCATTCGCGTGGCGAAACGTGTAAAACCGACGCGCCAGATGCCGGCTTCGTGCTCGGCGATCCAGAAATGCGAGGGGCTGTAAAGGCGGCCCACCGGCAAACGCGTGACGAAACGCGCGCGCTTGTAGAGTAATGTATCCTCGCCGGCAGCCATCGGTGCATATTACGCGATAAGGCCAGGCGCTTCCCAATGTATTTCGATCACAACGCCACGACTCCGCTGCTGCCCGCTGCCCGGCAAGCGTGGTTGGATGCGACCGAGCAGTTCATTGGGAATCCGTCGAGTCCTCACCGCATCGGAGCGCGCTCCGAGATTGCGCTGAATGCGGCGAGAGAAAAGCTGGCTGCTTTCCTGGATTGCGGTCCGCTCGAGATCATCTGGACCTCTGGCGCGACGGAGTCGAACAACACCGTGCTGCATCACCTCGCGCAATCGCTCGGTAACGAGGCTGAGATCTGGATTTCCGCGACAGAGCATCCGTGCGTGCTCTCTGGCGTCCGTCACTACTTTCCCGGCAGGCATCGGCTCATCCCGGCTCGGCGATCGGGCATTGTCGATCTGGACTGGTTGGAAACTAACCTGCGCGCAAGCCGTCCGGGTGCCGTCGCAGTCATGGCCGCGAACAATGAAACGGGCGTCCTGCAGCCCTGGCGTGAGATTCTTTCTCTATGCCGGCAGCAAGAGGTGCCGCTTATTTGTGATGGCGCGCAGTGGATCGGAAAAGAGCCCGCTCAAGGCCTCGGCGAATGCGACTATGTCAGCGGGTGCGCGCACAAATTCGGCGGGCCCAGAGGCGTGGGATTTCTAAAGGCTCCGCGACGCGGACGATTCTACCCGCTCCTGCGCGGCGGCGGACAGGAAGCCGGGCGGCGTGCCGGCACGGAAAACGTCGCTGGCGTCCTTTCGATGATCGCCGCTCTCGAATATCGTGAGCGCGCTTTAGCGGCGCACTCGATTTCGGAAAAAATCCGGCTGCGAGAAGAGTTCGAGACAAAGCTTGAAGAGACTGTTCCGGGCACGGAGATCGTCGGACGACACGCCGACCGGCTCTGGAACACCGTCTCGGTCCTGATGCCGCCGGCTGAGTGCCGCCAGCGGTGGGTGGTGAAGCTCGACAAGCTCGGCTTTGCCGTCTCCACGGGCTCAGCGTGCGCGAGCGGCACCGAAGAACCCTCGCACGTTCTGGCGGCAATGGGGTATGCGCCCGATGAGGCGTTCCGCGCGTTGCGGTTCAGCAGCAGCTGGGAGACGGCTGCGGATGACTGGGCTGCGCTATTGGACGCGCTCGAGAAGGTCCACTCCTCGCGCCAAATCTAGAGCAAATGCCGAAAGAAATTTCGGCATTTGCTCTAGCTCCTCCGAAACGAAACAGGTAGCGCAAACAATTGTTCGATGAGATCCAAGGTAAAACGAAGTGGAGCGGATGTCGGAACGAAGCGGACAGTGCTCGTTCTCGTCGTGTCCACCGTTTACCTCGTGCACCAGGATTTCTGGAACTGGACGCGGGTCGAGCCGCTCCTGTTCGGCTTTCTGCCGGTCGGCCTCTGGTATCACGCAGCGTATTCGCTGCTCGCGTCGGCATTGATGTGGCTGCTCGTAAAATTCGCCTGGCCGAAATCGCTGGAGGAAACTAAGCGCAAACTGCCGGAGAGCGATGCGCGATGATTCCGGGAATCATCGTCCTCGTCTATTTGGCGGTCGTTCTTTACATCGGGATTTTCGCCTCCCGCCGAGGGAAGCCTTCGAGCGAGGACTACTTCGTCGCCAGCCGGTCGTTGAGCCATTACGTGTTTCTCCTCGCGCTGTTCGGGACGAACATGACCGCGTTCGCGATCCTCGGCAGCTCGGGCGTGGCGTATCACCGCGGCATCGGCATCTTCGGCTTGATGGCGTCATCATCTGCGTTGGTGATCCCGCTCACGCTCTTTTTCATCGGCACGCGACTCTGGGCGATTGGGAAAAAGTTCGGCCACATGACGCAGGTGCAGTTTTTTCGCGACCGCTGGCAATGCTCCGCCATCGGCACGGTGATTTTCGCGCTTACGATCGTGATGTTCGTGCCTTACATCATCATCGGCGTGATGGGAGGCGGCCGGGTGCTTGAGGCGGTGAGCACCACGATCGGGCCCGGCGGCGAACCGCGCGCGTTTTTCAGCTATGAAATGGGCGGCGCGCTCGTGGCGCTGGTCATCATGAGCTACGTATTCATTGGCGGAATGCGCGGCACCGCGTGGGTGAATGCGTTCCAGACATCACTTTTTCTGAGCTTTGGCGCCGCAGCGTTCTTCATGATCAGCCGCAATCTCGGCGGCCTTGATGAAGTGATCGCGAAGCTCGCTGCCGAGCCCAAAACCGCGCCCCTTCTCACGCGGCAGCGGATCCCGTTTGAGGAGTTCTTCAGCTACACGTTCATCCCGCTGTCCTCGATCATGTTCCCGCACATGGCGATCATGTGCTTCACGGCGGAACGGGTGACGCATTTCAAGAAGACCGTCGTCTTTTACCCGATCTGTATGATCCTGCTCTGGCTGCCGTGCGTCTTCCTTGGCGTCGTCGCGGCGAGCCAGTTCCCCGGGCTCCGCCCAGGGGAGTCCGACGACGTCCTACTGCGGCTGCTGACGGCGAACACGAACGTCTGGCTCGCCGGCATTCTGGGCGCTGGGATCATGGCATGCGTCATGGCCACCGACAGCCAGATTCTGGCGATGTCCACGATGTTCACCGAGGACATATTTGCGCATTACGGTGGACGGAAGCGATTCGGGCCGCAGACGGAAGTCTGGACCGGGCGGGCTTTTGTGGTCGGCGTGACGGTCGTCGCTTATCTGATCGCGCTGCAACTCAAGGACAAAGCCAGCATCTTCGAGCTGGCGATCCGGTTCGCGTTCTCCGGGTTCGCAGCGATGGCACCGGTAATGATCGCTGCGCTCTTCTGGAGGCGTAGCAACAAATGGGGCGCGCTCGCCGCCACGCTCTGGGTCGCCGCGACGATGTTCGGCTCCTGGTACCTCTACAGCGCGACACAGGAAATCGCGCCCAAGCCCGGGCAGCCCTTCGTGCAGATTTTCCCCGCACTAGGCGGCCTATTCCAGCGCAGCTCGACAAACGTGCTCGTGCACGGGTATCTCCCCGTCCTGCCGATGTGCCTCGGCTCAGCGCTGTGGATGATCGTCGTTTCGCTGCTCACTCCGCCGCCTGACCGTGCCACCATAGAGCGATACTTTCCCGCCTGATGCTGTAATTCTCCGACATCCCTGGGACTTACGCCCGCGTGTCCAAATGGGAGTGCATTTCAAAGCGGGGGTTAGGAGACTGTCGAAAAACCCACGCACGTCACGCGTGAGCTCTTTGGGGCAGATATCGGTGGAGGGACGAAGGAGCATCCCCTGAAGAGAGTCTGAGGTAGTTTGCAAGTGGGAAAAGGCGGGATTTATTCACAGGCATTTGGCAATTGGAGCGAGGCGATTTTGGCGGGATTGGAGATAAAGAGATTCGTTGCATGGGGTTCGTGATTTCCAGCAGACATAGAGGATGCGGATCCATTTGTAGGCGAGGGCGCGAACCGCGGTGTGATGGCCCTTGTTGCGAGCACGCTGGCTGTCGTAAAAGGCCTTGGCCCAGGCACAGTGAGGTATGGAAG
>JAXIPG010000021.1:0-13404 GCA_045403045.1 Terrimicrobiaceae bacterium
CGAGTAGAGTAGGCGGGAAGCGACGGATTGAGAAGCCGTGCGGCTAATGACCGTCTGCTCCCCGCCCCTCATCAAACCGTGCATGCGGTTTTCCCGCACACGGCTTTCCGGGTCCCATTCGTTCGTTTGGCCTTTGGCGTCAAACCGTCTTCGACGCAGCCGTTGCCGGCATTTTCCAGAGTCCATATCTTTCATGCAGCCGCTGATTCGTGTAGTGGCCGAAGAGGGCCCGAGTGCAGGCGTGCTTGCGCCACACCCATCGACGCAAACGATTGCAAACCCAATACTGCATCTTGCCAAACACTCGTGTGCTGTTCCCATAATGAAAGTATCCACACCAGCCGCGAAGCACTGCGTTGGTCTCGCTCACCACACCGGCGATCGTCCGCCATTCGGTGTAGTGATTGAGGATTTCGCATAGCCGCCCGCGTAGAGCCGCACAGCTTCCCGCCTCGGGTTCGACGTGCAGGTAAGCCCGGCCGCGTCCGCTGCGCCGACCGTTCAAGCGGAATCCCAGGAATCTGATTCCTTCCCGGTAGATGTTGACTCGTCGAGTCTTGCACTCGTTGAGCGCGAGCCCTTTCCCAGTCAGCCATCGCTTGATTTGCTCTTGTGTTTGCTGCCCCCGGCCAGCGGGACACAGGACGACAAAGTCATCCGCGTACCGCACCATCCGGCTGTAACTGCGATTACCTTCGTTAATCTCCCAATCCAGCGGGTTGAGGTAAATATTTGCCAAGAGCGGCGAGATCACCCCGCCTTGCGGAGTCCCCTGCCTGTTGACGCTAATTTTCTCTCTTCCCGCTTCATTCTCTTCCACAACAGGCGCCCTCAGCCACGCCTTGATCAGCGCCAGCACTGCACCATCGCTGATCCGTTTGGCAACCTCCCTCATCAATTCCCTGTGTGGAATGCTATCGAAGTACTTCGACAAGTCCGCATCGATAACTTCCACCCTGCCACTCCTCACGGCGCTTTTGATTGCGTCCATCGCCTGGTGTGCCTGGCGCTTGGGCCTAAACCCGTAAGACTGCTCGTGAAAGTCAGCCTCCCAGATCGGCATTAAGACCAGATACACCGCTGCCTGTACCACACGATCTTTGACCGTCGGAATTCCCAACGGCCTCTTCTCTCCGTTGCGCTTGTCGATCCAGACTCGGCGAACCGGACTCACCCGGTAGCGCTTCTCCTTCAATTCCAAGTGCAACGCCTCTATCCAACTTTCTCTGCCTTCGGCTGTTTTCGAAATGGACTCCAAGCTCTCCCCGTCCACTCCGGGTGCCCCGTCGTTCTCGCTCACCGCCTCGAAGGCAGCTTCCAAAACGTCCTTGCGTTGCACCTCCCCATACAGACTCCAGAACCGATACTTCGGTTCAGCCTTTGCTTTGCGATATAGCGTGATTTGAAGCTTCCGAACTTTATTCGGTGTTGGTAGTCCTCGCGGACCATCACCTCGTCCTTCGCTTCGCTTCTGCGCATTGGGACAAGTGCCCTCCCTTGGCTCCCCGTAGGTTCTGCTCTCCCACAGATCGACACTACTATGGAGGACTCCGACTTCTCCAACCACCCTGCAGGCCTCGCGGGTCCCGCCCGCTTGAGCCCTTGGTTGAGCGCTCTTCTCAGAGTTGCTCATGACTGGAGACCTCCCGGCTTACCCTGATGCCACTTCCAGGCATGCCGCCCGCGCTGACCCCGCCGTAGCGTTGAGAAAGGCTCGACTGTTATGCTGCCACGACCCCCGTGCCTGCCCTTCCTCTCTCCCATCGGCCTTCGCGGTAAAGTTAGCCGCTCGGCTGCTTCTACGGTTGTAAACCTTTCGAGGCTCATTGGATGCGGTTCATTTTCATTGCGGCCTGCCTGTTCAATCCGCGCCGTGCTTGCGCTTGAGGCCTCACGGCCCCACTCGCCGACGCAGTTTTCGGTCGTGAACAGTCTAATTCGACCGACGGGACTTGCACCCGCCTTGGCACCAGCTTCGCCGGCGCACAACCCTAGGGTTCGACAGAGAAGCGCGCTTCGCCGACACGCGTTGCCAGGGAGAGATCGGCGGGAGCGCTGGATTCAGAGCCGATCCACGAGCGTTTCTGCCAACCTGCGGTACCACGTTCGATTTGATCGATCCATCCGTCTGGCCACTCGCAGAGGGCGCCTCTTTCGTTGGCTCTCCATTTTCCCTCTGTACCGCCGTTGATCGTGGAGATCGCGCGCCCGTTGGATTGGAGAGCGATGTAAAGGTGAGAGCCGTCGGGCTCTTTGTTGAGGCGCCAGACACCGACCAGAGCCGATTGACTCCCTTCGGCCCGTTTGGCTTCGCTCTGAGCCATTGGGTGAGAATCCAGTGGGGATCCGGCAGAATATCGCCGGTGTCGAAATCCGCTTTCATCTGGCTCGATGATATCTGTGCTGCCATCGCTGTAAACGGCGGTGAGGCGTTGCTCATCCTGTCTCCAGTATCCGCGTTCGCCCCGTGCTCCTTCGGGCCCCTTTGCCCAGTTGGTGACGGCTTGTCCGTTCGGACATATGACGATGTCAAAGCCCTGTCCTTGCGCGTCCGCCGTTGTCCAGATGCCTTCGTAAGAAACCTTAGTTCTGTCGGGTTCGGCGACTGCGCTTGGGGTCGCACTGGCAGCTTCGGGGGTCGCACCGGCAGCTTCGGGGGTCGCACCGGCAGCTTCGGGGGTCGCACTGGCAGCTTCGGGGGTCGCACTGGCAGCTTCGGGGACTGTAGTTGGGGTTGCAGCGGCGGTTTCGGGGGTCATGCTGGACGCCGCGGTAGGCGTCGGCTGCGCTGGAGTGGGAGTAGGCGAAGAAGGCGAGGGAATTCTATTTTCAGATGGGCATCCAGCGAACAACAGAGGAGCGGCGAGGGCGAGAAAAGTCCGCATTGCAAAAAACTCTCCGAGGCGACAACGGGAAAAACAACTCTTTTCGGCTTGTGAGTGGGGCCGATTTCGCTCCTGGTATCGGATAGCGATGATGGATCCTTCAGAAGCCGCGGGCCACACCAACTATCGGAAGCTCGCTCAACGCATGGGCCGGAAGCTGCTCGAGCGGCGAATCCGCAAACAAGCCAGCCTTTGGGCGCGAGAAGTCCATCAGGGAAAAGGTTTCTTCATGTTTGAGGGAATTATTCCGATGGATGCGCTCGTCTGGCATTCGCTCGAGCTTGCGGGTCTCGACAAGGTCGGGAGGCGGAACTTTCTGGATGTGCAGATAGTGCACAACGAAGTCGTCTTGCCACAATTGCCCGCACCTTTCGACGGCTTCCGTCTCATGCAGTTGGCCGATCTTCACTGCGATTTGGACCCGAAGTTGATAGATATTATTATCGAGCGGATCGACGGACTCGACTACGAGGCCGCGGTGCTTACGGGCGATTATCACAACAAAATCGCTCGTGATCACGACACTTCACTGGAGCTAATGGGACGGCTTGTGCCGCACATCAAGAAGCCGCGTTACGCAATCCTGGGTAATCATGATTTCATCGAGAAAGTCGCCTTTCTTGAAGCGATTGGTCTTACCGTGCTATTGAATGAGTGCGACGTCATCGAGCGCGAGGGCGCTCGTCTGTGGATTTGCGGCGTGGATGACCCGCATTTTTTTCATGCGCACGATCTCAAGAAGGCTCGTGGTCGGGTTCCCCCGGGAGATACGGCAATCCTGCTGAGCCATAGCCCCGAAACATATGAAGAGGCAGAGAAGCTCGGCTATGCTCTCATGCTGAGCGGCCATACGCATGGCGGACAACTCTGCCTGCCTGGGGGCTTTGCCATTATTGGAAATGCACCGGTTCCGCGGCGCTTCCTTGCGGGCCCGTGGCAGCATGGTTCGCTTGTGGGTTACACTTCGCGGGGAACGGGAGCCAGCGGCGTCCCGGCGCGATTCAATTGCCCTTCCGAGGTGACGATCCATACGCTGCGACGGTCGCCAGCGCGCTGATAGATAGACAGTTCGGGGTCCATCGAGGAGAGTATTGTTCAGGCCCGCCGCGCGGTCGCCTCCTGCGGAGCCGGATACATCTCCTCAATCAGCGAGGCATATTGTTTGGTAATCACATGGCGCTTGAGTTTGAACGTAGCCGTCATTTCCTGCCCGGCCTCGAAGGGCTTGGTGACGAAGCGAAAGTCCGCAATTCGTTCGTGGCTCTTGAATCCTTGTTCGGAATTGATGAGTCGCCGAATCTCACCTTCCATCAGCGCACGCGCCTGCGCGCTCGCCGCAAGTTCAAGCAGATTCGCGGCGTGCAGGCTGGCGGCGCGGAAGCCGTCGAGCGCCGGAACAACTAAAGCTCCGACGTGCTTCTGGTCCTGGCCCACAACCATGCAGTGATCCACGAGCGGAGAATGGACAAGCCTACACTCGATGGGAAGCGGCTCCACATTTTCGCCGTTGAGCAGGACGATCGTGTCTTTGCAACGCCCAAGGACCTTCAAACAGTCATTGAAGGTAACCATCCCAATGTCGCCAGTTTTCAGCCAGCCGTCGTGGAATACACGGGATGTTCCCTCGGGATCCTTGTAGTAGCCCTTCATGATTTGCGGTCCACGCGCGTGGATTTCGCCTTGGCGTCCGCGGCCCTGATCCCTGCGTGAGCGGTCTGGATAGAGAACTCGGCCACTTTCGAGATCGACTATCCGGATTTCTGTCTCGGGGTAGAAGGGCCCAACCGTGCCGATGACCAGGTCTTTCCAGGTTCGCACGGCGAGGACTGGTGAGGATTCGGTCAGCCCATAACCCTCGAGCACGGGTATGCCGATGAAATTGAAGAACTCATCCACGTGCGGCTGGAGGGCTCCGCCGCCGGAAATTGTGCCCCGGAAATCCCCGCATCCGACGGCCTCGCGAAGCTTGGCAAGGACGATTTTGTCCAGGACGCAGTACGGAAGAAAGAGCACAATCCAGCGAAAGAAATGTGCCACACCGCGCCGGACACTTTCGGAAAGACCGCGACCGCACGTGTCGAGCTCCTGTCCACGGAAATAACCTTCTGCGCGCTTGACCCGGCATGTGCAGAAACGCGCGGCTTGAAAGAGAGCGCGCCGCAAGGCAGGGGCCTCGTCAATCCGGGCCATGAGTTTCTGGTAAAGATTTTCCCATAGCCTCGGGGCCGAGGCCATGACGGTGGGCCGGACCGTTTTGAGGTCCTCGCCGATACTGCGCAGGTTCGTGTAGTAAGTGCATACTCCCATGCTGATACCCACCATCTCGAAAACGCGCTCGTAGCTGTGCCAAACGGGAAGGATTGTGAGCGCGCGGTCGCCGGGTCCCAGATCGAAGGGAAGATTTCGCACCTGCGACGTGATGTTGGCATGGGTCAACTGCACTCCCTTCGGCGTGCCAGTTGTGCCGGATGTATAGATAATCGTGAACAGGTCTTCCGGGCGTACGTTTGCGATACGCTCTTCCGCCCTGCGATCGCCTGCGGCGCGAAGCGTCCTGCCACGGACGATAAGATCCTGGAGCCTAAGCACGCCAGCCGAAGCTGAAGCTTTCGGATCCATGAGGATGATTTTTTCGACTCCGCGGACTGAATGACGGACGCGTTCGAACTTCTCCAGAATGCCGGCGTTTTCGACGAACACGAAACGCGAGTCCGAGTGGGCGAGAATGTGGGCTATCTCCGCCCCCGTGACGTCCGTTCCGCGGGGAACATCTGCACAGTCCGCGAGGAGGACTCCATAGTCGCACAGAATCCATTCCGGTCGATTGTCGGAAAGTAGTCCGACATGTTCCCGTTGACGCAACCCAAGGTCGATGAGAGCGGTAGCCAACGCGAGGCCATCTTCATAGAGTTGCCGGTATGAGATGGGCTGGTAGACGCCGGAGGAATCCTTCGCGGCGAACGCCGGGAGGTCGCCGAATCGCTCAGCTGCTTCGCGATAGAGGACAGCCAAGGTGTTTGCGGAAATCCGACTCATGCCTAGCAGGCTGTCGGACGCGGAAGTCCGAGTAGAATTTCTCTTCGAAAACCCTCCAGGCAAAGAGGGCCGACCGCCTGACATCCTGCTAAAATCGGCACTTCATGCCGAAAAAAGACGCAAAATTCGTGTTTTTTCTCCGCGAAGCGAAGTTTCAGTCCGGAAGCCGCCGAATTAAGGGGTGGGTTCATTTTTTTGGGGATTTATCATGCTTCAAATTCCGGTCGTTGCAGGGCCGACGGGCTGCTAGTGGGTGATTAATGCTTGCTCGGCGGGGGCGTTTCGGGTTCGCGGAAGATTATGCGAGCCTTCGTCAGATCGTAGGGCGAGATCTCCACGCTCACCCGATCGCCGGGAACAATCCGAATGAAGTTTTTGCGCATCTTGCCGGAGATATGTCCGAGCACAATGTGTCCGTTGGACAATTTCAGCCGGAACATCGTGCCCGGCAAGACATCGACCACAACTCCTTCAGTAACAATCGACTCTTCTTTAGCCACAGGGAGAACGCGGCTTTTACCGAAGATTCGGCTCGAAATCAACCCATCGCGCAAGCGGAGCCAAAGTTTGGCGTCCTTCCTGGTGCCAGGTGAAAGGCGGATTTTGCATCTGACCCAGCGGGCAGACGCGTGAAGGCTGGAGAACGGCGGCCCTTTCGGCGTTTTCCGGCGTTGCCGGCCATATCCCGACGGCCGCGACCCAGGGCAAGGCTGGACCCAGCGCACCGGTCAGGTCTGCAGGTAGCGGCTTGACAAAAGCGACTCGGTTCAGACACGAGCCAGCGAACCAGGGATCCTCTTCGTAGATAACCGTCCAAGCTGTTGAGTTGTCACTCTCCCAAATCCCCACACGCGGGTCATTTGCGGATCGGAAGCGGTAGTTGGCACGCATGTCCGCGATCTCGGCGGCCTCCGCAGGGGTGATCGCCCCGCGCGGATCTTCTCTTTCATATCGCGCCATTTCGTTTGCCAACCGGGCGGCATAATTTCTTGCATCATCAGCGATATAGATGTCATGCGGGGAAAGGCATCCCTTTTGATCGAAGCGAGCGATGTCTGCTGCCGCTAACGGTGAGGAATCGCCGCACGAGTCATCGAAGACGATCCCCAGGCTGATGCGGTGCGGATGGGGTTCGAACACAACGTCAGACGATACCTTCCGTTGAAAATGGACGATGGTTTTGTCCGTCCCGAAGATGATCCATGCCCGGGCTTCTCGCAGCCAAGCTTCCGGTAACTCCGTGCCCAAACGCAGTCTGTCTTTGAGCCACGACGGCAGCATCTTGGCGAACTCTTCAACTTCCCGCAGACCGCTCGCGGGAAGTTTGACGAGGTTCATTGCGCCGAGGAGCAACCCGCGGATGAGGCTTTGCAAGCCCGCGTGAGGCGTATTCCCGCTGATAACATGGAGGATCGGATCATTGGGGATCGCCCAGCTGAAATGGCCCGCG
The DNA here is from genome assembly GCA_045403045.1 of Terrimicrobiaceae bacterium. GTDB lineage: Bacteria > Verrucomicrobiota > Verrucomicrobiia > Chthoniobacterales > Terrimicrobiaceae > DASTFP01. Next base: position 7,372 of record JAXIPG010000021.1, read on the forward strand.
TAGGGCCGGAATCCGTCCAGGATTTCCGCGTGGCCGAGCTCCAGGCGCACGACGTCAATAAGTTCCTCCGGTGCGACCTTTCCCAGCAAAGGAAAGCTTACCGCCGCTCGAGCCAGGGCGACGGCGCGTTCCGCCGTGTTCATCGGGCCAGAATTTCGTCGGCGGACCGCGAGCAGCCGCGTGGAAGGGTTGCGGGGTCGCGACCGATAAGCTCGAAATCCTCCGCTCTCCGGACGGCGAGATCCCGGGTTTGAAGCGCGCAGCACGAACCTATGTTTGCGAGATCGAACGCCCGCAGAATTCCGGTCTCGCCATCTGGGCTTTCGCCACCGCTTTCCGGATCGATGACGAGCGAGCGCACCCAGGGTGCGCCGCGATGCGGACTACCGAGACCGCGCGCATAGAATTGCGAGCTCAGTTCGGTCATCCCGTATTCGTTCCAAACGTCATCTTCCTCGAGTCCCAAATGTCTCTGGAACAGAGCGTACAGTTCCGATTTTGAGAGGCTGCGCATTGTTCCCTTGTAGCCTCCGGTTTCCACCGCAACGCTGCCCGGCGGCAGGCGGATTTCGCGGTTGCCAAGCCATTCGAAGACATCGAGAAAGGCCAGCGCAGTTCCAAAAAGTACGACGCCTTTCTCCTCACGGGACAACGCTTCTATCAATTTGGTCCAGTCCCCAAGAAAAAAGCGTTGTCGAGGAGCAAGCCATCCGGCCATGCAGCTCAGTGAGGAATGGGGAGATTCCGCCGGCGACGGCATGAGGCAAAAGAGACTCTCCCCTGGGAGGCTCATGCGTTCCCAACCGCCAATCGCGGCGGCGTGGTAGAGTTCCAGGGTTCGGAAATGATGCTCTCCATACCCTTCTCCGGTCGTTCCGCTCGTTCGGAACGAGCGAATTGTTTCTGCCGCGGGGAACGATCGGATGGCCGCGTGGCGAAACGCCGTCAGGGGAATTGCGGGTATTTCACGCCAGGAGGCGGGCTCCTTGAAGGCTTTGCAATAGGCGTCGTATGGCGCGCAAAGCGCTCGCTGGATGGAATGCGCGGCAAGAATGAGGGCCTCGAAGGAACCTTCTCCGGTCCGGATAAATCGAAGAACGGTTTCCTCCAGGGTGCGGAGGTCCGCGGAATGATCAGGATCTGGCGTTGAAAAAATGGGCATAACGACAGGATTGTCACCCATCGAGTTGCATGCTACCACGCACACTTTTCGATGCATCGCTTCGGAGTGCCTGTCTTTGTCGCCATCTTGTTTGGCATCTTTGCTGGTTGTTCGTTCGCGCAGAAAGCTGCGGACAACCAGGACCTTACCGCTGACGAACTGGCGGTCAATGCGTCATCACGCTACGCACAAGGAAACTACGCCGAGGCTGCGAAACTTTATCGAAAGTTCGTCGCGGACTTCGGGTCGGCTCTCGAGGCCCAGGCGGCCGTCCGGCAGATGCGCTATCCACTCGCAATGTGCCTCTTGCGTTTGCAAAGATTTTCCGAGGCTCTCGATGCGATTAGGGAAGCTCTCGCCAGCGATCCCCCCATTGAGGTAGCGCACAGTCAGGACCTGCTGTTTTGGAGGGGCGTTTGCGAGCTGCAGGAAAAGCAGGGCGAACAGGCCAGAAAGACGCTCGAGCAGTTTGTCGCCCTCTTTCCCGCCGGCGCCGAACGCAACCCGGGATACCTTCGGCAGTTTCCCGCGGTTCAAAAGGTGTCCGAGGCGCGGTTGCTCATAGGCACCTGCCTTCTTCTTGATGGGAAATGCAAGGATGCAGCCGAGTACTATGCGCGCGTCAAGCAGAGCCTCATTCCGATTAATCAGGGGCGCGCAACGGTGCTGCAGCTCCACGCTTTGCTCGAGGCCGGTGACGAGAACGAAGCGATGAAAGTAATTATAGAGCAATTCCCTCGCATGGGCGAGTTGCTCCAACTCGTGAGCTTTCAAACCCTGACCTTCGAACTCGGTGCGCGCTATCTCGAGCGAAACGAACCTCGCAATGCCATCATTTGCCTTCAGCGGGTCTGGAGCGCCGACCGCCTCCTCAAGCATCAACAGGCGTGCCTCGAAGACCTCGAATCGAAGCTTCAGGCAGTCGAAGCAGACCCGCGGGGCGACCCTTATGCGAAACTCCTCTACGGTCAGATGATCGCCAAGGTGAAACGGGAGGTTGAAAATTTCCGGAAGATTGAGAGCTTCGACGCGGCGTTGCGCTTGCGCCTCGCGGCCGCCTATCAGGCCATGCAGCGTTACCGCGAGTCTGCCCTCATCATGGAAGCAATGATCAACGAGATGCCGCCTGATCGTGTCGTTGAATCCGCTTCAATCAACCTCGTTCAATGCTGGAGCGCCATTGAGTGCTGGCCAAATGTCGTCGAGGCCGCAACCATCTTCATAAAAAAATTTCCAGAATCAGACAGCGTTCCCCTCATCCTTTACATGCAGGGTATCGCCGAACAGAGGAGCGGCCGGTATACTGAGGCCATCGCGCTCTTTGATGCGATTGCCGCCAAGCATTATTCCTCGGACTACGCTCCGCGCGCGAAGTTCATGAAGGCCTTTTCCCTCCTGCAAGCTGAACGGAGCAAAGACGCCATCGCGGAGTTCGAGCAATTCCAGGAACGATATCCGCGGCACGAACTGGCGCAGGATGCCCTTTACTGGCGCGGGATCGGTTATTCGCTTGATGGACAGTTCGGCAGCTGTCGAAAAGTGATGGACGACTACCTCGACGCGTACAAAGCCGGTCGTTATCGAGCGAGCGCCGTTTTCCGCAAAGCGTACTGCGCGCAGCAGGCCAAAGACTATCAAACCAGCAGCAAGGAACTTAACGCCTTTCTTCGCAATCATCCCGGCGCGGAAGAGTGTAACGAGTCGCGCATTCTGCTGGGTGACGCTTTGATGGGTCAGGGACGCATGGAAGAGGGAATTGCTGCGTTTCAAGGCATCTCCAGGGAGGACGCGAAGCTTTACGCTGAAGGAGTCTTCAAGATTGGCAAGGCCTACAAACTCATGGAGGAATTTGAGAAGCTTCGCGATCATATGGTCAAGTTCAAGGCGGACAATCCACGGAATCCTCGTGTGGCTGAGGCGATTTTTTGGATGGGATGGACCTATCGCCAGCAAGGAATGCCCGGCAAAGCTCGCGATGTCTATTGGGAGGCGATCAACGAATATGGAAACGATGCTGCTATCCGGTCCGCGGACGATTTGTTCCCGGCGCTCTCGAAACTCTACAAGGGCGACGACGAACAGGCCGAGTTCTCGGCGCGTCTTGGTAATTTGTGCGTGGAAGCGGAGCGAACGGGCAAGAGAACGCTTGCGACGCGCGCATTGTGGGCACAGGCCGCCGCGCTGAAATCGAAGGACCCCGCCCGCGCGCGGAAAGATCTCGCCGAGGTTTCCGAACGGGTGAACGTCCAGACCGACAATCCGCTGCTGCTCGCGGATTGTGCCGGTGCGCTTCTGGCCGCTGGGAGGGAAACAGAGGCAGAGAAAATGTTTCGCGATCTTGTGAAGTGGAATCCCCGCGCCCCGCAGAAGGACCGCGCATTGGCCGCGCTGGGGCGAATTGAGATGCAGCGCGGAAATGCGAATGCCGCACTGGAGGACTTTGACCGGTTCGAGCGTGAGGTACTGGGATCGCGGCTTTTCGGAGAGGTGATGCTTGCCCGCGCGGAGCTTCTTCAAATTGGCGGTCGTCTGACAGAGGCCAGAGGGGCCTTGGAACGGCTTCTTGCCAATGAGCATGCACTGGGCCAGGAAAAAGCAAAAGCACTCTATCTTATCGGCGAAATCTACATGAATGAGGCCCGGCCCGATCTGGCCATACCGTATTTTCAACGTCTCTACGTGATGCATGGACGCTGGCGCGATTGGGTGGCAAAGGCGTACTACCGCAGCGGGGAGGCTTTTGAGAAACTCAATGACCATTTGAGTGCCCGTCGCACCTACCAGGAGTTGGCTGAACGCGAGGATCTCGCCGGCTTTGAGGAAGTACGGAAGGCCCGTGGCCGCCTGGATCTCCTCGGCGGCCCTTTGCCCGCGGAGGAAACAGCGCCTGCACAAGGATGAGAAGCATCGCAATTCTTCGTTTCCTGGTCTTGCTTTGTTTTGCGTTCGCGGATAACGCGCCCGGCCAGCTTCCGCAGGTTGGACAGGACACGATTTTTCTGCGGCAGGGCGATAGACTTGTGGGAAAACTGACGGGCCTCGATGGACAAAGCATTCGGCTGCGAAGACTGTTGCCACCCCTGTCCGGCGCTTCGGCTGATGCCGCGCCGATTTTCGCTTCGGTTACGGTCTTGCGTTCGCATGTGGATCGCGTTGAGTTTTCTTCCGATCCGGCGCAGGAACGGATCCTCAAAAATGCGACAGCTGCGAACGCTTCGGAGATCGAAGCACTCTGGCGCGAAGCACGACCCTGGCTCGCCATTCCAAAGTCGTCCGTGGGAGCAATCGGTCTCGCTTACGGCGATCTGCTGCTGCGCAACGGCGATCTTGCCAGCGCGCGAAAAGCTTTCGATCTCTTCAGAACCATCGAAATGGGGACATGGAGCCGTCCAGAGGCAATGCACGCCAGGCAGGGCCGATTGCGCGCCATGGTGGCCTCGGGCATTGTGCAGGAGGCGGTCGTCGAGGCGAAGGAGATAGAGCGAATTTCCGATGATCCGGCCGTTCTCATCGAAGCCAAATTCATTCTGGCGAAAGCCGCCGAAAAAGCACTGCGCAAGCTCGTGGACGACAATCCGCGCTGGGAAGAGGACGCCTTTGTCCTGCCTGAACGCAATCGCCTCTACGAAGAAGCCCTTGAGCTTTACTTGTATCCCGCTCTGTTTTTTGGCTCCGAAATCGACGTTGCCGCCCGCGGACTTTGGGGCGCGGTGGAGGTCTGTCGCTTTGCAGGAGATCTGAAACAGGCCCTCGAAGCTTCGCGTGATCTCGTCGCAATCTATCCCGGGACGTCCTACGCCAGGCAGGCCCAGGATTTCATCGACACACTCCCCGAATCCTTGAGAAAGCAATACAATGAAGTTGAAGCGAAACGATAGGCGATTACTCAACCTCCTCATCATCCTGAGCGGCGGCTTGCTGCTGCCAGCCACCGCCGGTGCATCCGGAGTGGAAACTGACAAGAGTCTCCTTGATCTCTATCGTGAAGGCGGGCCAGTCATGCACATCATCGCGCTGTGCTCGGTCGTGACGCTCGCTCTCGGCACCTACTGCGGCATCATGTATCGCAAGGCAAGGATGATGCCCCTCAACTACTCAAGTCCCTGTGCGCAAAGCAATTGTGAAATGATAGATAGCCGCGGCGACGCCAAGTCATAACGCCTGGTCATAACAAGTCCCTCGAAATCCGCCCATGTTCGCAGATGTATTTTCCTGTTTGAGCAGCGAGCGATCAGAGCATAAAAACGGCAGGACAAAATGCCACTGCACGAACGTGGATACCTTGGAAGTTACGGCGTAAACTGGTCACAGCAGCATCGTCGAAAACACTCTGAGTTGTTCGGATGCCTGGATGATGTGAATCGCGTTTGTCACGATTACCTCGAAGAATTGCAGATCAACGCTAAAGACGAGAGGCAAATTCTTACCACTGCGCTGCTAGCTCGTTCTTTGACCTGTTTTCAGAGCATTCTTGTCCTCTCTGAACGCGGGTTTGCCGATGATGTGCGTTCAAGCAATCGCATCTTGCTTGAGATCCAGTTTTGCTTGGCAGCAATCGCCAAAAAGAAAGATGCCTTTAGGCGCCTTATCCTCGATTCGAACTTGGAGCGGAGGAAGAGACTGGAGAACATCAAAGCGGGTAAAATTTGGCCGATCCCAGAAATCGCAAAGGTGGATCTAGATGCTGAGATCGCGAAATGTGAGGCCACAATAACAAAATCCGATTTAAAAAAGCTGAGGGTAAAGGAGATCGCCGAGATGGGTGGACTCGAGAAGTCCTACTGCACCATTTATCCACTGCTTTGCGACGCGGTTCACGTGTCAGCAGGTGACCTAGAAAGTTTTTTAGAATTTAACGAAAATCACGAAGT
>JAXIPG010000141.1:0-4491 GCA_045403045.1 Terrimicrobiaceae bacterium
CCCGCACGGATACCTCGACATTCTTAGCGCCATGCCGGACCGTGCCCCGGACCCTTACTACGCTTGAAACACGCTCCTTAAAGCCTCGCCCCTGTTCGGAACTACTATCGGTTGCTTCCTGATAAAGTCAGCCTTCGCAACTAGTTTAGTTTGAGCCTTGATAAAAGAAATTACTTGACGCGCAATTGCTGGTGCAGCTGATAAACCTGGCGAACTAATACCCGCCACGTGAATGAAACGGCGATCCTTGCTGGAAGGACGAATCACAAAATCTTCGCTTTCTACACAAATGGAACGAGAGCCACTCATAACACCACAAGTCTTTTCCATCCTCAAGCTAGGAATAATCTTTCTACCGATAATCCCGATCTCTTCGAATTTCTCGACAGTCACCAATCTGGTATCTTCCTTGGCAACGCCCTCTTCAGCGGTAGGCCCAACTAATAAATGACCGTCTAGCATAGGTGCCACAATAACTCCTTTACCGTGAATGGTTGGCGCCATAAACAGAATATGATTATTGATTGTATGTCTTTCAGTTTTCTCAAGAATTCGATATTGCCCTCTTCTGGCTTTAAGACTAAAATCTCTGTCGTGGATCATATCTGCTATGACATCGGCATAGTGACCAGCCGCATTAACGATGAATCTGGAGTGATAAATGTCTGTTTGAAGATGGTAATTGAAAGCCTCGATCACAAAAGCTTCTGACGTACTATCAATACTTTGAACTTTACTTCCTAAGAATATTGTAGCTCCGTTTAAGATGGCGTTTTCGACCAGGCTATTAGTTAAGGCAACTGGATCGACAATATGGGAACTAGTGCATAGCAATGCCGCAATAACCTCTGGATTGAGATTAGGTTCTAATTGTAGGCATTGTTCCCGGTTTAGAATTTGCAGCTCATTTGCCGTTAAACCATTAGTAAGCCCCTGCTCATACAGCTTCCTAATCTCTTCTTCTTCCGAATCATCGAAAGCCAGGACCAGTGAGTCCACTTTCGCGCGAGGAAAGTCGAGTTCCTTAAACCATTCCTTTTCGTATATCTTTCTGCCTAAAATATTCAATTTTGCATGGAGCGTTCCCGGAGTTGGATCGAATCCGCCATGAATAACGCCGGAATTCCCTGCCGACGTTTCTTCGGCCACTTGAATATTCGCTTCGACGATAGCAACTTTTAAGTTAAACTTTGACAGTTCTCTGGCGATGGCCGCTCCGATGACGCCAGCACCAATAATAGTAACGTCAAATACTTTTAAGCCTTTAGCCTTCATAGCGTAAAACTCTCTTCACAAGCCATTTCAATAAATTTAGGATACGCAACGCCAGCCAAGGGGTTTAGCAGTCTCGGCGAGGACGCAACCCATCACTCGAATAACTACAACAACACCCGTATGCCTTATGTCAAACGGCTCACGTCGTCAGGCGTCTTTCTCCACGCGGGTGCTCTGCCGGGCTATCCGTCTTCGCCGTCTCCCTAATTAGTGTTCAACCCAATCGAAGGTGCGGGTAACGGCTTTCTTCCACTCCTTGTACAGTTTAGTGCGAGCCGTATCATCTGCTGCGGGTTCCCATGTTTTGTCCACGCCCCAGTTGGCCCGCATTTCGTCGGTGTTCTTCCAGAAGCCAACGGCTAGGCCAGCGGCGTAAGCCGCGCCCAGAGCGGTAGTTTCGGCGACTCTGGGCCGAACGACTGGCACGCCCAACACATCGGCCTGGAATTTCATGAGCAGGTCGTTGTGGACCATGCCACCGTCAACCTTGAGCGCTTTCAGAGGCACGCCGGAGTCGGCGTTCATGGCATCCAAGACTTCGCGGGTCTGGAAAGCGGTTGCTTCCAGAGTAGCGCGCGCAATGTGACCCCGGTTGACATAGCGGGTCAAACCGGCGATGACACCCCGGGCGTCGCTCCTCCAGTAGGGCGCAAAGAGACCGGAGAAGGCCGGCACAAAATAGACACCGCCGTTGTCTTCGACCGTGTGAGCCAGGTCTTCCACGTCAGGAGCTGTTTGAATCAACTTCAGGTTATCGCGCAGCCACTGCACCAACGCGCCAGTGATGGCGATGGAACCTTCCAGAGCGTAGATCGTTTCCTGGTCACCGAACTTGTAGCAGCAGGTCGTCAGCAAGCCGCTCTTGGAGGGGACGATTTTGGGACCGGTGTTCAAGAGCATGAAGCAGCCGGTTCCGTAGGTGTTTTTGGCCTCGCCGGGGCTGAAGCAGGTTTGACCTACCATGGCCGCTTGTTGGTCGCCCAGGTCACCGCAGACCGGGATGCGACCGCCAAAGGGACCGTTCGGAAGGGTGTGCCCATAAAACGCAGGATCGCTGGAGGGGCGAATTTCGGGCAGCATTGACTTGGGAACGGTCATAATTTTCAGGATTTCGTCATCCCACTGTGTCCCAGCCAGGTCCATTAGCATGGTGCGTGAGGCATTGCTCACCTCGGTCACGTGAGCGCCGCCGTCGGCGCCGCCGGTCAGGTTCCAGATGACCCAGGTATCAGTATTGCCGAAGATAGCGTCGCCTCTCTCGGCGGCAGCGCGCAGGCCATCCACGTTATCCAACAGCCATTTGATCTTGGGGCCGGAGAAGTAGGTGGCCAAAGGCAAGCCGACTTGTGCCCGGAAGCGATCTTGACCGCCATCTTTGGCCAGCTCATTACAGATCTTGTCGGTGCGCGTATCCTGCCAGACCACGGCGTTGTGGTAGGGTTTGCCGGTCTTTTTATCCCAGACAACGGTTGTCTCGCGCTGGTTGGTGATGCCCACCGCGGCAATGTCGGCGGCAGTGGCGCCGACTTTTTGCAGTGCGCCTTTGATCACATCCTGCGTGCGCGCCCAAATCTCCAACGGATCGTGCTCTACCCAACCAGGCTTAGGATAGATTTGCTCGTGCTCGAGCTGGTGAATCCCTACGGACTCGCCAGCGTGATTAAAAATCATACAGCGGGTGCTGGTTGTACCTTGATCTATTGCGGCAACGTAATTGGCCATAGTATTAAATAGTTTGAGATGTAAAGCTGATATTGACGCTATCTAGCCTCGCGATGAGGAAAATCTCTTGGCATGAGAGACGTCTCCGTCACTCGCAGGGGGGTTGCTTAACTGAAGCAAGACTAGGGGCTGATGAACAATCCGTCAACAAGAATCGCGCGCTTGTGCAGTTTAATATCTTATGAAATTGTTGATGAGCGGGCGCCATCCCTGCCTTGTTGTTGCCGATGTCACTGACTGCGTTATGTGTGCGACCAGTATCGCCTCCAAAATTCAGGCTTCCACCGCGCAAATGCGGAGCTTTTAGAAACTAGTCCATGGCCAGCCCTGAAAATCTTAACGCGTTGGCGGTCAAGGTCGCACGGCTCTATCACTATCAGGGTCTGACGACCGAGCGAATCGCCCGCGAGCTCGGTCTTTCTCGCTCGAAGATCTCGCGCCTGTTGACCCACGCGCGGCAGGCCGGGCTGATTGAAATTCGCGTTCATGACCCGGAGGCGCAGCCTCAGGAACTGGAGCGCGAGATCCAGGATCGCTTCCACATCGCGGCGGTAAAAGTCGTGACGGTGCCGCTCAATTCGACCGAGGACGAATGGCTGAAATCTGTGGCAGCCTACGCCGCAAGACATATCAATAGCCTCATCCATTCAGAAATGGTGGTCGGCCTTGCATGGGGGACGACTACCGACGCGATCTCGCGTCATTTGACGCCAAAGCGCTGTGTGCATGTCGATATAGTGCAGCTGAATGGGTCGGGAAATGTTTACGGAATGAGCAATTTCTATATTGGCGACATTTATACACGGTTCGCCTTGAACTACGGTGGGCGCGCGCATCTTTTCCCCGTGCCGGCCTTCTTCGACCATCGCGAATCGAAGCAGGCGATGTGGCGAGAGCGCTCCGTTCAGCGGATCAAGGAGATGGCTTCCCGGGCCGACCTGCTGGTTTACAGCATCGGATCACCCGATGCGCGGATACCCAGCTATGTCCACGCCGGAGGTTTTCTGGAACCAAACGATACTGCGGAGTTGGAACACGAGGGAGTCGTCGGCGATATTGCCACGGTCTTCTTCAGATTCGATGGCTCTTACGACAATATTCCGCTCAATGCTCGCGCGAGCGGACCGGAACTCTCGCTGTTCAAACGCGCGAAGCACGCGCTTTGCATCGTCTCCGGATTAGCCAAGGCGGTCGGAGTGCGTGCTGCATTACGCGGCGGGCTCATCAGCGAGCTCATCGTTGACGAACCGACCGCTCGCGCTCTTCTCTGGCCAGACACCGACGATTCCTCAACGGACGGCGATCACCGTCCCCGCAAATCGAAATCAAGGGGATAACCTAGCAGACTGCCGCATGTCGGGATCACCTTGCTAGAGCAAATGCCGAAAGAAATTTCCAAATGGCCGAGGCGAAATGGCCTGTCTGCCAGGAAGAGGCAAAGGCCAATGTCCATAGACCTTGGCCTTGTGCCTCTGACACCGCAGACAGGCCATT
>JAXIPG010000297.1:0-9464 GCA_045403045.1 Terrimicrobiaceae bacterium
GGGGCAGCAGTGAGTCCCTTCAATTCCAGTTGCATGACATTTTTAGATTGTGAGCGAGGGATGTTGCGCAGGGGAAGCAGCCGATGCCCCACGAGGGTAACACACCGCTCTCGCCAGCCAACGCTGATTTCTCCGCAACCAATCCTTTCGTTCACGCGCCTATCGGCCGGAGTCAAGTTCGCGTCTACATATTCCGGGGAGCACATGGCTCCCGCGTGTGCCGCTCGGCGTCTCGCCGAGCGGAATGCCGCGTTAAAGCGGCCGATGCGCGTGGCTCGTAGGGCCGAAATGGCCGAACGCTGCACGCTGCCAGAACTGTACCCGGGGCGGCAGGGACGTTGGGCGTAGGCGCCTATATCGGCTACGCGGGCGGACACATCCGGCACAAAGAGTTCCGCTTCGAGCCGGCACCCGGCCAGCGCACGCAGGAGCATCAACACGAGCATTGAGTTGCGCCTGCGCCCGAAACGACTCCCCGAAAACCCAGCGGCAAACCAGGGCCAGCCGATGGGTTGCCCGGGCCTCTCTTACGTCAAGCTGGCGCCGGCGCAACGCCCGAGCAGTTCAAACACACGAACCGCAACGATCTTTCCCCTGATCTCCACCCCCTCCACGTCGCGCCATTCAAAGCCGTCACCAGCAGCGTTCCGAACGTTTTCGTCGGCGAGCACCGATGTGTTGAGCTGCGAGTTGAGACCCTCGAGCCGTTGTGCAAGGTTGACCGGGTCGCCAAGCACCGTGTAGCTCAGACGGTGAACCGCGCCGACATTGCCGACGGTGACCTCCCCCGAGGCAAGCCCGAATCGCGTGGGCAGCTCAGGCAACCCTCCAGCGCGCCACTTGCGGTTCGCTTTTTCCAGCCATTCACGAATTTCGATTACAGCTTCAATGGCGGGACGGGAATGATTGCTCAAAGGTTTCGGCGCACCCCAGAAGGCCATGATCGAGTCACCGATGAACTTGTCCACCGTCGCCCCGTGGCGGTGGAGAATACCGACCACCATCCCGAAATAGGACGACATGTGGCGCGTGAGATCCGCCGCGCTCATAGACTCCGCAATCGTTGTGAATCCGGCGATGTCCGTGAAAAGCACAGTGACCTCGGCATCCCGGCCGCCGATCTCAGCCGCCTCCCCGCGGTCGAGCAACTCGCGAACCACCTCGACGGGAACGTAGCGCGCGAACGAGTCCAATGCCCGGCGCATGTTTTCTTGCGCGTCCGCCAACTGTCGCACTTCCGACAGCCTGGATTCCACATCGACCTCGACATCGGTCCTGAGCGTCTGGAGACGCGAACTGTGCTCGACCAGCGCTTGCAATGGCTCGCTGTAGGAACGCGAAAGGTAGAGGGCCATAAACGTCGCGACCCCGAGGGCTAGCAACGTCACCAACAGCAAAGCAAGACGGTTGCGCCGACTCTCACCGACCAGATTCCGCTCTGGAATAAGGACACCAATCCAAAATTTTTGTTCGGGCCCCAGATCGTATCGTCGGAAACCGCACCACCACATTTCGCCCTTGTGCGCAAACTGAAAGGGCTCCAGAGCTTGCTGCTCGCGCCAGAGGCGGACGCTTTCGGCGAGGATCGGCATCGAGAGGTCCTCCGGACGTTTGAGGAGGAGGCTGCGCAATTCCTGGCCGGACTCGGAGGGCGGAACCAGCACCCGGCCGTCACCCGTCAAAACGAACACCTTTCCATCCCCAGGCACCCTTATTTTCTGCGCAAACTCCGAGAGATTCTCGAGAAGGATATCGAAGGCAAGAACGTACGATCTCTTTGGGGCATCCACGCGGACTGCCGCCGTTATCCCCGGATCGCCGGTGGGCACGAATCCGTAGGGCGCCGTCCAGTGAATCGCCTGGTCGGAGCGGTTCTCGACCAGCTTGTACCACGGGCGGGTGCGTGGATCAAAGTCGATCTCGTGCATCCATTTCCTCAAGACCCGTCCCATCTCGTCCACCTGTCGCCACTCGGCTATGACCGTGCCGCCTTTCACAAACACGTTGAGCCACTCGTTTTTGCGCCTCACCAGGAGAAATGCATTCCCGCTCTCGTCGCCGGTATTGATTGATGCCATCTGCGGGATGGCCAAAAGTACCGGGATCAGGATGGTGTTGGCCGTCTGGGGATCGTCAGGCGAAAATGCCTCACGCAGCCCGAGGTCCCGGACGATTTCGATGGACTTCGAAATCGGAGCAAAGAACTTCGCCAGCTCGTACTCAGCGGTTCCGGAGACTTCTTCGAACAACGAAGCAGAAAGGGAGCGGATCGCCCTGCTCGCTCCAGCGACACTGTAAATGAGCAGGCTCCCCGAAATCAGCACCACGAGAATTAGAAGGTTCTTGAAAAGGCTCCAACGAATGCTGACCGGACGCGGATGCGAGAGTGTTGTCATCCGCAGCAAACGGTAGCAGAAAAGAATTCTGCCACCAACACGCTCACAGTCCGCGCGAGGCCTTGAGCTTATACACGGGCATGGTGGCTCCAATGACTGCAAAAGCCCGCCTGTCTTTCTCTCGACATTCGTCAACCGGCGTCATCAGCGGATTCCACCAGAAAAAACTTGCGTCATTTGTTAGATTTTCACGATTGGAGGCAATCTAGGGAGAAGACTGTTGGACTTGAAATCGAACTTGCAATTTGAGATTGAGAGGATTGGTGGGGAGATCTTCGCGCGCATGGCCGGGGCGAGACCGAGCGTATTTTCACGGTCCAGCGCGACAGGCCTGCTTCTGGGGTGGTCGATGCGCCAGGAAAGGCTGAAAACGCAGCTCTTTCGTCTCGTCGACGTACTGCCCACACTTAGCTCGAATAGGGAGATCGCGCGCCATATCGAGGAATACCTTGGAGACGAATCCGCCGGATTGCCGCCCGGAATGCGGAGAGTTCTGGAATGGACTCCGCGAGTTCCGTCGCTCGCGGGGCCGCTTGCGGGCCTCGCAGTCAGGCGGATGGCGCGTGCGTTTATCCTCGCGGACGGGCCGGAGGGCGCGCTGGCTGAACTTCGTGCAATGCGAGATCGTTCCACGGCGTTTACAGTCGATCTGTTGGGGGAGGCGGCGGTGAGCGAGCACGAAGCCGAGACGTATGCCATCCGCTATCTCGAATTGATCGAAGTCCTGGCCGATGCCGCGGCGACGTGGCCGCGCTCCGAACATCTCGACAGTGATGACCGCGGCCCGATTCCGGCCGTCAACGTTTCCGTGAAAATCTCGGCGTTGTTTTCACAAATAAAAGCCGAAGCGCCGGAGGACAGCATCGAACGGCTTTGCGGCCGACTGCGCCCGCTGCTGCGGCGCGCAAAGGCGCGGAACGTCTTTATCAACTTCGACATGGAGATGCATTGGCTTAAGGACCTCACGCTCCGCTTGTTCAAAGCCTTGCTGGACGAGGTCACCGATTATCGCCACGCGGGAATCGCGATGCAGGCGTACCTGCGGGAGACGCCGGACGATCTGGAGCAGCTGATTGAATGGGCGACGAAGCGCCGCACTCGCGTGACTGTGCGTCTTGTGAAGGGAGCTTACTGGGACACCGAAACGATCCTGGCGCGCCAACGGCGCTGGCTGGTGCCGGTCTATGAGCATAAGCAGGAAACGGACGCGGCGTACGAGCGGTTAGCGCGCCGATTGCTGGAAAATTCCGAGGTGATCGATTGCGCGTTTGGTACTCACAACGTCCGGACGATTGCGGCCTGTCTCGCCGAGGCCCGGCGGCTCGGTCTGCCGCCTCGGCGGCTCGAGTTTCAGATGCTTTACGGGATGGCGGAGCCGATCAAGAAAGCCCTTAGCGGGATGGGGTATCGTGTGCGGGAATACTGTCCGCTCGGAGAGACGCTGCCGGGCATGGCTTACCTTGTGCGGCGTTTGCTCGAGAACACTTCCAATGAAGGATTCTTGCGAGCGAAATTCAGCGAGAATGCCGCGCCGCAGACGCTGCTTTGCGATCCGGCGACGGTGACTCCCGTTGCGCTCGACGAGCCCGACATCGGATTCAAGAACGAGCCGCACGCCGATTTCTCGCGCGCTGAGCTTCGGGATCAGATGACGAACGCCCTGCGCAAGGTCCGCGCGGGGCTCGGCGGGCTTCATCCTCTGCTCGTCGGCGAGTCGGAGGTGCGGTCCGGGAAGGAGATCATTTCGCGAAATCCGGCGAGACCGGATGAAATCGTCGGGCGCGTGGAAGCAGCCGGCCGGGAAGAGGTTGATCTGGCAGTCACCGCAGCCGCGACAGCCTTTGCGTCCTGGCGCGACGTGCCTGTCGAGACGCGGGCCCGGATCCTCGAGCGCACCGCGGACCTCCTCAGCCAGCGACGCTTCGAGCTCGCGGCACTGGAGGTGTATGAAACCGGCAAGACGTGGCCCGAAGCGGATGCCGACGTTTGCGAGGCGATCGATTTCTGTCGTTACTATGCCGGCGAGATGTGCAGGCTCGCCTGCGGCAAACTGCATGTTCCGGGCGAAGAGATCTGGCACGAGTACATCGCGCGCGGAGTCGCTGTTGTGATCGCACCGTGGAATTTCCCGCTGGCGATTCTGTGCGGAATGACGACAGCGGCTCTCGTGGCGGGGAACGCGGTGATCATGAAGCCGTCGGGCCAGTCCGCGGTGATCGCCGCCGTGTTTGGGCGAATCCTGCGCGAAGCTGGTGTGCCGCCCGGAGCGATCAACTGTGTTCCCGGTTCCGGATCGGAAATAGGATCTGCGCTCGTCGAGCATCCCGAAGTGGCGATCATCGCGTTCACCGGATCGCGCGAGGTGGGGTTAAGGATCTGGGAAGCGGCGGGACGGACTCGTCCGGGCCAGACGCAGTTGAAGAAAGTCGTTTGCGAGATGGGTGGGAAAAATGCGGTAATCGTGGATGACGACGCGGATCTGGACGAGGCGGTGCCGGGGATCGTGGACTCAGCCTTTGGATACCAGGGGCAGAAATGCTCCGCGCTATCGCGTCTCATCGTGCTTCCCCGAGTTCGGGAGCGGTTGATCCGGCGAGTGATCGAAGCGACGGAGAGCCTGCGCATGGGTGATCCGGCTGATCCCGCTGTAAGCGTCGGTCCGTTGATCGACCAGGCGGCTCACGACCGTGTGCGCGGAGTCATCGAAGCGGGTCGGCGGGAGGCCACGCTGGCCTTTGAGGCCTCAGTGACGGAACGCACCGGTTGGTTCGTCGGCCCGACGATTTTCACGGGTGTTGCACCCGACTCACGGCTGGCCCAGGAGGAAATCTTCGGACCGGTGCTCTCGGTGATTGATGCGGCGGATCTCGATGAGGCGCTGCGCATCGCTAATGGTACGCCCTACGCGTTGACTGGCGGCTGCTATTCGCGCAGTCCGCGCCGAATCGAGCGTGTGAAATCTGCGTTCCGGGTTGGCAATCTCTACATCAACCGCGGGATCACCGGCGCCCTCGTGGCGCGGCATCCATTCGGCGGGTTCGGCATGTCCGGGGGCGGAACAAAGGCCGGCGGCCCCGACTATCTCCTCAATTTCCTGTTTCCAAAGGTCGTAGCAGAAAATGTGATCCGGCGCGGCTCCGCGCCGCAGCAATCAGGGAAAATGTTCAGCTGAATTGCTTAAGTGCTTCGAGAGCGTTTGTGGTTTCGTCCAGGGAACTCGCAACGATCAGACGAAGCTCAGTATCCGCCAGCGCAGAAACGAATCGATCCGCTTCGATTTCTTCGGACAGGCAATCCGCAAGCGTATTTTCTATTTCGTCGGCCTCGAGGAGATGGGCGATCGGGATGACACATTTCAGGGTGGCAATTCGCAGGTGGCCAGCCTTTCGCAACACGGCCAAAAGCCTCGGTTCGAGTCTTGCGGGATATACTCCGCTTTCCCGGTGAAGGACCTCCTTAGCTTCTTCCAGGAGACCATTCATTGCGTGGCAATGTCCGCCGCCCGGCAGGACTTCCAATCTCGCCAAAACTTCAACAAGACGGCCAGTCTGATTTTGCTCCAGTTCGCGACGGCGATGAATAGCCTTCTCAACTTCCGAAGACAGCGACGCTCGCTCCATTTTAGGAAGCATCGCCGCTAACTGCGAATCTGCGTCATACAAATTCCTCAACTCCTCGATGACCAATGTTTGGAGAAACTCGATGTTCACGGGCGGGACCCCCTTTCGAGAGCTTGAATTGCGTGGTAACCTGTTACACGAGAAGATAGAAGAGGCGAACGGAAAATGGAAGCTTTTTCATCGCGAATCAATTCTCTTTTTCTCGGCATGTTGATACTCATGCTCGGATTTGGCGCATCTCGGAACGCGTAGTCTCTTACGAAGGCCAGTCCAGACGATCGAGCGTCAGTCGTTCAATCTATCTCTTCGTCGTATCAGAAGCGACGCCGCTACGGAGACGATCAACAAAGACAATACGACGAACAACGATTGCACCGTTTCGATGGCATAGGGGGTTTGCGAAAGAAGCATTTTCACCCCGATGAAAACGAGTATGGCCGACAAGCCGTAATGTAGAAATCGAAAGAGCTTCAGAATCCCCGCCAATGCGAAGTACATCGCTCTCAAACCGAGTATGGCGAAGACGTTGGAGGTGAAAACAACGAACGGATCACGTGTGACCGCCAGCACCGCAGGAATCGAGTCCACAGCGAAAATCAGATCAGTCGTCTCAATGGCCACCAGAACGACGCACAGCGGCGTACCCATCAGACGCCCTCCCTCCCTGACGAAGAATTTCTGCCCGTGAAGCTTGGACGTCACCGGCACAAGCCTCCGAAAAAGCTTGAGAACAGGATTCTTCGTCGGGTCTGTATCCTCGGTGTCATTGCGGATCATCTTGATTCCGCCATAAATCAGGATGACGCCGAAAACGTAGATGATCCAATGGAATGCCTCCATGAGCGCAATTCCCGCGAAAATCAAAATGCCGCGCATGATAAGCGCCCCTAAAATGCCCCAGAAAAGAATCCTGTGCTGATAGAGCGGCGGCACGCGGAAATACTGAAAGACCAAAGCAAAGACGAAGACGTTATCAATGCTCAGAGCGATCTCGATGAGGTAGCCCGTGAGAAATTCCACCCCCGCCTTTACCCGCAACCCCGGCGTGTCGTAGCCGCCAATCCATCCCAAATAGATACCCAGGCAGAAAAGCAGAGCGAGCGCGACACGAAGCGTCGTGGACTGAATGGCCTCGGAGATTTTGACCTCGTGAGCCTTGCGCTGGAAAAACCCAAGATCCATGCCCAGCAGCACGGCGACGAAAAACAAGAAAAATGCCCACCAATACCAATCCATGCGCGTCGCGTGATCGAGGGTTACCCAAGCACCCGTGGCGTGCCGCCTTGTACTTTGTGCTGCCTCGCACAATTCGCTGCCCAATTTCGTCCATCGGCGCAAAGCGCAACAAGCCGGCGCCATGGTCGAAAATATTGGTGACCAACAATCATGAGAAAGCGGCTTACCTAGTCGATGCGCGGATCAAGGGCAAGGGCGAACGGAAGTTCTTCGACATAAGGGACGAACCCGATACGTCAAGGGTTTATATTTGCCCGAAATGTGCTTTTTGTGACTGAAATAGGTATTGGCAGCAATTTAAATACCTTCGTCATCAAGCGCCACTCTCCGACGCGGGATTTGAACACACTGCGGAAATGCGGCGCCTCGCGGGTGAATCGGCATGATTAAAGATCGCGCCCTGGGAGCTCGTAATGACCTTTTATTTTCTCAGAGGGGCGACCAAAGCCGGCGGTAACTCGTCCCTGCGTCAAGGAAGAAAATTGCAAGAAAGCCCATGCCAAGCGCGCAAGTCGATAACCGATATCCTCAACCGGCCTCGCGCTGACTATCGCTTGGCCGGAGACAGCTTTTCAGACCTCGCCTTTTCCGCAATCCTCCCAGTCTACCAAGAGCAGCGACAGCGGGGTTTTTCTTGGTCTTTTGAGCAGTTATACGCGCCTTGCTGTTGGAAATATGCTCCTTAATTCTGGCGATAGCCGCGTGTGTTTCTTGCTCCGTTTCTTTGTGATATTCTGCGGGGGGCGTCGTTTGTTCAACAATGCTCGATGCGCTTTGATTGCTGCCTGGGTTGCTTGACGGCTTCTCCATGATTCACAATGCCATACTCGCCGTGCCCGCGCGCGGAATACTGCGCTTCAACTGTCAAAATGAATGGGCGAAACCCACGCGGACTCCGCATCCCACACGGACCAGCGAGATCTCTTTTGCCGTCTACTTCTCCTTCACTTCGATGTCGCCAGAAGATGCTGGGTGCTCAGCGGTGGCGGGATGTCCGGATATGGGGTGATGCTGGGCCTCTGTGGCTTTCTGCCTCTCGTGCTCAGCAGTCTCGCGTTTCGCTTCGTGCTGGAGATCCTTCTTGTGTTTTTCCTTCGGTGTTTTGTCGCCCATAGTCGAGCAGTCTAAGGTCGATACAGTCATTAACAAGTGCGAATGAACGATCAGCAACAGCAACAACAGGTGGCGCGGCAAACTCCCGAGCCAACCTCATCCTATGCACTCAAGGACGCAATGTGCCGTGCTGGGCTCAATTAGCGAAAGGACGGCCATGCTTGACGTTTGGGAGCCAAGGTGGAATAGAGCTTTGCGGAGCGACGATTATGGACACACTCGGAAATCAAAAGTGCACCGCCTGCCGCCGGGACTCTCCCCGAGTCACCGAGGCGGAGATTAGCGAGCTCAAGCCTCAGATTCCGGAATGGACACTGGTGGAGAAAGAGGGAATCCAGAGACTGGAGCGGGTCTTTCGCTTCACGAATTTTGCGGAAGCCCTGAATTTTACGAATCGCGTTGGGGCACTAGCCGAAGAGGAAGGCCATCATCCGGCCATATTAACTGAATGGGGTCGGGTGACAATCACTCTATGGACGCACAAGATTCGAGGTCTCCACCGCAATGATTTCATCATGGCCGCGAAGCTCGATTCCGTGTGATCAAACAGAAGCCGCCCCTTTCCGGCTCGCGCCTTGAGCCCCGGTGAGCAATCGTCGTGTCGCCCGCCTCCGGACGTGTTCCGCGCCTGCAGGTGTCCATTCACCCCATCTGGCTTGACCTCCCCAGCCCGCTTCGACCGCGCAAGTTACTGATTCGCAATGGTGCATCGCGTAGGACTCGAACCTACAACCAAGAGATTAAGAGTTTTTATATTGCCTATGTTCTCTTATGCGCTACTATGTGTGTAAATGAACCCTCTTAGCGACTTCGAAATCCCATCACATCAGGGACTTCTGTCAGATGCCACTGGCCAAATAATGGAGCATGAGCCAACAGCATTGCACATAAAAAGTGGCAAGCAAGTGGCAAACCACATTCCAGTGCGCGCAGGGAAGAACGATTCGCGCTACTGGCAATCGCGAGTGTTCAAGCCCGTAAACGACCGGGGCGAGGCTTCACCACATTACTCGATGAAGGTTCAATTCCGAGGACGGCGAATGGCATTCACCGTTGGTACCGGGAACAAGGATGCTGCTGCAAGGCGAGCGGCGGGCAT
>JAXIPG010000139.1:0-17004 GCA_045403045.1 Terrimicrobiaceae bacterium
CGCGCCGAGCGGCGGGAATGGCGGGGCATCGCTGGGAGGCAGCCTTCCCCGACCTCGGTGTGCGCGATCCCGGGCTGCTCCCGGTCGTGCGCGTCACCGAACACGATCCGCGCTCGCTAATCGCGCTCGTGCGCGACTTCCGGGCCCGGAGTCGGCGGCCGTTGCGCTGGCGCTGAGCTTGCGGCGGGGGACCGGCTGCCGCCTCGCGCATGGTACGAACGAGGCGTCACCATCCGCGCTCCCGCGCTCCTCATTGTCGGCGGCGCAGGCTTCATTGGGTCCAACTTCGTTCTGTCCACACTGCGTGAGCGTCGCTACCGCGTCGTCAACCTCGACAAGCAGCTTCGGCGTCGCCGAGGTCGAGGGCGCCAACGTGGTCCGCCTGGTGGAGAAGCCCGCGGCACCACGAATCGTGTTCGGCATCCCCAAGATGCTCCGCCCGTACTTCCGCTACGACCGCGATTTGCTCAAAGACCTCTGCCGCGTCGCCCACGAGTGCCTGATCGAGTTTCTGCGCACGAGCCTGGGCGTGCCCGAAGGCGTCCCCCGCATTGTCATGGCCATTGACACCTTCGGCGAGTATCTGGACTTCCACCCCCGCCTGCACGCGCTGGTGGCCGACGGGCTGTTTGCGCGTTCAGGGGTCTTCCACGTCATGCCCGAGAGCGGTCTCAAGCCCTTGGAGGACCTCTTCCGGGCACGGGTGATCACGTTTCTGGTCGACAAGGGGCTGCTGCCGCCCGAGCGGGCCCGATGCTGCGAGGCTGGGTTCACTCGGGCTTCAACGTCCACCGCGGACGCCGGGTGCTCTCCCGCGAGCGCGAGGACATGGAACGGCTCGCCCAATACATCATCCGCAACCCCTTTTCGGTCGAAAAGATGCGGGCGACCGAGCCGGGCCCGGCTTCGGCATCCGGCTCGATCCTCTACCGCTGCGGCATGAACAAGAAGATTGGGCGCAACTTCGAGGTCTTCACCCCTTGCGACTTTATCGCCGCGATCACCCAACACATTGCCGACAAGAGCTTCCAGCTCGTGCGCTATTACGGGTGGTATTCCAACAAGATGGCCCCCGGCGCTCCGGCGGCAGCTTTTTCGGGTTGTGGGCGCGCCCCGCAACCCGAAAAAGCCCGTATTTGACTTCCGGGCCCACTCTTGTCACTCTGCGCCCATGGAAACGCACGCTTTCGGCTTCCGACTCAACGCCCCGGAGGGCCAAAAGCGATTTCCTATCAGAGTAAGAAAAACTCTCTTGTTTCCCGGCGCAAACTGATGAGAATGAACTATTCATGTAAACGACGATCAGCAGGGAGTTGGGTTCAGTTATTATAGGCTGGATCGCCTCGGAAAAGAATAGAATGGCTGGTGTCGTTACAGGCGATGAGAGAAAGTTTGCTCCATCTGTTTGCGAATTCTGGCAAGCGAACCGCATACCGCATTCACCTCTTTACCCCCGCACCCAATTCCTGCGCTGGCTCCTTACCGACTCAGAGGAAAACTACCGCAAGCAGGGCAATCAAGCATTCTCGGTCGAGAGCGTCGGCTACGAGTTCAATAGCCTAGGCTATCGTGGACCCGAGTTCAATCGGGAGCCCGGCGAAGCTGTGGTCATGTTTCTAGGCGACTCCCATACGTTTGGCCTGGGCATGCCGTGGGAAAGGCTTTGGACGTCGCTAGTGACGAAACATCTCGAACGGCGCTGGGGCGTGCTGGCGCGGCAGTGCAATCTGGGATGGGGAGGCACTGGGAGCGACTATACCGCCATGATGGTGCACCAGAGCGTGGACGTTCTGAAACCTGACGCCGTTTTCATATTATGGTCGTTCGTCTCTCGCGTGACGTGGTTTGCCGATACGCGTCGTCCGGTCCATTTCGGGGAGTGGGTGCCGGACAAATGGCCCCAGGAGCATTCGGCATATTTGCGCCTTGCGACGGAATCCCACGGATTCTTCAACTACGTACGCAATTTCCATCTCGTGCGTGACCGTCTTTTGCGGCTCGGGATTCCCTACTACTGGGGCAACCTCGAACAGTTCTCCCGGGAGATGCTCGAACCATATTTGCCGCTCGATGGGTTTGCAGGTTGCTTCTGGAAGGGGATGGATCTAGCGCGAGACGGGATACACGGCGGTCTGAAGAGCCACGCCTCCTTTGCGGCGAGTGTGATTTCAACCATGGAGCGTGGGGCGTTGAGTCGGCCGAGTGCGAATTGGCTGTCTACTGCGCAAGCGGCTAGGGCCGTAGCCGTGCCATACGGCGCGATCTCTCGCCGGACGTCGGCGCTTGATAGAATTAAGGTCCTAGTGCCGCGGTCGATTCGTGAACTCATCGGCAACCTGCGGGTCAGGCGCCGCGTGCGGGCGATGAAGCGCAAGGACCCTTTTATCTATTGATCTCAAGATGATCATCTATGGCATAAGCGCTAATGAGCACGATGCCAGCCTGGCGGTGGTGAGGGATGAAAACATACTTTTCGCATCGAGCGCTGAACGTTACTCGCGAAAAAAGAACGACCCTTATCTAAACGAGGCACTGGTCGCAGAGGCTCGCGCCTATGGCGAGCCCGATCTAATCCTCTGGTATGAGAAGCCCCTGCTAAAGCGCACCCGAAAGCTTTGGGCCGGGCAATACAAGGACGTGCTTCGGAGGGATGGATCAGCCTATCTTCGTCAGTTTATGTTTGGTGCTCCGGTCAGATATGTCGGCCATCACGAGAGTCACGCCGCGGCAGGGTTCTTCACCAGTCCTTTCGACGAAGCTGCCATCCTGGTCGTGGATGCGATCGGGGAGTGGGACACGATTACTGCCTGGGAGGGCTGCGGGCGATCGCTCAAGAAGTTTTGGAGCCAGCGCTATCCGCATAGCCTGGGGCTCCTCTATTCAGCTTTTACGCACCGCGTCGGCCTTAAGCCGAACGAGGAAGAATACATCCTTATGGGCATGGCAGCGTATGGTAAAGCGATCTACCGCGATCTCATTCGGGAGGACTTTGTTGCCCGTTTCGACCCGCCTCATTTCGTCCTCAAGGAGAACGTGCACAGAGGCATCCGCTGGTGGCGACCTGAGTTGCAGGACCGAGAGAACATCGCCGCCTCGATACAAAAGCTCACGGAGGAGGTTCTCGTCGGACTCGCCAGATGGCTCGCGAAGGCCACCAGCCACAAAAACCTTATTCTCGCGGGTGGGCTCGCTCTTAACTGCGTCGCCAATGCCAAGATCGCCCGGGAGGGCCTCTTTCGCGATATCTGGATAACACCCAACCCGGGCGACGCCGGATCGAGCATCGGGGCGGTTGCAGCTCACACACGCCGGCACCTCAACTGGATGCACCCCTATCTGGGTTATAACATCGACCGGCCCTTCGACATAGACAGCGCGCTCGCGGCGCTAAAGGCTGGTGAGGTCATTGGGATCGCAAACGGTCGCGCAGAATTCGGACCGCGGGCGCTCGGCAACCGCTCACTCCTTACAGACCCGCGCGGCCCTTTTACCAAGGATCGGGTTAATTTGATTAAGAAGCGAGAGCTCTTCCGTCCATTCGCTCCGATCATCATGGCTGAACACGCGGACGAATATTTCGACATGCCAGTCAAGGCGAGCCCCTATATGCAGTTCGTCGCAACCGTGCGGCACCCTGAACTTTTCCCGGCAATCTCGCACTACGACAACACGGCGCGGGTCCAGACCTTAACATACAATCAGCATCCCAACCTGTATCGGCTTCTTGAGTCCTTTCGTCGGGAAACAGGCTGCCCGATGCTGCTCAATACTTCACTCAACATCAAGGGCGAACCACTCGTGAACAACTGGAAGGATGCGGAACATTTCGCGACCCAATGGGGCGTGAAGATCTTCTAACCGGAATCGGCTGCGACCGCACCCACCGCGATAAGACAAAGCCTGCATGCGGTTTAGTGCTGGCGTCTCGTGGGATGCCTTACTTCTTGCGATTCGGCCCTATCGAACCACCTGAAACGCCCGGCAGCGCTCGAGTGCGCCTCTTGCACCCCTTGTTCAGCGGCCCCCAGCGCTCCGGCGGCAGCTTTTTCGGGTTGTGGGCGCGCCCCGCAACCCGATAAAGCCCGTGTTTGACTTCCGGGCCCACTTTTTGTCACTCTGCGCGCGTGGAAACGCACGCTTTCGGCTTCCGACTCCCGGCCAACGCCCCGGAGAGCCAAAAGCGATTTCCTATCAGTTTGAAGATCGAGAGCGAGCGCAGCCGAACGAAGCCTGAGGCACCGCGGGGACTCACCGAATTCGTGCTTCGCTTACGTCCGTATGGCGAGAACGGCTCCCCTGATGGCCGGCTTCCGGTCAGCTTTTTTGTTGAGCCATCCCATTGGCAGCGGCCGGACGCGCAGGACCGTTGGATTGCCGGGACCGCAAACGAATTCTGGCAGCGGCTGGTTGTCAGCTATGGGCTAAACCTGTATTGTGCCGCGTGCCGGCAAATCGCGTTGGCAACGACTGGACGCGAAGACGCGATCCGCGCGGCGGTTCAACATACCCAGGTGTTGCTCGATGACCGCGCTGGCGAGGCCGAAACGCTGCGCGGGTGGTCGGACAAGGCTGGTGGCTGGCGCTACGGGGACGAGCGAATGTCCCTCGGCTCGCAAAGTGGAAGCGCGTTCTTCTTTGGGACAATCTCTGAACGATTTCACCTGACCGATCCACGCACGGGTGCATCCTATTTTCCTCCGGAACTAGGCGGCACGCCGTTGTTGTGGAACTTATTCGATCCCTTTCTCGGCGAGAACACCTGGGCGGCTTTGATCGGTCCGTTACAGGTCGCCTATCTTCTGAAGTCGAGTGGCGCGGCATTGACGCCTGAGTGCGATGAAGTTCGGCTTGCCCGGTCGCTCGTCCCTGCATGCCTGGCGATGCAGAGCCCGATCGGCGGGGTGTATGCACGGCCGGCTGCCTGGGGCCATAACCAGGAGCGGCTGATTTCCAACGAAACGAATCTCACCTTGTATGCCGGCCTGACGATGCTCAAGCAGATAATGCTCGAGATCCCACAACTTTCGCAGCAGACGGTCGAAGTCGATAAGCTGCGGCACGGGCTGTTGCGGTACTTTCGGGGTCATCTGTATGGCCACGTGGATGGCGAGCTTCGATTGCACGCGTGCGGTGCGTTCTTCGACGGGGTCTTTCGCCCGGGGATGATGGCCAACAGTCAACCCGCCCGATTCGCAGCGGATGTTCACACGTGGGGCATGAGCATATTGGGCGTGGATGAGATCGATGCACTCCACGGTCGGGGCACTTGTTTTCGGCTCTGGGAGACTGTCAAACACCACACGGGCTTCTACTCGCAGGCGAGCCTGTCCGCGCCGCTGAGCGGCATCGGATTCTCCTCGGGGCCCAACGGCGAGCCGATTCACGACGTCTGCTCCCCTGAATGGACATTCGGGGCGATCAATATGTGTCGCGTTCTGGCCGCGGAATACGATGTGGCGGGGCCTCACCACGATGCGGAGCTGGCATCGCGCTTGCGGGAGGATGAACAGAACATGCTGGAAGGCGTCTCGATGTTCGAGATGAGCCCTCAGACCACCTTCCAGTCCCGCGCGTTTCCCTATGTGAACCGCATTGCCGATACGGGCTTCGGCTGGCAGGCGCTGCCGGTTCCCTCTCTCTGCGCAACAGCCTGGGCGATGCTGATCCAGAACGGCTTCAACCCGTTTCGCCTGGGTGGCGCCGGCGCCTCGGTCCCGCATGCGGATGTTGTTTGAACGATGATCAACCTTCTTCGAGACGAGTGGAATTTCCCGCAACAGTGCGATTTGCTCGACGCAGGCGGCAGCTGGGTCGCGCGGGTCGAGTTGTTGCCCGACGGAACGGTCGAGATCCGGCCTGATCCCTTCGGACTCACGGGTTTCTGGAAGCGGCAGGATCATACGTTGAGCATCGTCGACGCGAAGGGGGAGCCCGTCGCGCGCTTCGACTCGGAGGGCCTGGACAGAACTGGCCGCAAGCTGATCTGGGGATCGGTGAAGGCCGGCCCGCACTGGTTCGAACATTGCCTGCGCGATCAGCTCCTGCCCCGCCCCCGCATCTCCTTCTGCATCTCATGCCGGGGCCGTCTGCACCATCTGCGACGGACGCTGCCGCAGAACATCGCCGACAACAGGGATTATCCGAACCTGGAGTTCGTCCTGCTCGATTACAACTCGACGGACGGGCTCGGCGAATGGGTCAGGCATGAATTGAGCGAAGAGATCGCAAGCGGGCGATTGAATTACTATTTCACGTCGCAACCCACCCACTTCCATCCGACGCATGCCCGCAACATGTCGATCCGTTTGGCCAACGGTGAAATCGTCTGTGTTGTCGACGCCGACAATTACACGGGGCGCGGGTTTGCCTCTTACGTCGCCGACCATGTCCAGCCTGACAACTTCCTGATCGGCTGTCGCATGGAAGGCGACCGTCTCGTCCCGCTCAATGACGAAGGGTCTGCCGGACGCTTTGCGCTCTACAAGACGACCTTTCTCGATGTTGGCGGAATGGACGAAGCTCACGTTGGCTGGGGCTACGATGACCTGGACTTGTACGACCGGCTGCGCGCGAGAGGGTATCGTTGCCAATCCATCGAACCACGTTATGCAAGGTGCATCGCGCACGACGATCTCGAGCGCCGAAAGGAACTACGGTATCAGGACATTGGCCGCGACTCGACGATTGCAAAGGGCAGCCTCTGGGAGAATGCCCGGCGCAGTCGGGCCAACCTGGAAGCGGGACGCATCGTTCTGAACGACGGCCAGATTGGCTGCGGCGGGGTCGTCAAGAATTTCGAGCAGGGCGCCATCGTCGTCCGCGAGCGCCGGAATCCCGTCATCTCGATCTGCATTGCCTGTGGAGATCGGACGGCAGAGATTCGTCGCAGCCTGCCCGAGAATCTCCACGCAACCCGCTTCTATCCGAACCTGGAGTTCGTTGTTCTCGACCACCCGGATGGACGTTTGGGACCTTGGCTGAGGGAAAATCTGGCGCGGGAACTCGACTCCGGGCGCGTCGTCCATTGCCGGATGACCAAACCGTTTCCAGAGTGCGGAACCAACAACCTGGTCCACCAGCGCAACATGGCAGCGCGGATGGCGACCGGCGAGATCCTCTGCGTCGCGTCCCCACTCGATCGATTCCCGGCCGGATTTCCAAGCCAGTTGGCCGAGAAGTTTCATGCCGGCTGGATTCACGAACCGCTTGATCGCGCCGGGCTGATCCTGTCTCGACATCCCTTCTATCTTGGCGAGGGGCTCGACCAGAACCTTCCCGCCGGTGAGGCCGAACAGGATCTGTTGATCCGTATCGAGCGGCGTCTGAATGGCAGGGATCAACCCGTCTGGAGCCGCAGTGGACTGGAGTCCCGCGATTTCGGAGGAGGTGTGGCGCGGCGCAATGGCGAGCTCGTTGTCATCTCACCTCATCGCTTTCCGCGCATCACATTCACGACGATTTGCATGGGACGCCTGCATCATCTCAAGGAAACGCTGCCGCAAAACCTCGCAGACAATCGGGATTATCCGAACCTCGAATTCCTGCTCCTCAACTATGGCGGACGGGATGGGCTGGATGAATGGGTGCGGACCGAGATGAAGGAGCACCTCGAGTCGGGGCGCCTTGTCTATTATCACAGCCCGGAGCAGCAGCGGTTTCGCTGCGCTCACGCGAAGAACATGGCGATGCGTCTGGCGACGGGCGAGTTGCTGTGCAACGTGGATGCGGATAACAGGACCGGTCACCATTTCGCCTTTCATGTCGCGCAGCGGCTGCAGGAGTATGACTTCCTGGTCGGATGTCTGTATCCGAACGATCGACTGGATTTGTATTGTGACCAGGGCACGGCCGGACGCATCGCGGTGAGGAGGCCGGCGTTCTACGACGCCGGCG
Organism: Terrimicrobiaceae bacterium; assembly: GCA_045403045.1. GTDB lineage: Bacteria > Verrucomicrobiota > Verrucomicrobiia > Chthoniobacterales > Terrimicrobiaceae > DASTFP01. The sequence continues at coordinate 7,894 of JAXIPG010000139.1, forward strand.
GCTTCGACGAAGTGATGCTCGGCTGGGGCTATGACGATCTCGACTTCTACGAACGGCTCAAAGCGTTGGGATATCGAGGTGCTTCGATCGACGGGCGGTTTCTCAACTGCATCCCCCACAGCGATGCCGAGCGAGCGGCCCACACCGGTGTCGAGGATATCGGCGGCGCCATGCGGGCCGATGAAGGAACGGCGCGTGACAATCGGGAGCGGAGCCGGCGGAACATCGAGGAAGGCAATCTGGTTCTCAACGCGGGGCAAATCGGATGCGGAAGCATCCTGCAGAACTTCCAGACATCCACGATCGAGGTGAAGCCGGTTCGGTTTCGAAGAATTTCCCTCTGCGTGTCGTGCATGGACCGACTCCATCATCTGTCCGAGACCTTGCCGCGCAATCTGGCCGACAATCAGAGCTATCCGGACCTCGAAATCGTGCTTCTGGACTACAGTTCGTCAGACGGATTGGAGCACTGGGCGAAAGACCATTTGCGGGAGTGGATCGAGGCCGGCCGGCTGGTCTATTTCAGGACCACCGACCGGGCGCATTTCAGCCGTAGCCACGCGCGAAACCTGGCGTTCCGCCTGGCTACCGGAGACATTCTGTGCTCGGTCGACGCCGATAACTTCACGGGGCCCGGCTTCGCGCATTACGTCAACGAGCGATTTGACCGGCACGAACAGATCTATCTTCGACCGGACTTCGACGGGGCGCACGTCCGGCTGCCCGACGTTTTTGGCAGGATTTGCGTACGCAAGCAGGACTTCCTGCGAATCGAAGGCTACGACGAGCAACTCGTCGACTACGGCTACGAAGACATCGACCTCTGCGTCCGGCTCGAGAAGGGAGGACTGGCGCCCTCCTTCATCGAGGACGATCGGTTCCTCCGCTATATCGAACACGGCAATCGCGAGCGGGTCGCCAACGGGCCTATTCTGAGCCAGGTGTCGGTCGTTCTGCGCGGTCGCGAGACGGGCGAGGAGTGGGACTCGCTGGTCTACCTGCTCGACGACGGCGACTTCGTCTGGCTGGGACCGCGCCTGGACGGCCTCTCGGCCCAGGGCCGCTGGAAGCAGACGGACGGGAGGTTGCTGCTCACCTGCGGACAAGGGTTGTCGGTCTCGTTGCGGATCGGTGGGAACGGCGAGTCCTATCTGGTCGAGCGACCCGCCTCGGATCTGTGCCTCCGCCCTTCGGACGACCGCGAATTCTTCTCGGGGGCCGTTCTCGATTACGTGATGGAAAAAAACCGGCGAAAGCACCGCAGCAATCTCGATCTCGCGAATTATCGCGTCAATGCAGGCCGCTTTGGCCAGGCCACTGTCAGCAGGAACTTCAGCCCGCACCGCATTTCCGTGGAGACGATCGAACGACGGGCGGGAGAAGACGGGTGAACCGCGCGCGCCGCTGCCTGCTCGTCGAGGGGCTGTCCTATCACTGGGAGGTTCTCCCGCCCTGGGTAGGGATGCTGCAGCAGCTTGGCTATGACGTCGAGGTTGCGGCCGGCAGCAGCTCGGGACATCGAGAGACGCTCACGCTTCTTAAATCTCGGTGTCGAACGCACCAGGCTGCCGGGGTGCAGAATCTGCCTTTGGATGACTTCGATTTTGTCGTGCTGAACAGCCTTGTTCATGAAGGCTACTTCTTTCACGAGCCGCCGAAACCGCGGCCCAACTTGAAGTGGATCCAGGATCTCGGGCTTCCGTCGATCAGCATTGTTCATGAACCCGTGCATTGGGTCGAGAAACGAATCACGCACTCGTTTCATGAAGTCGGCGATCATGGACGCCGAGTTCTGAATCTGCTGGCGGACGGATGCTTCCAATATGAAATGGGATTCTGGTCGCGGGAACGCTGGTCACTGGATGGCGACCGGCTGCAAGTGCCTGAAGACGGGCGGACGCGGGTTTTTGAAAGCAGGGACGGCGGCCGCTCCTTTCATGGCCTCGAAGCTGACCGCACGACAACGCTGATGCGACGTGACATTCCAGCCGAGGACATCTCGCGCCATTGCGCGGACCCCAGGCATGCCGTCATCACGCTGACTGAACCGGGCGCGGCACATCTCGCGACTGTCTATGACGGCGTGGAGTGGATCCTCCCCTTGGAGATCCAGGACCGTCTGCCGCTGAGAACGACTGGAGAGATCGCCTTCGCGGGTATGATCGATTACGACCGAAAGGCGCTGCACTCGCTGTTGCAGAGCTGCGAGGCGCTGCGGGAAAACGAGTTCATCCGGATCATTGGCGGCAGCCGCGAGACGAACATCGACGATGACCGGTTCGTCAAGCAGTTCAAGAAAGAGGTCGCCGAACGCGGCCTGGACTCGAAGCTCAGGTTTACCGGATATCTGCCGTACGGTGAATTCGTCGAAACGATCAGGAGGTGCCGCTTCCTTCTCCCGCTCGTGGATGATTATGTCGATTCGGGCTCTTATCTCATCAAGCTCCCGGCGGCAGTTCCGAGCTCGTTGGGGTTGGGAGTCCCGCTGATCATCAACCAGTCGATCGCCGACAGATTCGACCTGCAGTATATGATCTGCTATCCCGACGACGATCTGGCGTCCGGCTTGAAAGCGGAGCAAAGGCTGAGTGAGCGGGAGTATGCCGCAATGTTGGCTTCTCTTGATCGGCATGCCGAAGCGCTCTACCGGCGGAACATCAAAGTGCTCGCGGGGCTGATCGAGCGGATCACAGGACGGAATCCGGGAGGGTCCGCAAAGTGAGGCGCCGCAGCGAGGAGCTCGATCTCGGCAAGTACGACACGGACAAAGTTCCCAACAACTACCTGCATGTCTACGATTGCGTCTTCGAATCGCTGATCGACCGGCCGGTCAAGTTGCTCGAGCTGGGCGTTCGGACCGGGGGATCCCTGCGCCTGTGGCGAGATTACTTTCCTCACGGGACCATTGCCGGTCTCGACGTGGAGCCACAGGCGGGCGAGCAGAACGATGATCGCCTGAGGATTTACAAGGGGCGGCAGGAAGACACCTCGCTTCTGTCGAGGATCGCCGCCGAGGTGGCGCCCGATGGATTCGACATCGTGATCGACGACGCATCTCATATCGCTGCGCCGACCCGTACGAGTTTCTGGCACTTGTTCGATCATCACCTCAAGCCCGGCGGACTGTTTGCGATCGAGGACTGGGGCACAGGTTACTGGGAAGCTTGGCCCGACGGACGCGCGTGGCGAGCTAATGAACCGCACCATGCCGGTATGGTCGGCTTCATCAAGGAACTCGTCGATGAACAAGCCGCGCATGATGTCTCGCGCGGCTGGTATGACGAGCCGTGGGAGCGCAGTTCCCGATTCGAATCGATCTTCCTTGTTTCGTCGATTGCGATTGTGACGCGCAAGTTGGAAGTGCGCGGTCGCGCCTGATGATCGATGATATCGAGATATTCATGAAGGACTGGCGAAGCTTTGGGGCAGCAAGCTCCCCGACTAGTCCTGTTTCGCCGCGGCGGCGATTCGCAATTGAGGCCAGCCTTGGTGGGGCCACGCGAAGCCGCGCGTGATGAGATGGCGGCCAAGAAGTGGGACATGGCCGTGGCGGTACGCGGATTTATTTTTGCGGAATGCGAAACGGGCATTTCCTGCTTGTCGGAGAGCGGGGTTTCGTGAGGTAACCAGCGGCATATGATTGATAGCGAGTCACCCGCGACACCAGGGCCTGCTTCAAGCGCACTCGAGCCTCCCAGGGCGCGACGGCTGATCGTCGGGATTTTGGTGGGGGCTGGCCTGCTGATCGCCGCCTTGGTTTATCTCTATGGCGCGTTCCAGGCCGCGGATCTTGTCAATACGAACCCCGAGAAGGGCAATCAGATGGCCTATCTGCTGTACGGCTATAGGCTGTGGGAATCGGGATACACGTTTAAGGGAGACCGCAATCGGATGCCCGCGTTGCCCGTGATCCTGGCGGTCACCTACCAGAAGGGCTGGCACCTGGAAGACGACTTTTTCCCCCGAACGAAGACCCTCAGCGTGCTGCTCTCCCTATTTTGCCTGGGGGTGGTGGGCGCGGCGACTTGTGTCACGCTGGGCCGCGCCCCGGGCCTGGTACTCACGCTGGTTCTGGCCTTTACTCTGTACATTTACCGCGCGGCCTATGTGCAGGCGGAGGTGCTGTACTACACAAGTTCCGGGCTGGTGTTCATCGGCGCGCTGGCGCTCCTGCGGCGACCCGTCTGGTGGGGGGCGGTGGCTTTGGGCGTGGTCATGGGCCTTACGTATCTGACCAAGGCCAGCATCCTCCCGGCGGTGGGGCTGGCGGCGGTGCTCCTGGCAGCGCGGCAAGGCTGGGCGTGGTGGCAGGAGCGCAAAACCGCGGGCGAAACGGCCGCCCCCCGCTGGCGTAAATTGGCGCAAATGCTGGTCCCGGCGTTGCTGGTCCCGCTCACCTACCTGGTCACCATTTGTCCCTACCTCTATAATAGTAAGCAGATCTACGGGCACGCGTTCTATAATGTAAACACCACGTTTTATATCTGGTGTGATAGCTTTCGGCAGGCGAAGGACACCGTGCGAAAGTACAACGACGGGCGTGGCTACCCTGATATCCCGCCCGATAAGGTGCCGAGCGCGCGGCGCTACCTGGCTACTCATAACCCCCAGCAGATCTGGGCGCGACTCAGCCTGGGCATGCGGGAGCAAGTGAAAAACCTGCTCACCTGCTATGGCGCGGCCAAGTATCTGGGGCTGCTCCTGGCCTTGGGCGTGGTCCTGAGTTGGCCGGTGCGCGGTCGTTGGCGCGCGGCCCTGGCCAGCCACTTTTGGGAATTGCTCTTCGCGGCGGGGTTTCTGGGCGGGTTTTTCCTCTTGATCAGTTTCTACAGCGCCATCGCGAATGGCCCGCGCTTCATATTCTCACTCTACCTGCCGGTGCTTTTCCTGATCTTCTACTGGATCTGGCGCTTGCCGGAGTGGCGACCCAAGTTCTTCAGTAAACTGCGTATTCCCGCCGCCATTGGCATCCGTGCCATCTGCGTCGCCCTCATGCTGGTCACGCTCGCCGACGATTCCTGGACCAAGGTGTGCAAGTTCCTCCCGCGGTACTATACGGGGACGTAGGGCGGATGAATGCGGATGAATTAACCGCAGGGATCGCAGAGGACGCAGAGGTAGGAGGAGATGCCATTTCCCTCCCGTTAAACGACGACGAAAAATAATTGTCGCTGGACAATTGGCCTTGGTTATGGGTTGCTGAGGCCGTAGCCGCGTCCCGGCGCTCCGCCCCAGCGCCTTTTCGCTATGATCCACGCCAAAATGATTCAGACCAATACGACGATCCACAACCTGGACGTTGTCGAGTCGCTACACGGCTCGAAGAGCGAACTCGTCGTGACGCGGCACGAGCAGCCGGCAGCGTTCGTGGCGGTGACCTACGGGCGGCTGACGGGCAAGCCCGGCGTCTGTATCAGCACGCTCGGGCCGGGGGTGCTGAATTTCTGCTTCATCTCGAAAGTTCTATCTAGATAGGCTGCCTTTGTAATTTCCAGGATACGAGCGGCCTTGCGGGTTCCCATTCTCTACGAGATGCCTCAATTTATCTCTATGGCTAGGAAATCACGGGCTACCTAAGATTTATGGTATCCGCGCCTCGAAATGCAGCGTCCGCCGACTGCCATTGTGCATCCCAATCGGAAGCTCTCGTTCCTGTGTGCCGTGCTATTCTTTGTTTCCAAGGCTGCGCATCTTCGAGCGAAAGCATATTACCCCTCCCCATCACATTCAATTCCTGCTCGAGAGTGGCACCGTAACATATTGAGGAATATGGGTTCTGTCTGCATTGTCGCGAATTTTCATTTGAATGCCCTAGTCCTAGGAGATGCCCGACCTCGTGAACCGTCGTGAAGAAACTCCAGTCAATTCTTCCCGTGGCGCTGGCGTAAGTAGCGGGATTCACGTCGTTATTGCTGTAGAGCATCGCGTGTGAGCGAAAGGAAGTCCCCGGAGTTGCGACATGAACTACGGGTATTACTGCGTGAACACTGTGCGCTGAAAGTTGCAATAACACTCTAAATCCGCAATTCACGTTTCGCCTGCTCCGATTGGGACCCGTTTGCGGATGATCAAACCCTGTGTAAGAAGCCGGGGTTATCAAGCGGAAAGCCGCATCCCAGAACTCATTAACTTGTTGTTGGTAAAGGTCGGTAAAGGCCGCCCAATCCCCATCTGTCCATCGGCTGCAGAGAACTCGATTATTATCATGATCTCCAACGCGAAAATCCGCTCTGCCCCTCGGGGGATTAAGCTGTCTCAGATGCACTTTCAAATAGATTCGCAAATCGAAGCAGGTATTCGGGTCGTTACCGCCTAACAGTAAAGGGGTGTTAAGAAGCGTCGAATCAAAATTCCTACGACGAATTTCCTGCATTACGCTATTCATGGTAATATTCCTCAGTTATCGATTTCTGATGAGAAATCGCTTTCCGCTTAGCCGCACTTACCCATGAGACTGGATTGGGGAAGCGCGTCCATGGGCAAATGATTATCGAAGAGGGCTAGGGAGGTCAAGCACAGAGGATGCGAAGCGCTCCGCCTTCGCCTGATCGTGAGTCGGGTCGCGATCCATGAGCGCGTAGCGGCGATTCGTCATCCGGATCCCAGCGCATGCGAAGTTTTGTCCGCGACAGCATCGTTGCCGAAGTCGGCGATAAAGTCGGTGACTTGCCGGTGCTCGTGAGAGGCCGTTTGAACGAAACCGAGAGCGTGATCGCGATATTCGTCGGCGGGACAATCGATTTGCTTGCCGAGCGCGAGTTCTTCGCTGGGGACAGCTTGCTTGAGCGCGCTAAGCCATGCGCCGCGTTTCTGCTCGAAGACCTGGTCGCAGTGGCGTGACTTCCTTCGCATACGCTGCGGTGCGCGCTGCTCCCTTGAGTTTTTGTTTCTTCATCGCGGTCCCGCCATCGCCTCCAACCCGCAAGTGGTGATGGAGACAAGGTCTAGTGATTCTCTTCGGGCATTTTAAGGGCGGCGCTGGCTTCGCACCCGTTCGCAGACCGATTGGCAAGAGAGCGCAGCACCTATCTGCCGTTCTTTGAGAGCTATTTCTCGAATTTTATCGAAGGCACGGAGTTCGATATCGGAGAGGCCTACGAAATTGTTTACGAGGGCGTCATTCCCCAGGAACGCTCCGACGATGCCCATGATGTTCTTGGCACGTTTCGGATCGTCTCCGATTCACGGAGGCAAAGATAACATTTTTCTCCCGCTACGTGCGGCACACCTGCCGCGGTCAGACGGTCGGCACGGTGCCGCCGTCGATGGTATATTCCGCTCCATGGATCGAAGCCGCCCGGTCGGAGGCTAGAAACGCGACGAGTTCGGCAACCTCCTCCGGCCACGCGGGGCGGCCGATCGGGATGCCGCCGAGGGCGTTTACGATGCCCTGCCGCGCGGTTTCCTCGTCGGTGCCGGCGCTGGCGGCAAGTCTTTTAACCATCGCCTCAGCCGCCGTCGTATAGATCCAGCCGGGGGCGATCGAGGTTACGCGAACGCCCTTGGGTCCGAGTTCCTTGGAGAGAGCCTTGCTGTAGGCAGAAAGGGCGGCTTTGGCCGCGGCATAGGCCGTGGTGGACTCGTGAAGCGGCAGGCGACGCTGGATGGACGAGATGTGAATGACCACCCCCGAACCCCGCTCGACCATTTGCGGCACAAGCGCGCGATCAAGCCGGACAGCAGAAAGAAGATTGAGGTTCAGTTCCTCCTGCCAAAGCTCGTCCGTCACAGCGGCAAAGCCGCCTCCCGGCGTGTTGGAACCGCCGACATTGTGGACCAGGATGTCGACGCCGCGGAGTTCCCTCAATACGGTCTCTGCAACCTTCGACACGCCTTCAGGGGTGCTGAGGTCCGCTTGCACGAAAACGTCCGGAGTGAGTCCTTCCGGGAGGCCGGAACGTGCGGTGGTGGCGATCACGGCTCCGCCAGCGGCGAACCGGCGCACGATGGCTTCGCCTGCTCCCTTGGTGCCGCCGGTCACCAGGATACGCTTCCCCGAATACTCACTCGAATCCATCGAATATCGTGGCGTTTGCTGTGTCATTTGCCTTCCTTGACCCGAAAATTAGCCTGATACTAACCGCATGACAAGAACCCACACAAAAGTAAGCAACTTACCTGTGGAGGAAATTTATACACCTGTCACCGCCGCGGAAGGGGTGGAGCAGGCCCTGAAGATGCTCGAAGGACGTTGGAAACTCCTCATTCTTTTCCATCTCTTCGGAGGAAAAATTCTTCGATTCTCAGAGCTGGAGCGGGCGATTCCCGCCATCTCCCAGAAAATGCTTGCCCAGCAGTTGCGCCAAATGGAGAGAGACGGAATCGTCCGGCGCATCGTCTATCCCGAGATCCCGCCCAAAGTGGAATATTCGCTAACTCCCTGGGGCCAGTCGCTGTGCCCCGCGCTGGATGCCTTGTTAAAGTGGGCAGGTCTTAGGGAAACGATGGCGGAGGCAGCCGCGTCTTCAAAGGCGAGCAGAGGTAGTTGATCCGCACGACACCTGAGAGATTTCAAAATTGTTCGTTCTCGCGAACAATCTTTGCTGGAGATAGCCATCGAACGGATCCGTAGGTTACTTCAGGGATCCGGGGTGAGCAGCCGCAAAGCTGGGAAGTATCTTCGGAGATAGCCGCGGTCCTCTGTCGCCAGCGAATCCGCCTGCGTAGCCGCATGAGCCGCTACCAAGAAATCCGGCAGGATCACCTTTCGGCGTCCGCCTTCATTGCGATAGGTGCGGAAAAGCTTTCCCGCGAGGAGCGAGGCTTCTTCCGTAAAGGGACTGTGCCTCAGGTCGATACTGCGCAAGGCCTTGCGGCACGCATCATCGGATGGAAAGAACGAACGGACCTCTGCGAAGACAACGGACGAGACGAGCAGCGCCGCCGTTTCCGCCGCTGATTGCAGGCACTCCAGCCAGCTCTCGCCTTTCGGCTCGCCTTTGAAAATCGCCAGCAAGACCGACGTATCCACGGCCACCGCGCTCACACCCGCTTTTCCTTCCGACGCGCCGGTGGCAGTTCCACCGGCCCGCGCAAATCATCCAACAACTCATTCACGCTGCTTCCGGCCAGCTCCTTTTTCAGACAACCGAGGACGGCGGGCCGTTTAGT
>JAXIPG010000210.1:0-24940 GCA_045403045.1 Terrimicrobiaceae bacterium
GCTGTGTTGCGTCGGCAGGTCAAGCCTTGGTGGGAAGAAAGGGTCCCACCCCTTTCTGGGGATTGACCTGCCTCCGCGCCTTGCCAGAGACCCCTCGGCGCTGCCACCATTTCGGAAATTTATTTCGGCATTTGCTCTAGCAGAGAGGCTGTGCTCCGCGGTGGTTGCAGGCACCTTTTGCTCCTGATAGGCTCCATTCATGGAGCCGATCATCAATCTGGACGATCCGGTGGGAAAAACAGTCGGCCGAAGAAAGGCGCCGAGGGATGCGTTGAGCTACGCTTGGGGATTGCAACGCGCTCTGAACCAAATAGCTCCTCTGCCGATTCCGCGGGGAGTGTATCGCTTTCGCTCGCACGAGGAGGCCGACCAATGGTTGATGGACCACTTAACCCGGAAACGGGCGAGTTGATTTCCCGGGCGCCGGAGCGCCCGGATCTTGTGAACCTGTGTCGGGAGTTGAATGAGCGAGGCGCGCGTTATCTCGTCATCGGCGGGTTTGCAATCATCGCGGCCGGCTATGCGCGCACGACGGGAGATCTTGACCTCTTGATCGATGCCGATTTGGAGAACGAAGCGAAAGTGTTCAAAGCGCTTGAGATCCTGCCTGATCAATGCGTGAAAGAACTCGAGCCTGGGGAAGTCTCGGAGTATCTTGTTGTGCGAGTCGCCGATGAGATTCTGGTTGATCTCATGGCGAAGGCTTCGGGGATTGACTACTCCGAAGCTTCGAAAAGTGTGGTGATTCATGAATTGGACGGCGTGTCCATTCCCTTTGCCAGCCCGGAACTGCTTTGGCGGATGAAAGGCCGAACGCATCGCGAGAAAGACCGTGGTGATTTGCAGTTCCTGAGGATGTGGTTTGAGGCGCAGAGCAAGACGCCGCCAGAATAGGCTCGCGCTTTAGAGCAAATGCCGAAATTTCTTTCGGCATTTGCTCTACGCTTTGTTGAAAACGAGATGATCCCCCGCTGCGTCCACCGTGATACGGTCGCCTTCGTGGAATTTTCCGTCCAGGATTTCCAGACTTAGGGGGTCGAGCATTTCTCTTTGGATGACTCGCTTGAGCGGGCGGGCGCCGTAGGCCGGGTCGTAGCCCTCCTTGGCAAGGAACTTTTTCGCAGCGTCCGTCAATTGCAGGATGATATTCTTGTTGGCGAGGCGCGCGACCAGTCGCAGGAGTTGGATGTCTACGATCCTGGTGATCTGGCGGTCGTCGAGGCGGTCAAAGACGATGATTTCGTCGATGCGGTTGAGAAACTCCGGCCGGAAATGGCCGCGCAATGCTTCGGTCACGCGGCGGTCCCGCTCTTCTTTCGGCAAGTCTTCCATAATATATTGGCTGCCGATATTCGACGTGAGGATAATCACGGTGTTTTTGAAATCGACCGTGCGCCCCTGACCATCTGTGATCCGTCCATCGTCAAGCACCTGGAGCAGGACATTGAACACGTCGTGGTGCGCTTTTTCGACCTCATCAAAGAGGACGACTGAGTAGGGTTTGCGACGCACGGCCTCGCTGAGTTGACCGCCTTCCTCGTAGCCGATGTATCCGGGCGGTGCGCCGATGAGTCTGGCCACGGTGTGTTTCTCCATGTATTCGCTCATGTCGATCCGGATGATGGCGCGTTCGTCGTCGAATAAGAATTCGGCGAGCGCCTTGGAAAGCTCAGTCTTTCCGACACCGGTTGGGCCGAGAAACATGAACGAACCAATCGGTCGGTTTTCGTCCTGAAGCCCCGCGCGTGCCCGCCGGACGGCGTTCGACACAGCTTTGATGGCCTGTTCCTGGCCCACGACGCGTTCCATGAGCCTTTCCTCCATCTTGACAAGCTTTTGGCGTTCGCCCTCTTGGAGGCGCGAAACGGGAATGCCAGTCCAGCTCGAGACGACCTTTGCGATATCCTCTTCGGTGACTTCCTCCTTCAGCAAGGTGTGGCCACCTTCGGCCTGTTTAGCCTTGAGATCCTCGAGCTGCCCTTGGAGTTCGGGAAGCTTTCCGTATTGAATTTCCGAGGCGCGCTGCAGGTCTCCTTTTCGCTGGGCCTGCTCGAGCTCCATTCTGAGCTGTTCGATTTGCTCGGCGATCTTTTGAGATTTCGTGATTTCTTCCTTTTCCTTCTGCCATTCGGCCTTGAGGCGGCTTGACTGCTCCTTGATGTCGGCAAGTTCTTTCTCAAGTTTTGCGAGGCGCTCCTTGCTTGCGGCATCTTTTTCTTTCTTGAGCGCCTGCTTTTCCATTTCGAGCTGCATGATCTGGCGTTCAAGCTGGTCGATTTCCGTGGGCATGGAATCGAGTTCGATCTTGAGGCGCGAGGCGGCCTCGTCAACGAGGTCCACGCCTTTGTCGGGCAGGAATCGGTCGCTGATATAACGGTGAGAGAGTGTGGCCGCTGCGATAAGGGCAGCGTCCTGAATGCGCACGCCATGATGGACTTCGTAGCGTTCTTTGAGTCCGCGGAGGATGGCGATAGTGTCTTCGACACTCGGCTCCTCGACCATAATGGGCTGGAAGCGCCGTTCGAGGGCGGCGTCCTTCTCGATGTATTTTCGATATTCATCGAGCGTGGTCGCACCGATGGCGCGCAGTTCGCCGCGGGCGAGCTGAGGCTTGAGCATGTTTGACGCATCGGCGGAGCCTTCCGCCGCGCCTGCGCCGACGATGGTATGGAGTTCGTCGATGAAGAGGATGATCTTGCCTTCGGAAGACGTCACTTCCTTGAGAAATGCCTTCAGCCGATCCTCGAACTCGCCGCGGAACTTGGCGCCGGCGATCATCGCGCCGATATCCATCGCAATCACGCGCTTGTTCTTGAGGGATTCCGGCACGTCCCCGGCGACGATGCGCCGCGCGAGCCCCTCGACGATGGCGGTCTTGCCGACTCCGGGCTCGCCGATAAGGACGGGATTATTCTTGGTTCGGCGCGAGAGCACCTGCATGGTACGCCGGATCTCGTTGTCGCGGCCGATCACGGGGTCTATCTTCCCCTTGCGGGCAAGCTCGGTGAGATCGCGGCCATATTTTTCGAGAGTCTGGTATTTGCCCTCGGGATCCTGATCGGTCACGCGCTGGTTGCCACGGATGCCCTGAAGGGCCTGCATGAGCTTGTCGCGGGTGATGCCTGCGTTTTTGAGCAACCTCGCGGCGGCCGTGCCGGAATCCAGCAGAGCGAGCAAGAAATGTTCGGCGCTGAGGTATTCATCCTTGAGTTTCGCCATCTCGCCTTCGGCAGCGTCAAGGGTCTTGCGAAGGTCGGCCCCCAGATTTGGCTGTGTGCCCCCATGGACGCTTGCGCGACGGGAGAGCTCGGATTCAAGCTGTTTTTCAAGCTCCGCTGGCTGGATCCCGAGTCTTTCGAGTAAGGGGCGGACAAGACCTTCGAGCTGTCGAAGCAGGGCCAGCAGAAAGTGTTCGTTGGAAATTTCGGAGTGATTGCGTTTCGAGGCCAGATCGACTGACGAATTAAAGGCCTCCTGCATCTTCGCAGTGAATTTGTCGGGGCGCATAACATGACCTTAGCAGCCTGTCAGAGGACATCGACGTAAAAGGCGCCGGATGGGACCGCTCCCAATCGAATTCCTCGCAGAATCGAGGACCAGCACGACGACGAGGGACAAGGACGAATTTCGGCTTAGCCGAGGCTTAGCCGGAAATATTCAGAGCGCGCTCGATGTCCGTTAAAACGATAGCCGTAGTACGCGCAGGTGTCGGCGCAACGCTTGACTCCCATCTGGATGTCCTCATGGAGGTCGGTGGCTCAGAGTTGCGCGGCTGCTTCGGCAACGGCCTGCTGTTCGTATTCGCCCAGTTGGCGGCTCAGTTCGCAATTCCTGGTGAAAAGCGTTCCTTCACCTGTCCCGGGATTCTGTGAACGTCGAACTGCGGACGGCGCGAAGGAACGTTGAAAGGCTTCCGACGAAAGGCCGGCGGTCATGGATTTATCTTCGAGTCGGACAGATTGCTCGCGTATTGTTTCGTCCCATGAACGTCGAGCATGCAAAATACATCATCTGGGCGGCAGACATGCAGCGGGCTGTGGAATTTTATCGCGGCACGCTGGAGGCGAAGATCCTTCGTCAAAGCGATGTGATGAGCGAAGTAGAGATCGCAGGGGCGGTCATTGGCATCCACGGCGGGGGTAACGGTAAGCGGACATGGACGGGACTCAGCTTCCAAGTGGCAGACGTCGTTGAGGGCGCGCGCGAGGTGGCGGCGGGCGGCGGTCAACTTCTCAAAGAACCGGCGTCGGATTCGACCGGCGAACCGCCGCATCTCGCCATGTGCGTCGATACCGAGGGCAACGAGTTTATGCTTGTGCGCAAGAGGCATTGAGCCTCCTCGATCCCTTCTCCAGCAAAATGCGGTTATCAGCGCTTGGCTTCTCCGGCTTTCTTTGGACTCGCCAAGGTCTTTAGTGCGCGAGCCGCTTTTGTCGCGTCCGCAGCGCTGTCGAAACCGAGGTATGCCACAAACTTCTTGCCGATCACCGCGGCGGAAACACCACGCAAATTTATTCCGGCGTCGGCAATTGCTGTAGCTATCTGACCTCCCAAACCGGCCGCGTCGTCCCCTTCGACCTTCAGCGTCGCGACGTTCTGGGCGGGCGTCAGAACCTCTGATTGCGCAGCTTTTCGGACAGCGGTGCCCTTTACCGGCGTGAGAAACACAACCCCGGTGCCGGACTTCGCCGGATCGCGTCGCGCGATGACGCAATCGAGGTTTGCACCTGCGTTTCCGAGCGCTCCGAGAACTTTCGCCAGACCGCCGGGTTTGTCCTCAATTTTGGAACTCCAAATATCCACTTTCGTTACAGTAAAGCTCATAGGGGGATGCTCTCCTTTGAGCTTGATCTTAGAACGATTCGTTCGTAGGGCAAGCGAATTCGAAGCCACAACCAAATCTTAGCGAAGCACAAATATTGTGCAGGGCTAGTCCCGAAGGTTTTTCAGATTCGAAGCGGCGCGGTGTGCTTTGCAACCGGTCGTCCGTCAATCTGGCTTTCGCGCCCTTAGGAAAGTGGGGACGTCGAGGTCTTCTCCTTCGACGATGGTCGGTTCGCTTTTATCGAAGCGTCCGCGCGTCGTGGGCTCAAACTGGAGGGTTTCCTGTTTGGCCTTCGTCTTGGGGGTTGCTGGCGGAGCGTTGGGATCGTGCGGAACGCCAGCCTCCCCGGGCGCGGGCTGCTCGGCACTCATTTCTGGCGCAGCCTCAGTTTCTCCGAGCGGTGTGGATTCCGTTGGGACAGCGGAGACTGCGGTCGAAACGGCGCCCACTGTGTGGTCCTGGGCAGGAACCGCCTTGGGTTCTGCCAGCGGGATCGTAGAATAGTTACCGAAGAGAGTGACGATCAGGGGCGCGTCGGAATCGGTGACTGTCGTGACACCAAGAAACAATTTGGCGTCGTCAGCGGTGTGCCGTCTCACTTCGCGCATTACGGCGGCAACTTCCGAAAACGAGAGCGAGGCTGGTCCGACCAGGTTTGCGATGACGGCGTGGCATTCGCCGATGAGGCGACCGCGGTCGAGAAGAGGGCTTTTCAAGGCGCGCTCAAGAGCCTCGTGAGCCCGGTTGTCGCCGGTCGCCTCGCCGCGTCCGAACAGACCGGCGGGCCCGCCGCCTCCTACAGCGACAAGAAGGTCGGCGAGACCAATGGGCATCGGGCTGCCCCCGCGGAGAATGGCAATTAGCGAGCCAACGCATGCGCAAAGCATGGAGTTCGCAGCGGCAAACGTCTCCTCGATGCCCGAGCGCGCCGATGAGAGATCGGCCATCCGGTCGTTCTCAAAATGGATAAGCGCGTTGGAATGTTTGGACAGAAGAGCGAGGGCCTCAGCGGCCTGCTTGGAGCGCCGACGTCCCTCGAAGCTGAATGGCGAAGTGACAATTGAGAAAACCACTGCTCCGGTTTCCCGTGCAGTCTCCGCAAGAATTGGAATGACGCCTGAGGCTGTGCCGCCGCCAAGTCCTGCGCATAAGAAAATGATATTCGCCCCTTCCACGGCGGAACGAATGTCGTTCCGCGACTCTTGGGCGGCATCGTAGCCGACTTCCGGATCGCCGCCCGCTCCGAGGCCGTAGGTGGTCTTTTGGCCAAGAGCGATCTTTTTGGCGACAATGGACGACAGGAGGGATTGGGCATCGGTGTTCATGACGACCACGTCGGCATGTCCATTCATTTGCAACCGGTCGGCAAGCTGGGCCCCGGCGTTCCCCAGCCCGATGATGCGAACGCTTGGCGGCTCGGGATTCTCAGAAGATGTATCAGACCGTGGATAGGAAATCATGACGCTAGCAGTTTGTCGGATTTTGAAGGAAGGAGGATTAATAAAGTTGGAAATCCTTGGAGAAAAGAAGCGGTCCTGACAACAAACTGCTGAAAATAGCCTTGCGGGCTACGGGAATGCAGAAGGCTTGTTTCTTTCCTCCGCGGAGCGGAGGTTAAGCAGCCTGTCTGGAAGGGCGACTTCATTTAGAGATGCGGTTTCTTGAAACCACGTCATTCTATCTCAAGTCCGACAGACTGCTCTAGCCTCTTTTCCGAAAAATGCCGCCGATTTTTTCAAGGACGGAGCCGATAAGTCCGGGCTTTTCCACCTCGGCACGCAGGGCTTGAGCGAATTTGATGAGACCAATAGAGGTGGAATACTGGGGATTGTTCAATACCGACTTGGGACCTGAAACGCCAGTGTCGCGTGCAAGATGGACAGGAAGTTCGAAAATTGACTCGGAGACCTCCTTGATACCGCGCAACAAGCTGCAACCGCCCGTCAGGACGACGCCACCACCGAGCATGCGCAGAGAGACCTCAGCCTCGATCTGCTTCTTGATGAGTTCAAAATTCTCGCGAACGCGGGCATGAATGATGGCGTTGAGAATTTCGCGTTCCACCTCCTTCCCGGCAAATCCGGCATCGTTCTTGAGGGTGATCTTCTCTCCTGGAGTGCTTGCTCCAAGCTTGACGGAACCTTCGTCGACCTTGAGTTTTTCGGCACGAGTAAGCGGGATACGCAGCCCCAGGGAAATGTCGTTGGTAATATGATCGCCTCCTACGGCGAGCACCCCGCTGTGCCGGACCACGCCGTTTTCATAGACAATGTAATCGGTAACCCCGCCGCCGATGTCGATGACGACCGCGCCAAGCTCCTTTTGGTGTTCGTCGAGCACGGCCTGCGCAGAAGCAAGGGAATTGACGACAATCTCTTCGATTTCAACGCCACTCTCGCGGATGCAGCGCAAAGTGTTCTGCATGCGCGTGCGCACGCCGTGGATGATGTGGAAGTCCGCTTCGAGCTTTCGTCCCACCATGCCGATGGGGTTGAGAACGCCCTGCTGGCCGTCCACGTAGTAGTGCTGAATGATGGAATGCAAAAAATGATTCTCGGTCGGGATGTTAACCTCGCGGGCCTTTACGGCGACCTCTTGCACGTCACTATCGTCAATCTCGTAGCGGTCGGAAGCAATGACGATAGCGCCACGACTGTTGAAGCTGCGAATATGACTTCCCGTCGTGGCGACAAATACACTGCCGATCTCTGCGTCGCTGTTGGTCTCAGCGTCCGCGAGCGCGTCATGCACGCACTCGGTTGCGATGGCAAGATCGACGATTTCACCTTTGCGCACGCCTCGCGAGGGAGCCAATCCGACTCCCAGGATACGGAGCGTACCCTCGCGTCCGATCTCGCCAACAACTGCACAGACCTTCGATGTGCCCACTTCGACCCCTACCAGAATGTCCGGACGCGCCATCAGTTTCTCCGTGTTTTAGGTGCCGGCTGCTGCGGGACGGCAGCAGCAGAAGCAGCGGGATCTTCCGGTGGCGGTGTCGCGGAAGCAACAAAAGTCACCGGCGTATTGCGCTTGACCATCAAGTTCACGCTTTCGAGCGCACGGCCCGACTCGTCACAATGGGCGAGAAGCTGCTGCAAACGGGCAAGTTGCTCTTCGAAATCCGAGGTGGCGAAAAGAATGCGCGCATTGCCGTCGTTGACAACCTCGATGCAATAACCGCGCGAGATGTCGATGGTGCGAATGTGCAGCATCGATTCCGGGTGGCGGGAAAGCGTCTCAATCAGTCCGATGGCGAGGCGTAGGTCCTCACCGGGAAGCGCTTCTCCATTGCGGACGTTATCGCTTTTCACGCCATAGATGGCGGGGAGGTGAAAATACTCAGGCGCGACTCGGCGCGGGCGCAGGAGAAAACCACTGGCGTCCACGAGGAGGGACTTCTCAGAGGCGGAGGGATCTCCTTTTTCGCCGGCTGCGGCGACCCAGGCAACTGGACGACGCGCCGTGATGCTGACGTCGATTTGGTCCGGGAGCTTCCGGTCGAGGCGCACGTCCTGGACCTGCGGAATTGCCCGGAGTGCGGTCTCCACCTTCGCAAGATCAACGGCGAAGATATTGACACCTTCGCGCAAACCGGTTGCTGCCAGGGCTTCCTCGCGCGTGAGGATTCCGTCGAGATTGAAGGAGATTCGCCGCAAGGTGTATTCGGTATTCTTAAAGAAAAATCTGTCGAGCGCCGCCTGAAGGCCGAAATAGGCCGCCGCGCCGATTGCGGCAATAAGGAGCACATTGGACACCCAACGGGCGATCGTCTCTCGCCGCCTCCGCCGGGTGGTCGCAGTGCGCATGCGCACGTCGAGCAGATGAGCGCGTGACAGTGTATTGCGCAGTCTGCGGTTGACCTTGCGGGTTGGACCTTGATTGGCCATTCAGTTCGGGGAGCGTTGAAGGGAGAGTGAGGCAATGCGTTCGCAGAGAGCGGGAAAATCGAGCCCGGCTACCGCAGCGGCTTTGGGAAGGAGGCTGGTTTCAGTCATGCCAGGAATGGTGTTGATTTCAAGAACGTTCAGGCGGCCGTCCGAAGCGAGAAGCACATCGACGCGGGAATAGACTTCGAGCCCGAGCGCGCGTTTGGCCGAAAGTGCGGCGGCCTGGACGGCCTGGGTGGCTTCGCCGCCGATTTCGGCGGGAACGAAGTATTCCGACGCACCTTTGGTGTATTTGTGCTCATAGTCGTAGAATCCCTCGCGGGGGACGATTTCGATAATGGGCAGAGCTTCATCGCCAAGAATACCAACGGTCAATTCACGTCCGGGGAAAAATTCTTCAACGAGCACCTCCTCTCCGAAGCGAAAACAGTCCTCAAGGGCGGCTGGAAGGCCTGCGACATCCTTGATGATGTGCACGCCAACACTGGATCCCTGGCGAGGAGCCTTGACCACGAAGGGGGGATCGAGACGCGGGAATTCACCGTCAGTGATGACGTGCCATCGTCCAGTGGGAACCCCTTCCTCATCGAACCTCGTTTTACTGAGAATTTTGTCGAATGCAAGGTGGCTGCCCTTTATCCCCTCGCCGGTGTAGGGCACGCCGCGTCTTTCCAGAATCTCCTGGATCTGGCCGTCCTCCCCGAACGTGCCGTGGATCATATTATAGGCGAGATGGACGTTGGAAGGGAGCGAAAAGCCGGGGTCCTTCACATCGACCTCCTCAACAATCGCGCCAAGAGATTGCAGGGCGCGGGCAACGGCGGCGCCCGAGCGCAGAGACACTTCGCGCTCCGAGCCCGGCCCGCCCAGCAGTACCGCAACTTTCCTGCTTCTGAGAATTCCAGTCATGCGTCCACTCCAACTATCTGCACTTCGGTTTCGAGATCGATGCCACGCTCTCGCGCGGCGGCGGCTTTGATTTCCTCGATGAGGGTGAGAATTTCCTCTGCGGTCGCTCCGCCGTCATTGACGATGAAGTTGCCATGCACTTCGGAAACGCGCGCCCTTCCCACGGTGAAGTTCTTGAAGCCGAGCTCCTCGATCAATCTCCCAGCGGGAGTTTGGTCCGGATTTTTGAAAATGCAACCAGCGCTTGCAGCAATCGGCTGGGATTCGCGGCGTTTACGTTCCGAATCGGCAATTCGGGTTTCGATATCCTTGGTGTTGGCCAGAGTCCCCCGCAGTGTGGCTGAAAGGGCATAGTTTTGGTGGAGGGTGGGCACATCGCGGTAACGAACTTTCATCTCGGCAGGAGGGCGGGTGAAGATATTGCCGTCCTGGTCGCAATAGCGCACGCTGACAACCTGATCGAACGTCTCCGCGCCCATCGCGCCGGCATTCATTCTCAGGCTGCCACCGAGGTTGCCTGGGATGCCCTCCATCCATTCGAAGCCACCGATTCCTGCGTTGCGTGCGATGGCAGTGAGCTGCTTGAGCTTTATGCCGACGCCTGCGGTTATTTCGTTGCCATTTACGATGTAGCGGGCGAATTCGCCTTTGGAAAGATGAGCCACCACCCCGGGTATGCCCCCGTCGCGCACGAGCAGGTTTGAGCCGCGCCCCATCACCATGAACGGGATGTCTTCGTCGAAACAGAATTGCACCAGATCGGCAAAGCCCTCTTCGGTTTCGGGCTCCGCCCAAAATTGCGCCGGGCCGCCAACGCGCATGGTGGTGTGGCGGGAAAGCGGTTCGTAGAGCCGGATCGTGCCGGGACCCATCGCGCCAAGCAGCCTGTCGCGTGCAGCCAGATCGCTGACCAGCTGTGCCCCGGCCTCGTGAATGTTGCCTGCGCCAAGACTCAGGACGAGATCGCCGTCTTCGATTTCCATACCGGCGTTTCGGTGAATGTGCCGGATACTGGGTTGAAACTCGGCATGCGGATGTCCATGGGCGCGCATGGCGTCTACGATCATCTGGCCTGACACCCCGGGGATCGGTTTTTCGCTGGCCGGATAGACATCAGCGATGAACACCGCATCAGCCTGGTCGAACGCTCTGCCGAATTCCTCCCTGAGAGCGAGCGTGCGCGTATAGCGATGGGGTTGAAACATCACCAGCACGCGCTTCCAGCCGCCGGTGCGAGCGGTAGCAATCGTGGCCGCAACCTCGGTGGGATGGTGCCCGTAATCATCAACCACCAAATTGCGAGGGGTTTCGTAGCAGATTTCAAATCGACGTCTTGCGCCTCGGAAGTTTTCGAGCGCAGCGGCGATCTTATCGAAGGGGAGTCCGATTTCGATAGAAAGAACGATCACAGCCAAGGCATTCACCGCGTTGTGTATGCCGGGGATGTTCAGATCTGCTGCTCCAAGCAATTCGCCTTCCTTCAACACCCGAAAGTGTGAGCGAAAGTTCTCTGCCGCGATGTCGGTAATCCGGTACCGGTTGCTTTCGAGTTGTCCGTAGCTGACCGCGCCGGGCCGCGAAGAGCAGACGCGCGTCGCCCCGGGATCGTCTCCACAGTACACGACTTTTCCGTGTGTCTGCCCTACGAGCTTGGCATAGACGGCGTCGATGGCGGCGAGATCCTTGTAAAAGTCGAGATGCTCAGGCTCGATGTTGAGCACAATGGCATGTTCGGGGTGATAATTGATGAGCGTCCCGTCGCTCTCGTCGCCCTCCGCGACAAAATACTCGCCCTCGGAGTCCCAGCGGGCATTCGTTCCGAGGATGGGAATCTCCGCGCCCACGTAATGAGAAGGTTTGAGGCCGCAGCTTCGAAGCACATGGGCAGCCATGGACGACGTGGTCGTCTTGCCGTGCATGCCACAGATCACGATGCCCTTTTTGGAGCTCATGATGGCGGCCAGCGCATCGGCACGGCGCACCATGGGCAAACCAAGTTTCCTGGCCTCGTCGTAGGCGACATTGCCCGCCTTGATAGCCGATGAGTACACGATCAGA
Organism: Terrimicrobiaceae bacterium; assembly: GCA_045403045.1. GTDB lineage: Bacteria > Verrucomicrobiota > Verrucomicrobiia > Chthoniobacterales > Terrimicrobiaceae > DASTFP01. The sequence goes on from JAXIPG010000210.1 coordinate 11,683, forward strand.
TCGGCTTCCTGCACCTCATCGGCCCGGTGGGGAATGTGAAAACGGAGCCCTTTCTTTTCCAACCGCTCGACTTCGACGGTGTCCACCTTATCGGAGCCGCTTACGCGATGACCAAGCGCGAGCAGCAACCCGGCGATGCCGCTCATTCCGGCGCCGGCGACGCCGATCAGATGCACCCGGCGCGAAGAGCCGGTGAAAAATTCTGTAAGACTCGCAAGATTCATCGAAAGCAATTTTAAGACGTTGTCGCCGCGCGTTCTATTTCGTTGGCGACATTGTCGGCGGCATGACGTGGGAGGATCGCGCGGGCGGCGGCGGACATCTGTTCGCGCCGGCGGTCGTCGGTCAGCAGATTTGAGATGAGCGCGGAGAACGCTTCGGGGGTCACATGTCGCTCTTGTTGCAGTTCGGCAGCTCCGGCGTCGACGAAAACCTTGGCGTTGCAGGTTTGGTGGTCATCCGTTGCGTAGGGATAGGGGATGAGGATGGATGCAAGGCCGAATTGCGAAAGCTCGCTCAGGCTGGCTGCGCCAGCGCGCGAAATCACAAGGTCCGCAGCGGAATACGCGTCCTCCATGCGATGATGAAAAGGCGCCACGTAATGAGGGATGTATTCCCGCTGATAGTTGGCAGCAGCCAGACGGTCGTCGCGTTCTCCGGTGAGGTGAATGACTTGCAGCGGCTTGTCCTTGAGCATGGGCGCGCACTTGAAGAGCACCTGGTTGATGCCAGAAGCTCCCTGGCTTCCGCCCATTACCAGAAGAGTGCGGCGGTTCTCTTCGAGATGGAATGCGGCGAGGGCGGCTCTCCGGTCAAGAGGCGAGCCAAGATTTCGCCGCACCGGGGTGCCCGTGACGACACACTCCCTGTTTGGAAAATACGGGGCGCAGGCGCGGAAGCCGAGGAGCATTCGGGTCGCGAAGCGCGCGGTGAGCTTGTTTGCGCGGCCAGGAATCGCATTGGATTCGTGGATGAAGGTCGGCAGCTTCTGCTGGCGTCCCGCGAGAATCGGCGCCGTCGAGGTGAAACCGCCCATCCCGAGAACGACTGACGGACGAAATTTCCGGTACGCGTTCTTACAGTATCCGAGACCCTCCCACGTACGTCGCAGGAAGCGCACGAAAGCCGGAGAAAGCACGGACGGCATGCCGATCGAAGGAAGCTTCTCCGCGCGGAAATCCGGGTGCGCCTTCAGAGCGATAGTGTCGATCTCCTTTTCGGAGACGATCAGCAGCACTTCGTGTCCGCGTTCCTTCAACGTCTCCGCCACAGCGAGGCCAGGAAAGAGATGCCCGCCTGTTCCCCCGCAGGCAATAACAACACGGAACGGCTTCATAGCCTGCAGGCGTTCCGTACACGGCGCAGAACCGGCGACGCCACTTCGATGAGAGGGTTTCCAAACCGGTGGATATTGACGAGAACTCCGACCATGAAATAACAGGCGGCCAGGTTCGAGCCGCCGAAGCTTATGAACGGGAGCGGCATTCCTTTATTGGGCAGCAGCGAAGTGGTCACGCCGATATTTACGATCGCCTGGAGGGTGATCATCATGATGCAGCCGAAGCCGAGCAGCATGCCGAAACGGTCACTGGCATTCATGGCAATCAGCGTTCCACATAGACAGATGAGCAAATAACAAAAAACGATCAATAGTGTGATGCGCAAACCCATTTCCTCTCCAATCATTGGAAAGATGAAGTCGGTGTGCGCGTAGGGAAGGTAAAGCATCTTTTGCCGGCCCTCGCCGAGTCCAAGGCCCTCAACTCCCCCTGAACCGATCGCAATCAGGCCCTGCAGTTGCTGGTAACCGCCGCTTGCCTGGTACTCCTCCGGATTGAGAAACGCCAGCAGGCGGTCGCGGCGCTCGCTAATATGGGTCGCCAGATAGAGGATGCCCGCGATACCAGCGATGACGATAGGCGCGATCCAACGCAGTTTCATCCCGGCCATGAACATCATGCAAAGAACCACCGCGCCAATCAGCGCCGTGTAGCCGAGATCTTCCTGGCGAGAGATCGGCACGAGAATGACGCAAACGATGGCCATCGGATAGACAAACCCCTTGAATAAGCGTCCGGAGTCTTTTTCGAATTTTTCAAACCACCAGGCGACAAAGAACAGCACGGCCAGCTTGGCAAGTTCGCTCGGCTGAAAGGTGCCGATGCCCACGTTGATCCAGCGGCGCGAGCCATTAATCTTCAATCCAATAGGGGGGACGAAGCAAAGGATAAGCAGCGCGAAGGCGACGGCGAAGAAGATCCACCATGTCTTCTTCCACCAATGGTAGTCGACCAGGGCGCCGACCAGCGCGCAGAGGAGGGAAATTGTTAGCCAAAAGCCCTGGCGTTTCACGAAGAAATAGATGTCGCCGTGGCTCTCTTGAGCGAACGCACTTGTGCTGAAAAGCATGACAATACCAATGGTGGTAAGCCCGACAACGGTCAGCAGAAGAGCGTAGATGGCGTTGCGCTGCATTTTGGAAAGGTGACGTCACGTGCGGCAAGGCATCACTCGCCTCCTGATGCTTCAATTCTTCTTGGCGGGAATTTTCAGTTTCTGTCCTATCTGAACCCGAGTCGGGTCCTTGATCTCGTTGAGCGCGATCAGTTCATTGTAGCTCACGTGAAGCTTCTTCGCGATGTTGTACGGGTTGTCGCCCTTGGCCACGACGTAAACGTGGCTGTCCGTAGTGGGAGACGGCATCTCAGCCTTTTTCGGCGAAGGCTGCGCGTTCGCAGGTTTTGGCGTTGTCGCGGCGACCGGGAGCGGCTTTGCGGCGTCCGTCTTGGCGGCGACTGCAGGCGGTTTCGCGACGTCCGTCTTGGTGATGACGGCTGCCGTCTTTGCGATGTCCGTCTTGGCGGCGACTGCAGGCGGTTTCGCGATGTCCGTCCTGGTGATGAGGGCCGCCGGCTTTGCGATGTCCGTCTTGGCGGCGAGAAAGGCATGCTTGGCAGCTGCCGTGACCGGGTCTGTCGCCGGCTTGGCCACTTCCGGTTTCACTGCCAGGCTTTCTGGAGCCGGAATTTTCAAGATCTGGCCGACTCGGATCATCGAATAGGTCGTGATCCCGTTCTCCTTCTCGATCGCCTCGACGCTGATCTTGTAGAGTGCGGCGATGCGGCTGAGCGTGTCGCCTGCCTGGACGGTATGCGTTTTCCCCGCCCTTCTCTCAATGGCTCCCTGCGCGGAGGATGGCTTCGACTGAGCGGCTGCCTGCGCCGCGGGGGGAGCATTTTCACCCTTGGTTGAGGCCTTTGTAGAGGAGCTTTGTCCGGCCTTGATTGAGTTGAAGGCGAAGATGCCGCCGACAGCGATGACATGGAGCGCCAGGACAACCATCAGGGCGTGCGAAAACTTCATGTTCGGCTCCTCTTCGTCGTAGTCCTCTTGGTCATAGGTCTCTGCGTTGGCGGCAGCCTTCGCGTGCAGTGATTCCGCTGGGGGCGGACGCCGCGGCATCCGCCGGAGAGGCATTTTCAGGATTTTCTTCATTTTCATGATCATAAGTTGCGGTTTGGTTGATTTCTCGTTGACTATTTGAGAGCGTTCACAGCGTCCTTGAAGCGGTTGCCGCGTTCGCCGTAATTGCGGAACATGTCGTAGGACGACGTTCCGGGTGAAAGGAGAACGGCGTCGCCGTCGTTTGCGGCTCCACGCGCCACTTCAACGGCTTCCTCAAGAGATGCCGAAATGCGACAATCCACGCCGCTCCAGGAACGGGCGATGCGTTCCTTCATTTCGCCGATGAGGACGGCGACGCGTACGCGCTCGCGAACGAGCGGCGCGATGGAATCGAACTCGAATCCTTTGTCCTTTCCCCCCGCGATGAGCACGATCGGACGGGATTGGGAGAGGATCGCCTTTTCGACAGAATCCAGGTTTGTTGCCTTGGAGTCGTTGATCCAGCGCACGCCCTCGAGGTCGCGCACGAATTCGCAACGATGAACTGGAGCGGTATATTCGCCGACGGCGACTGTCATCCTCTCAAAGTCCACACCCAAGGCGAGCCCGACGCCCAGCGCCGCCATGAGATTTTCCGCATTGTGAATCCCGGCAAGCCGCGTCTTGCGCTGATCAAGCACCGGCTCATTCCTGTAGTGAATGACGCCGTCGCGCAGGGTAAAATCCGCCTCCGGATCATAGGCGCTGAAGGTGATCCTGCGCGCAGCGATCGGGGGAAGGCTTTCGCGGGCATTGACCACCGCATAGTCCTCCGATGTCTGATTCATGAAGATGCGGAGCTTGGCCCCACGGTATTCGTCCATGTCCCGATAGCGATCCAGGTGATTGGGGCTTAAGTTCAACCAGACGGAAACGTGCGGGCGAAAGGCGTCGATGGTTTCAAGTTGAAAGGAGCTGACTTCAAGGACCATGACGTCGAGTTCGTTGCTTTGCCGCACAGCAGTCGCGAAGGGCAGGCCAATGTTTCCGCTGGCCATGGTTCGAACGCCAGAACCCTGCAGCATGGCGGTGGTCAATTCGGTAGTGGTCGTTTTGCCGTTCGTCCCGGTAATGGCGACGACGGGGCAAATGCATTCTTCGAAGGCGAGCTCCAATTCGCCAATCACAGGAATTTTCTTGCGAAGGACGTTTTGCGCGAGCGGAACGGCCGGATCGATGCCTGGACTAAGGATGCAGACATCATAGGCAGCCGGGTCGGAATCGGCCGCAGGGCCCAGGATAACCTCGATACCCTGCGCCTTGAGCCGGGAAGACTTATCGCGCAGGCCGGGATTGTCGCAGCTCTCGCAGATCGTGACATCTGCGCCTTCCTCACACAAAAGGATTCCCGCGGCCTCGCCGCTGTGGCCAAGGCCGAGAACGACCGCTCTCTTGCCGGAGTAAATCATCGCAGCTTCAAGGTGGCCAGGCCCAGCAGGGCAAAGAGGATGGACATAATCCAGAAACGCACGATCACCGTATTTTCCTTCCAGCCGCTGAGTTCGAAATGGTGATGGATCGGTGACATCTTGATGATGCGCCTGCCGGTGATCTTGAAGCTTGCGACCTGCAGGATGACGGACATTGCTTCCATGACGAACACGCCCCCTACGATGATGAGAAGGATCTCCTGCTTGCAGCAGATGGCCACGGCGCCGAGCATTCCGCCGATGGCGAGCGAACCGGTGTCGCCCATGAACACACGGGCCGGGTGGGCGTTCCACCAAAGGAAGCCCAGACACGAGCCGAGCAGGGCGCTGCAAACAACGGCAAGCTCCCCGGAATAGGGCACGTAGGGGATCTGAAGATATTCAGCCGCGCGAGCATTGCCTCCAAGATAGGCAAGCGCGGCGTACGCAGCCGCCACGGTGGCCGTGCAGCCGGTCGCCAGTCCATCAAGGCCGTCGGTGAGATTTACCGCATTCGACGTTCCAACGATCACAAGGAGATAAAAGACGAAGGTCAGCCAGCCCAGGCTGAAAATTACGGGCTCCTTGAAGAACGGAATGTAAAGTTGCTTCGCGATTTCGGCGAGTCTTGGGCTGGTGAGAAAGAACACGGTGAAGATTCCCGCGAGCACGCACTGAAGGCCGAGCTTGAGCCGGCTGCTGATCCCTTTGGAGCTCTTCTTGGTGACCTTGAGCCAGTCGTCATAGAAGCCGACGACGCCAAGGAAGAGCGTGCTGAAGAGCACGAGCCACACAAACGGGTTCTCAAGCCTCGCCCACAATAGCGTGGAGATGAGGATCGAGCCGATGATGAGGACTCCTCCCATCGTGGGAGTTCCCTTCTTCGCCCCGTGAAGCTCAAAAAGCTTGTCCACTTCGTCCTTCGTGCGAATGGGCTGGCCGAATTTGAGGGAGATGAGTCGCCGGATCGTCCAATTTCCAAAGACGATCGAGATCAAGAAGGCGGTGGAGGCAGCGCAGATCGAGCGGAATGTGATGTAACTAAAGACGTTCAGCGCCTTGAAGAAGTCGCTCTCGTAGCCCGCCTTCCGCGCCCACTCGCCCAGCTCGTAGAGGTAGTAAAGCATCAGAAGGCTTCGATGACGCGTTCCATCCGAGCGGCGCGGCTGCCTTTGACAAGAACGATGTCGCCCTCCTGGGCGAGTCGTCTCAGCACCCCAGCCGCCTCAGCGGCATCCCCCGTTGCGTGTACTTCCTTGAGCCCCGCGGCGCGGGCCGTTTCTGAAAGCGGGACGGTTTCGGGGCCGACAGCGATGAGGGCGTCCACAATCCTTGCGGCGTTGCGCCCGACACGCTGATAACCGGCGGCGGCATGTTCACCCAGTTCGCCCATGCGCCCTAGCACGGCGATGCGTCGGCCCGAGACCGGGAGGGCGCCGAGGGTGTCCAACGCGGCGTCCATCGAGTCCGGATTCGCGTTGTAGGTGTCGTCGAGCACAGTGACGCCGCGAAGGACGCGCCGTGTCAGCCGTCCGCCTGTGAGGCGCACGGCGGCGAGTCCCTCGGCACATTCTTCCAGTTTGAGGCCTAGCTCGAGACCCGCAGCGACTGCGAGCAGAGCATTGCGCACCATGTGTTCGCCTGGGGCGGAGACGCTGGTAGAGACGGTTTCGTTCCCGGCGCGAACACTGAAGCGGCAGCCTTCTGCGCTCATCTCGATATTCGAGGCAGTGACTGCGCCTGAGGAGAGACCTGTGCGCACCACCCGTGCAGCGGTCCGGTTTGCAAAGTGCGGCGCGAAATCGTCCTCCGAAAGGATCACGCAGCCATTGGCGCCGACCGCCTCCGCCAGTGCGCCTTTTTCCGCGGCGATAGCCTCACGCGAGCCCATGTATTCGATGTGCGCGACGCCGATGTTGGTAATGATCGCAAGGTCGGGTCTCGCGAGCCTCGCCAGCGGGGCGATCTCTCCCGGGTGGTTCATCCCGATCTCCCAAACTGCGGCGTCGTCCGTGATGGACGCGGAAAGAATCGAAAGGGGGAGGCCAATGTGATTATTGAGGTTGCCTTCCGTTTTCACCACACGGTAGCGGACGGACAGAACGCCGGCGGTGAACTCCTTGGTGCTCGTTTTCCCACTGCTTCCGGTGACGCACGCGACCTTAAGGGCGAGACGGTCGCGCCACGCCGCCGCCAGCCGGTGCAGCGCGGCAAGGGTGTCGTCCACGAGGATAAGCGAGAATCCTGCGGGAAGGTCCGCAGGGAGGGCGTCAAGGATGGCGGCAGCTGCCCCTTTTGCGGCGGCATCCTTCGCATAGATGTTGCCGTCGTGGTTCTCGCCATGCAAGGCGAGATAGAGATCGCCGGGAATCAGCGTGCGAGTGTCCTTTGAAATCCGGCGGACGGTTCGTGAGGGGCTTGCAGCATGCAGCACGCCTCCGCACATGTCGGCAATTTCGAAGAGAGTCAGAGCGTCCACGATCAAGGCTCCCCCCAGCGTTTCAATGACGAACGGGAAGCCCGCCGGCTGTCTCCGCCACTGGCACGCTTACTGTTGCCTTCTTCTTCGATTTCCACACGTCTCTCCTCGATGGCGCGGCGGGCAACGGCGGAATCATCGAAGGGAATTTTCCTCTCAGCGACTTCCTGGTAGGTTTCATGCCCCTTCCCCGCGATGAGAATAATATCGCCGGCGCCCGCGAGCTTAACGGCCTTCCGGATGGCTTCGGTCCTGTCGGGAATCTCCTCGTACCGGTTGGCTCGAAGCCCTGCTCGCATTTCGGAGAGAATCCGCGCCGGGTCTTCGGTGCGGGGGTTGTCGGAGGTGAGAATTGACCAGTCGGAGGACTCCTCCGAGGCAGCGGCCATGAGCGGACGCTTGGCGCGGTCGCGGTCGCCGCCGCATCCGAAGACGGTGATGAGACGGTTCGGTCTGAGTTCTCTCAGCGTCCGCAGCACACTGCGCAGGGCGTCCTCTGTGTGCGCATAATCGACGAACACCTGGAAGCTGCGCTTTGCAGGGACGCGTTGCAGGCGACCGGGAACCTGCGGGGCGTTGGCGATCGCGGCGACGGCGGCGCGAAGTTCCATGCCCATTGAGGCGGCTGCGGCGATCGCCGCGAGGGAATTGTAGATGTTGAACGAGCCGATAAGGGGGAGCCGGACGAGATAGCTTCGGCCCTTGGCTTGGAGATGGTAAGCGCTGTGTGTCGCGTCGAAGCGCACATCGGTTGCCCGGAAATCGGAACCGACGCGCTGGCCATAGGTGATCACCGGTATCTTTCTCTTAAAGCGCTCGCTGAGGCGATGTCCGTATCGGTCGTCAATATTGATGACAGCGCGAGCTTTTTTCTTCCTCTGAACGGCAAGACCTTCGAAAAGCATGACCTTGGCCTCGAAATATTGCTCCATCGTCTTGTGATAATCGAGATGATCCTGTGTGAGATTTGTGAAAACGCCTGTGTCGAAGTCGATCGCGCGCGCACGATGCTGAACGAGGGCATGGCTCGAAACCTCCATGGCCACGGCCTTGTTTCCCGCATCGAGCATTTGGGCGAGAATCTCCTGAAGGTCCAGGGATTCTGGGGTGGTGCGCGGAGCATCCGTCTCGCTCTCTCCGATGCAATATTTGACGGTTCCAATGAGGCCGCAACGGCGTTGGTCTGCGTCAAGAAGATGCTTTACGAGGAAAGCCGTGGTCGTTTTGCCATTCGTGCCGGTGACCCCCATGACTTTGAGTTTGTCAGCGGGGTTGCCGTAGAACGCGGCGGCGATATCGGCCATCGCGGCTCGCGCATCGGGCACGCGAATGAGAGAGGGCGCGCAGGCCGGTAAGGCAGCGTCAGAGACGATGGCAACCGCCCCTTTTTCGGCGGCCTGCGCGACAAACTGGGCGCCATCAATCCGTGCACCGCGCAACGCAAAAAAAAGCGTGCCGGGGCCGGCTCGCCGCGAATCGCAGCAAAGCGATTCGATCCGCGTCTGCGGGTCGGCGCTCGATTCGATAACTTCGGTGGCGTCAAGAAGCTTCAAAAGGGATTCGCTCACTGTCGGAATTCCGTAACATCGCTTTGCCCTAACGCAAGCGGAAGAACGGCTGTCGCGCGAGGCGCCGGCACGAGATCGAGGTAGCGGGCGGCCTTTTCGGCGACACGCGAAAAGATGGGAGCCGCGACGAGCCCGCCGTAATTTAGGCCCGAACTCAGCTTGGCGTCGTCGATCAGAATCAGGCAGACGAATCGCGGGTCTTCGGCCGGAATGTATCCAACGAAAGAGACCACATATTTGCCCGCAGCGTAGCCACCCTTGGAATCAACCTTTTGGGCCGTGCCGGTCTTGCCCGCAACGGTGAAACCGCTGACGCGAGCGAGCGCCGCCGTGCCGCGTTCACCGACGACTTCGGTGAGCGCTCCGCTCACGAAGCGCGCAGTTTCCGAAGGGATGACCTCGCGAACAACCTCCGGCTTCATGGAAAGAATCTCATGACCATCCTTGTCCTGAATCGATTTGACGATCTGCGGACGCATGAGTTTCCCGCCGTTTGCAATTACCGACATGCCCATGACCAGTTGCAGCGGGGTGACGGCCACCGATTGACCCATGGGCATCCGTGTAATGGTAAGCCTGTCCCAACGGGCAGGCGGATGAACGAGGCCTGAGATCTCACCGGGAAGGGCCACGCCCGTGCGCTCGCCAAAGCCGAAACGCCGCACGTACTCGTAGAACTTCTGATCACCCATCATTAGAGCCATCTTGGCTGAGCCGATGTTTGAGGACTTCATCAAGATATCATGGACGTTCATTTGACCGTAGCCGTGGTGATCGCGCAGAATGCGACCTCCGTAGGAGAAGGCACCGTTCTCGCAGTAGATGAGCGTTTTCGGGCTGACCACGCGCTCAGTGAGAGCGGCGGAGGCGACCACAATCTTGAACGTCGATCCCGGCTCGACCATGTCGAAGATCGCCCGGTTTTTCATTTGCTCATGCTTGGCGGTATTGATCTGATTGAGATCGAAGGTAGGCCGGCTCGTCATCGCCAGGATCTCGCCGGTCTTGGGGTCTACGATGACGCCGGTGGCGTTGTCGGGTTTCAGCTCCTTGAAGGCATTGTCGAGCTCCGCCTCCAGGATGGCTTGCATACCCATGTCGATGGTCAACTGAACATTCATCCCATGGCGGGGCGCCTGTTCCTGACCTCGGTAGATCATGATCTCGCGTCCTGTGCGGTCGCGTTCAATGTGGCGAAACCCGTCGATCCCGCGAAGGTAGTTCTCCATGCTTCTTTCAATGCCCTCGACGCCGACGACATTTTCGTCATTGGGGTCTTTGCGAGCGAGAAAGCCGAGCACATGGCTCAGCAACGGTCCGCTTGGATAAGTGCGCGTGGTATTCTGGTGAAAATAGATGCCGCGCAGCGATTTTTCTTCCGTGGCTCGCTGCAGGGCGAGTGCCTTCTCTTCCTCGAGATCGGGGAGCAGGACTTTGTATTTGCTGCGTGTTTGGAGTTCCCTCACAAGCGTGGCCTTCGGAATGCCGAGAACCGGCGCAGCAAGAGTGGCCAGTGCTTCCGGCTTCTTGACATGGGAGCCGTCGACGACCACCTTGCGTACCGGGATGTTGGCCGCGAGGATTTCCCCGTTTCGATCCAGGATCATTCCGCGATGCGCGGGAACTGTAAGGCGGATCGAGTGTTTCTGAGCCGCAAGCGCCGTGTATTCCTCATGCCTTGCGACTTGCAGGTCGATCAGGCGCGCCGAAAAGCCTGTAAAAACGATCCCCATCAGCCCACAGGCGATGGCGGCGCGTCGGCGTGCCTTCCATCTCACGGACGAAACCTTTCGTTCGCAGCTGTGCGTAGGACGCCGTCCTTCTCAGCTGTCGCAGGCTGCCCGATGCGGGCGATGCAGTGATCCTGGATAGGTTGGAGCGCAATGAGACCCTGGTTGAGCTTGCGCTGAAGCTCGCCGCGCGAGGAGAGCGCGGAGATCCTGGCCAGCAGCACTTCGTTTTGCGCGCGGACATCGCGGATCTGTCGCTCGATCTCGCGAGTCTGCTCGCCGAGGAAGTGCTGCTGGTTCTTGATGAAGACGAAGAGCAGACCGCAGCACGCCACGAAGGAGGCGAGCATCAGCCATCTGAAGAGCGGAGCGATATGGATGGGGTTGGCGTACTTGCGGTGGTTTGCGATGGGGGTCATGGCGAATCAGATGCGTTCGACGACGCGCAGCTTCGCGCTGCGCGCGCGGGGGTTGGATTGGATTTCTTCGACCGATGCGTCCATCGGGCGTGGTGTGAGGAGGCGGAAGATGCGGGCGGGGTTACGGCGCGGCTCGGGCCATTCGGGCCGGTCGATCCACTCGGCGCTCCGTTCGCGGAAGAAAGCTTTAACGATCCGATCCTCCAGCGAATGGAAGCTGATGACCGCGAAACGGGCGCCGTGCGCGAGCCGGCCACTGAGGACTTCCAGCCCGCGGGTCAGGACCCCGAGTTCGTCATTAACGGCGATGCGAAGGGCCTGAAAGATACGCGTGGCGGGATGCCGTGCTCCCGTCCGTGGGATCACGGAGGTCACCGCGGCCGCAAGGTCAAAGGTCGTGCGGAGCGGACGATGCTCGCGCAGCGCGGCGATCCGTGCCGCGATGTGCATGGCACGCGGCTCCTCGCCGTACTCGCGGAAGATGCGGGCCAGCTCGGCCGGACTGCCCGTATTCACGATGTCGGCCGCAGTGTGCGGATTTTTGCGGCTCATCCGCATGTCCAGGGGCCCGTTCTTCATAATGGCGAAGCCTCGGCTGGCTGTGTCAATCTGGTACGAGGAGAGGCCCAGGTCGAGAAGCGCCCCTGCGAGCGACGCGATGCCCAATTGATCGAGCACAAGGCCCGAATCCTCATAGTTCGCCTCGCAAACATGCAGGCGGTGCGCATAAGGCGCGAGCCGCGCGCGACACATCGCAATGGCGTCCGTGTCCTGATCGAGCGCGATCACTTCGGCTCCATGCTGGAGGAGTTTTTCCGAATGGCCGCCGCCGCCGGCTGTGCCGTCCAGGAAAATGAGCCCCGGGGCGGGGCGCAAGAGCGCCACCACCTCCTCGGCCATCACCGGGACATGGTACGAATCATCAAGCCTTTCCAAGGTTTGGAGTGGGGGGTCGTCGAAGTCCCAGGAGTTCATAAGCGTTGCGGGGGCGGATCTTGATGGCGGCGTGACCTTGAGGCCTTCCGTTGGAACCTCTTGAGGGACTGAAGCCGAAGCAAAACAGCCGGCCGCGCCTGGTCATCAGAAGGTTTCGTTCATGTTCGTGAGGGTGTGCATTGGTGGTAAAATCAGAGCCCGATGGCGTCCGCGACGTGCTTGTAGGCGTCGGAATGGCCGGCATCCACGGCCGCGTAGCGTTCCCGACTCCAGATCTCGAAGCGGCTGCGACCGCCGACAAACACCACTTCGCCAGCAAGCTCCGCACGCTCGCAATGCTTGTCGCTCAAAAGAATGCGCCCCTGCTTGTCGGTCGTCGCTGTGTGGGCCTCGCTGTAAAACTTCCGAATTGCCATCCGCTTTTCCGCAGCGGTCGCCTGCGACTCCTGGATTCGTTGTTCCCATCGATCGAATTCCTCGAGCGGCATGACCATCAGATACCGCTCTGCAGGATGCGGAATGACGTGAAAAATTTGCCCCTCGTCCTTTGAGAGCCAGGGTGCAGGTACGGCAACCCGCTTCTTTGCGTCCATGGAACGCTCGAAGGTCCCTGAATAGAGCGTTGTTGCTTCCTGACTCATGCCAGCTTAGGTTTCGTGTGACATTTTCCGCCACAACGCCCCACTTTTCACCACTGCCAATAAAAAAAGTCAATCCAAATTCGTTGGGTTGGTTATTATTTTTCGTTTTCGCGGGAAAATTATGCACTTCTCACTGAGGCTACGCCTTACAGTGCTGCCTACGTCCCAGGAGCCGACAAGATATCCGTGCGCCAGGTATATGGCACGCATGGTGAGGGGAGTTTTTTGAAGAGCGGACAACAGGGCTTATGTGGGCGTTGATACTCAATGATACCAGCCTCCGGCTGCGGCCGGAGCGTTCATGAGAGACGTCTCAAGGGAGGAAGCGCGAAGAATATGTTCAAAAAATTACCTGCCGCGGACATGACCCTGGGAATGCTGTTTATTTTTCGCCACTGAGCGATCTTTTTCACGCCAGTTCGGCATTTAAATAACGCTTTTTGTCTCAAAAAAGTGGACGGTCCTTTCCGGATCAGGAATGGCCGGGGTCAATGACAGGCGTTAGTGCAACGCATAAGCAGGATGCGCGGTATTGGATCCCGACGGAAAATGAATGGTACAAGGCGGCATACTATGATCCAAGCCCTGAAGGTCCGGCGGATGATTACTGGCGGTTTCCGTGGCGAAGCGAT
>JAXIPG010000094.1:0-8407 GCA_045403045.1 Terrimicrobiaceae bacterium
TCCAATATTGGAGAGCAGTCGAGGTCTTCAACCCGCAGCAGACGCCGCGCATTGATCCTCGCTCCAGAGAGGAACCGACTTATCAATGCCCGCCCGGCGAATCGGGACCATGGGATACGAGCCATGCCCACAAAAGACGCCGCCCTCCCCAAAACTGCCTTTGGCGGTTCGTTGTCTATGGGGGAATTTTCCCGACTCGCCTGATCTCAAGCCGATTGGAGGAAGTCTTCGGACGAGACCCGGAGGTTTTCGATGAGCGAGTTGACGGCGAGAGCGGCGCATTTTCCATCGCTCTAACCCACAGGGGCGAACCGCTTATCGAATCCTTCGTTCTTTCCTCAGCGGCCTGGGCTTTGGCACGCCTGAAGAATCCCGGCCCGAAAATTCCGGGATGGCTTTCCGGCTTCGAGGTCTGCGAAGGCCACATCCGCAGCTATCTGGAAAATCTTTTTGTCAGTGCGTCCGAGGATGAACAGCCTTCTCTGCCCATCGGGAGGGTTGTAACCGCTGACGAGCTTTTCAGCGTCTGCCGACGCATTATTGAATTTCTCGGCCTCGATCCATGCGATTTTTCTCAGAACCTGATCATTCGCTGCCAGCCGGTCTCGTTCAAAAAATACAAAAACAGCGATGATCTCGATGTTCTGAACAGCTTCTTTATTCAGGATTTGCAGCGAGTCGCAAACGGCGTCGCTTCGGGCCAGTGCGGTCAGGCGCTGGCGGCGTATCTGCAACAACCCAATGCAAATCTTGCTTCCAGGGTCGATCTCCGAAAGCAATCCCCATTGGATCTATGCTGGGAGAAATTGCAGCCTGACAGATACCCGGAAGCGCGCTGGCCTTCCTCGGGGCATCATCCTCTCGTTTACAGTCAGCAGATCGCGGTGAACGAACTGTTCGGCCAGTTGAAAGGCAACTCCGGCCTGTTCGGAATTAACGGGCCGCCTGGGACGGGAAAGACGACACTTCTGCGCGATGTGGTCGCGGGAGTCATCGTCGAACGAGCAAAAGCGCTTGCCAAATTATCACAGCCCGAAGCAGCGTTCATCTCCCACGAAAACTGGAAAACGGCAGGTTTCACCCGTCGCATTAATATTTTTCAGGACTCGATAAACGGCCACGGCATGGTCGTTGCCTCGGCAAACAACGGCGCGGTCGAAAACGTCACGCTGGAACTGCCGAGTAGCGAAGCGATTGACGAGTCTTGGCGCGGGAATGTCGATCATTTCGGAAAGCATGCGTCGCGCTTGCTCAACGCGCCCGCATGGGGATTGATCGCAGCGCGGCTTGGCAACAAGGCCAATCGCCGGGAGTTCCTGAAACGGTTCTGGTATGATGAGGACGATGACGAGGGGGGCTCGCAAGACGATGGATTCCTCTCGTATCTCAAGGAAATCGAAGGTACGCCGGTTAACTGGAGCGAGGCGGTTCGGCAGTTTCAGACAGTTGTAAAAAGCGAATCAAAGGTAAGAGAGAATCGGCGGAAAGCTTGGGAAGCGGTCATAAAGTACGGCCAACTCAAGAAGCAACAGCGAGAAGCAACGGATCAGCTCAGCGTTCTCGATCAACAACGCCGTGACGCCGAAGCAGCAAAAGAAAAAGCGTCTGTAGCATTCGGAAGCTGCACCGCGGAGCTGGAAAACGCACGCAATGACCGGCAGCGCCACCATGCGTTTCGACCGGCTTTGTGGATGGTCTTGCTAACGTTAGGAAAGGCGTATCGCCAGTGGCGCGAACCCGATTTGGAGTATCAGAGACGGATCATCTCCGCGGAGAGGTCCACCGCGGATGCTCAAGAAGCTCTTTCGGCGGCAAATGAGAGGCACGCCCAAATAGAGCAGGCATACGGTGACCGCGCGCAGGCTCTGGCACAGGTCGAGGCGCAACTCGCTCTTGTGCGGGAAGAGATCGATCAGGCACGCAACGTCTTGGGTGAACACTTTCCATTCAGCTCTGATTGGGCAAACGACGAGCCGCAAAGGGAGAAGTCCTCTCCTTGGATGGATCGGGAATGGAGCCTCTCTCGCGCCGAAGTCTTCTTTGCCGCCTTGCGGCTTCATCATGCTTTCATTCATGCCAGCGCAAATCAAGTCCGGCAGAACCTCATGGCTCTGTCCGATGTGCTTTCCGGCAATCTCCCTGGAAGTGTGTCCTCGAAGGCCGTGAAGGCGGCATGGGAAGCCCTCTTTCTCCTTATCCCGGTAATATCGACGACGTTTGCGTCGATGGACCGATTGTTTCCGTTCCACGACAGCGAATCGCTCGGTTGGCTTTTCATCGATGAAGCGGGGCAAGCCACTCCTCAAGCCGCCGTCGGTGCCATCTGGAGAGCGCGGCGTGCCGTTGTCGTCGGCGACCCGCTTCAGTTGGAGCCGATTCTTTCGCTGCCATTCACGGCCCAGGACTCGCTTCGCAATTATTTTGGCGTGGCCGAATATTGGCGTCCCGGCTCTCTTTCGTGCCAGCGGCTGGCGGACGAAGCCTCGCCGCTTGGGACGTGGGTGCCAACCGATGACGAACCGCTCTGGGTGGGATCGCCGCTGCGAGTCCATCGCCGATGTGACGAGTTGATGTTCCAAGTGTCGAATCATGTCGCTTATCATGGGTTGATGATTTTCGGCACTGCAAAGCGCGCTGATTTATCGTACCGCCCCAGTGTTTGGTTCGACGTGAAGAGTCGGGAGGCGTCTGATTCGCACTGGATTCCAGAGGAAGGCGATGTGGCGCGCAGGCTACTGGACGAGCTAACGAACGACGGGTTGTGCCCGCAAGACATCTTCTTGATTTCGCCATTTCGGACGGTCGTTCGTGAATTGGTCCAAATCGGTCGCGAATATGAGGGATTGCGCGCTGGAACAATCCATACGGTGCAGGGCAAGGAGGCGGATATTGTCATCCTTGTCCTTGGCGGGAATCCCAAGAGAGGCGGCGCAAAGGATTGGGCGGCATCAAAACCGAATCTAGTAAACGTTGCAGCAAGTCGCGCCAGACGGCGGCTGTATGTGGTGGGAGATCGCGAGGAATGGCGGAAGCGAAAATACTTCAGCACACTCTCGGTTGTTTTAGGCGGCCAGTAGATCCGGGAGACATTTACAAAGGAGTTTCCGAATACTTGAAATCCTGAACCACGAGCGGCAGCCGCCCGTTGCCAAGCAGGTCGGGATTTCGGATGAAAAGCAATTCGATCTGGAATTTCACCGGCTCGCGGAACTCCAGCTTGTTGACTGTTCCGGTGCGAATAAGATTCCCCTGCGCCCGCACATTGACCGCCTCGTAGGTCTGGCCGGAGTTGTCATTGATCTTGCGGCTATCGAGTATGTCGATCTTGGTGAGCCCCTCACAGAACCGGACGTAAGCCTCTCGGCGTATCCAGCTCGTGCCGCTCTTTCGGTCGAAACCAGTCGGTTCCTCCTGTTGCCAGTTGACCATGGAAACGCACGCTTTCGGCTTCAGACTCCGGGCCAACGCCCCGGAGGGCCAAAAGCGATTTCCTATCAGTAATCTCCTAACAGCTTGGGTGATCAAATCGCGCCATGGCAGAGCCGGTGCCATCTCAGGAAACGCAATCGCGCTCAACTCTTCGGCTGGTGGATCTCAATACTCAGGCCGTGCTCGTGTCGTTTCTGACCGGTGGGTTCGGCGTACTCAGTGGGTACGCCGTCTTTTTCTTGTGTCTGGAAGAGGCGAACCGGCCGCGGCTGTTTGCCATGGCGCTGCTGATCGCCGCCATGCTCTCCACGGCATATGAGTGGCTCCGCGAGCGGATCGAAGCGCATGGGCACGGCTGGTCGTGGAGCCGCGTGTTCACAACTATGGTTATGCTCGCCATGGCGGAATTCTTCGTCATGGTCTTCCACGGCACCGTGATGTTCGAAGATCTCCCCGCGATTGCGCGTGCCACCATGGGCGAGGGCGTCACGCGGGCCGAAATCGCCGACACGGAAGCCGAAGTCACGCGCCCAGGCACCGAGTCGCCCGGCGCTGGCACCGAAGTCACGCACTCGAATCCTCACACAAGGTAAGTGAAGATCGTCGCTACGTTGTCTGCCTCAACGAGGAGGAGCGGCGCAAAGACGCCCGCGATCGCCAGGCGATCCTCGCCTCGCTGGCCGAGCAGCTTCGACACGTCGCCCGGGAGCGACTCTGTCTGCGCGGCACCACAGAGTACAGCTCGGAAGCGAGAGGCCGAGATCTACGCCGAAGCATCAGAGGTAATTGAACAACGCTACGGGGTGTGCCGTGATTTCGCCCAAATACGCGAATGTGATCTTTTTATCTTCGCGCTTGCACCGGAAGCGCTAGACTCTTATGCGTGTAAACTTGAATACACTTATGCCTTTCACTTATACAAAACGATATTACCTATTTTGGTGGCCGAAGGTGTTTCCATTAACCTTTTACCGCCTACCTTATCTAACATTCAGTTTGTAGATTACCGATCTCAGGATAGGCAATCAGCATTTGCTCTCGTTAAGGCTCTCAGTAACTTGCCGACTCCACAGCCGCTGCGAGAACCACTCCCAAAACCGCCTGAAGTTCCCATCTCATATTTAGGCAACCTTAAGGACCAGATCGACACAAGAGCAACATTAAGTTTTCAAGAGCAAACTGCCTTGTTGTTAAAACTCAAAGAACGCTTGGTTGATGTTAATGAGTTCGATGATGTATTAAATTTACTAAGACGACTGCGCAAACGCGATGATCTATTTGCAAAGGTTGCCCAGGAAATTGACGCTGTACTTTCCAAGCAAAGAAGAACTTTCACTTGAAGTATCGACCATAGAACCACTAAGTGAAGGCGCCCAACCTAAACAGAAACGTGATGAAGGAATACAGAGTAAAGGAAGGGAAGAATGGCATGCAGAGTTAATTTCAAAAGGTTGGTCTGAAAGAAAAAGTAAGAGTTTATCTATCCCAAGATTCCCATGTGATTGAATTCAAACTTTATCACTTTAGATTGTGGAATAACCACATTGTCAAGGTTGACGGTAACATAGCCAAAAAAGGGGGACACGATTTTACTAATAGGATAAAAGTGGATTTTTATATCATCGATGGCCCTGAACAGTATCCAGCGACCGCTGAGGGAGCGAGTGGGGGTTGGAACAAGTTAAGAACTTCCGTCTGAGTGTCGCAGGACGTGTGCTGTATAGAGAGGATACTTAGCAAAGCCTAATACTAGTGAGACTTCGGATGGACAGAGTCAATGGGCATTGCGCGAATCGAACGACACGCGTGATGACAAAAAATCGAGTTTTTCGAGCGTGTTCTCGCGTGCATTTGCTGAGTCCAGCAAGATATCGACTGCGGCGAGGTGCGCTATCTGCAGCAAGCCGCTGAAAGGCTCTCTAACATTAGCCAGGTCAGACTCCACGCCCCGTTCCGCTGCCGCGCCACCAAGCTCTGGCACAATCAGCGATCCCCGCCGATCAGGAACGTCTGCGGCAAGAGGCCATAATCGCTTTCCAGCGCCTCCGCGAGCAACTCCGCAGCCCTCGCCTCCACTGAACAATCTCAACCTCAGGAGCTACCCAAATTTGCTCTCAATCTTCCGTCGTAACTATCGTGACACACTTCCGTGAACAGCGCGACACGGAACAGCATGGGAGAACATACTATTACTATTCTGAGCCTAGCCCAGGTGTTTCGTTAGGTCTTTCAAAAAGTGCCGTCGCGATCTCATAGACTTCGGCGACGTGATCATCGAAAAACTGTGGGCGACTCCATCCTTTAATGTAGTAGTAAGCGTTTGGCGATTCGACGACCAGAATCAAGTACCTTAAGTGCGGATCCTCAACTTGCAACTCTCTAGCTGGCATCTCACAGATTGTTGTGACTAATGGGGACGTAATCGTGTTTGCCGGGTTGTCTAAGACCTTGGCGATGATGAATTCTGTAAATGTATCGAGGGATAAATCAACTTGGTCTTTACTAAACCTCTCGACTAAGACAAAGATACCAAACCCTCTATTGCACTGCACATGATTCACAAAGAGCCGGTCTGCTGATCCTGAAGTCGGAAGCTGCTTATCTATTTCTGGCGGCACCGTCGTCCAACCTGGGGTAGTAGCAGCAACCGTGTAAAAATTACTCCCAGAAGCCGTTTAGCGGGCGGCTTAGAGTAAATTTCTGCACGCGTACTGCTTGTACCCCGTTCAGGACGCCGTAATTAGCCGCGCAGTCCAGACGCCAGAATCTCAATTCCCCGATATAGGCCAGCCGCGGGCTAAACTGAAAACCCAGCAGCCAAAACAGGCCAAAAACAATGTCAGAATAGCCGGCCGTGTCGGTCATCAGCTCCTTCGGTTCTAGCGACGTTTGGTTCTCGAGCCGCTTGTCAGTATCAGTTTCATTTTTCCTCCTTCGCTTGAAAGCCTCGCCATTCAGGCCTTTCCTGCCGGGAGGACACGAAGGTAGCACCTGTGGGGTCAATCGACGAGTGCCAATTTTCGGAAAAGGAAAGGCAATAACCGGCAGAAGTGCGCGCCGTGGCCTCGCTCAATAACGCGGAGCTCACCACCGCGCTCCTCTCCTGCAACCGGCAGCTCGCCTCGATCGGTCTCCAGCTGCGGATCGTTAACGGTGTGGTTTCGCTCCTCACTACCGGGGTAGAAAATAAGGCCTTAACGGGACACCTCAAGAAACGGAAAGCCCTCATTAAGGGTGGGCGTCATAGCATGAAAGTCGGAGCGTTACCGTGCAGGCTTGGTTTCATAAGATCCATACAGAGATTGCGGACGAGCCAGCCGCTGAGACCGTTGCTTTCCGTGAGCATCACATGCGCTTGCTGGGAGCATTACATCGCGTCTACCCACTTAACCGGATATAAACACACGAGTTGCTAAATGAGGATTCCGACCTTCCGTAATGCCAGAACGGCCTTCAGCACTCCTTGGCGTACGTAAATTTCCGTTTCTTGAGTTCTCCCTTTGATCGGCTTACAAACAACTCAGACCTATGATCCTCGTCTCAGGCGCTGCCGGCACTAACGGCAAGGAAATCGTCCTTCAACTCGCGGGGCTCGGCGTGAACGTCCGCGCACTCGTCCGCGACATGAATAAGGCGCTGCCTTTTCGTGGCAAGTGCGTCCACGTGGCGGTCGGCGACTTCAATCAGCCAGAGTCGCTGCCGGAGGCGTTCAAGTCGGTCGAGCGCGCGCTGCTCCTGGGGGGCAATAGTCCGAAGCAGGTGGAGCAGGAGCGCAACTTCATCGACGCCGCCAAACGTGCTGGCGTGCGGCATGTGGTGAAGTTTTCGGCTCACACCGCGCAGAACCCGGAATCGCGCGCGCGGCTCATCCGCTGGCACGCTGAGGCGGAGGACTACCTCGAACAATCCGGGCTCGCGTGGACGCACCTGCGCCCGACGTTTTTCATGCAAAACCTGCTCGGTCAGGCGGGTAGCATCGCGCGCGAAGGCGTGTTCTATACGGCCCTTGGGAATACGCCGACCGCGATGGTGGACGTGCGCGACATCGCCGCGGTGGCGGTCAGGACGCTGCTCGATCACGGGCACGAAGGAAAAAGTTACACAATCACCGGACCGGAATCGCTGACACAGGATGCCGCGGCTGAGAAGCTATCTGCCGCGCTGGGCAAGCCGGTGCGCCTCGTCTCGTTGACGCCCGAACAGTGGAAGCAAAGCCTCGTCGGAAGCGGGATGCCGGGATGGTTTGCCGACGCCCTGCTGGAGCTGAACGAGCACGTCTCGAAGCCATTCGGCAGTGAGATCACCGACACCATCGCTCAAGTCGCAAAGAAGCAGCCGATCACGTTCGAGCAGTTCACCCGCGATCACGCCGCGTCCTTCGCCTCGACCAACTCGTAAAAACCTCAGCCAACGAACAACAAATTGACCTATGAAAAAAGTCGCACTGGTCACCGGCGCAAACAGAGGCATCGGTTTGGAAATCTGCCGGCAGCTCGCGCAGAAAGGCTTTCACGTTTTACTCGGTTCACGCGATGAAGCGCGCGGGCGGGAGGCCGCGGCGATGCTTGCGCAAAACGGCGCACAGGTTGAAGCGGTGGTCGTCGACGTTGCTGCGCCGGCAACGTTCGAGACTGCGCGGAAGTTGATCGAGGATCGGTTCGGCCGGCTCGATGTGCTCATCAACAATGCCGGCATCGGCGAGCAGGAGGATTGGCAAAGCACTGCGGAGAACGTGCCGATCGACACGCTGCGGCGGACCTTTGAGACGAACTTCTTCGGCTTGGTGGATCTGACCCAGCGGTTGCTCCCGCTCCTGCGCCGCAGCGACAATCCGCGCATCGTCAATCAATCGAGCATCCTTGGCTCACTCACCGAGCACAGCGATCCGAAGAGCGTCATCGCCGATGTCCACGCGCTCGGCTACGACGCGAGCAAGACGGCCGTGAACGCCTTCACCGTTCACCTCGCCAAGGTGCTC
>JAXIPG010000287.1:0-17571 GCA_045403045.1 Terrimicrobiaceae bacterium
CCAATACGGGCAGCATCGTGCGTTTTCCGTACCGCAATGGCGATCTCCGGGCACGGGGCAAGCCGAAGCGCATCGCTGACCTTTCTTCGGGAGGCTGGCTGACCGGCGGCGGGCATTGGACTCGGGACATCGTCTTTTCCAAGGACGGTAGCAAGCTCTACGCCTCGATTGGATCAAAGACAAACGTGGACGATGAGACAAGGGAACCTGAGGAGCGAGACCGGGCTCGGATCTTCCAGTTCAATCCGGATGGGTCAAACCAAAAGCTGTACGCATGGGGAATCCGCAACGCCGTCGGCATCGCTATTCATCCGGAAACTGGAGAGCTTTGGGCTTCCGTGAACGAACGCGATGGACTCGGCGATGATCTCGTTCCTGACTATGTTACGCGAGTCCGGAAAGGTGGATTCTATGGTTGGCCATGGTACTATCTCGGAAATCATCAGGATCCTCGTCATAAGGGCGCCCGCCCCGACCTAGCTTCCAAGGTGATCGTACCCGATGTCCTGGTGCAGGCGCATTCAGCTCCGCTCAACATGATTTTCTATGACGGCCAACAGTTTCCCGCCGCGTATCGGGGCGATGCTTTTGTCGCCTTCCACGGCTCTTGGAATCGAGCCAAACGCACGGGCTACAAGGTCGTGCGCGTTCCCCTCGATCACGGTAAACCACGGGGGATCTACGAGGATTTCCTGACAGGGTTCGTCACGCCCGAGGGAAATGTATGGGGTCGTCCAGTGGGACTCACCGTGGCGAAAGACGGTGCGCTCCTCGTTAGCGAGGATGGAAATAACACCATCTGGCGGGTCACCTACAAAAAATAGCGGGTCCTCAATCTGCGTCCATCTGCTCTAGAACGCGTACGAAACTCCCGCAACGGGTCCGAGAGAATCCAATCCAGTATTCCTCCGCCGTGGCTCGGAAAGGTCCGCATTCGACCAGTGCTGCCAAAGAAAGCCGGCCCAGACAGACCAAGCATTTGAAATGGAGAATCGCACTCCTCCCGAGGCAAGCAGGCAGAACGCGAAATCCTCGCCCTGCCCAAGGTGCGTGTCATCGCTATCAACTCCGCCCATCCCTCCTCCACCATCGGCGTAGAGCGCCCATCGTGACGTCCCAAGAGGGAAAATGAGGCGCACTCGCAGCGCGCCTCCTAGAAAGTAGCTTTCAGGGCCATGCAATATCGCTTCTCCGAGGAATGTCGCGAGGATTTGACCTCTGATGCGCACTGGCCCGATCTGCCATTGCGGAAAGGGTTGCCAGGCTAGCGACAGGAGTTGAGGCGCGATTACATAATTGTTCGGATTTCGCACTCCAAAAAGTCCCGCCGTCTCAAGCGTAATCTCCCAGCGGCTATTGCGCGAGTCTTCCCGAACTTCTTCGGAGAGACTCTCGCCCGCCTGGAGCCCCGTCGCACCCACAAGGAAAACGGCAATCGCTCCAGCTACCGCGAAGCGCAAATCGCCCGAAGCCATCCCGCGCAATCGACCCGTTTTCGCTGAGTTCTCCCGAGCGAAAGATGGCTCTCTGGAGTGCGACAAAAAATCCTGTACCACGGCGAGAGGGATCAAAGACGTGCTCATCAGCGCAAAGCTTCGCCGCTTATCTCTTGCCTGAGAAGCTCAAGGAATCGCTTCAGCACAGGATTGGTGTCGTCCCTGCGCCAAGCTGCACTAACTGCCCATGAGGCTGCAGGATCATCCAGCTCATGGAGACGTACACCCGTAATGTGTGAGGTGCCGAAGGATTGAGGAATAAGTGTAACGCCAAGGCCAGCCCGCACGAGTGCGAGAGAGGTCGTCACCTCACTCGTATCCTGGATGATGCTGGGATGGAAACCAAATTTCGCGCAAAGCGCGATGGCGTGGCGACGAAATGTTGGAGCACGTTCATTGGAGATGAGAATGAATGGCTCCTGTGCGCAATCCTTCAGAGTAGCGTTCTCGGGTAGTCGAGAATCTCTCGAGGATACGAGCGCTAATCGATCCCTGATTACGGGCGTCGCTTCAAATTCCTTGGAAACCGGCGAGCGCACGAACCCCGCATCAATGCGTCCGGAACGCAGGGCTTCCGTTTGCTCAAGGGTGGACATGTCGCGAAGACTAACTAGCACACCCGGTGCGATTTGGCGAAGCCGGCCGATCAAGCGAGGAACCAATTCGAAAGTATGGAAGCCGAACCCGATTCTTAGGCGTCCGCTTTCACCTCGAGCCAGGCGGCGCCCGCCTTCCACGAGACGGTCAAAGCCACTAACAATCGGTCTGGCTTCCTCCAAAAACTGCTCTCCCGCACTGGTCAGCTTGGTGCCGTGTTTCCCTCTTTCGAAAAGAGGACAGCCCAAGTCTTCCTCCACGCGGCGGATTTGCTTGGTAAGCGCCGGTTGGCTCAGGTGCAATAGCCGGGCGGTGCGGCCGAAATGCAACTGCTGTGCGAGGAGCACGAATGAGCGAAGTTCGCGCATGTCCATAACTACATGTTATCACCGCAATAAGAAATTTCCATTGGAAGAATCATGATTTAGGGATGAAATTTGCCGATATGCACAGAATGGCAGTAATTGACCTCGATGATACGCTGTTATCTCCGGATAAACAGATCAGCCAATCCAACCTCGAAGCTCTGGATGCACTGAGGAAGAACAGCTTCGAAATCATCATCGCGTCAGGTCGCCATCACGAGAATATTGTCGGGTTCGAGGATCGCATCGGCCGGCAGGGCTGGGTCATCTCTTCGAATGGCGCCGTTGTGCGCCACGCTCAGACCGCCGCCATCCTGCATGAATTGACGCTGACCCTCGGCCAAGCCCTCGACGTTTACCGGTACGGCAGAGAGAAGGATCTCACGATCATTGGATATCACAAAGACGGCGTTTTCGCTGAAGAGGATTCGGAATGGACGCACCGATACGCCCAAGGTGCAGGATGGCAGCCCAAACGCGGCAATCTATCCGACCTGGCCACGACGGGACTCCAGAAATTGCTCCTCACCCACTCTGCGGAGAGAATTGACGAGATTCAGCCGGAAGCGGAGGAGCATTTTGGGCTGGAAATGTATGTCGTCCGGACGGCAGACGAAATTTTGGAAATAGCGGCTCCGAAGACCAACAAGGCACTGGGCGCCCAAGCCGTGGCAAGAAGGCTAGGAATTGACAGCGAAGACGTCATAGCCTTCGGTGACGGAAATAACGATGTGGAACTGCTCATGTGGGCAGGGCTTTCCGTTGCTATGGATCACGGACGTGAAAGGGCTCGTCAAGCCGCCAAAATGATCAGCCCTCCCGGGTCTCACGGAACGGCCTTTGCACGGGCTGTGCAGGCCGTTCTGTGTCCCAACTAAGGCTCCCCATCACCTGGCAATTGTTGCTTTTTCGGGTCCGTTCCGCGGAATAGGCATCGTGGCACACTGCCGCCCGGATCCCCGGGACCTTGTTCGCCGTGATGGCCATCCCGATGCCCGTGCCGCACATCAAGTATGGCGCCATCAAAGAGATACGTTCTTTACTTCAGCTTCAGCTTCGAAGTGTCCCGGCTGATCCTCTTTGCCAGATCTTTCATCGCCTTCTCGGAATCCGCTCCCGCGAGCACGATCTTCTGCAGCGTCGCAGCCCACTCGGTCGTTGACTGGATGAAGTAGGGTTGAGAGGTAAACTGGATGGCCGTATTCGGAAACGTCTTGGTGAAGGTATCATAATAGCCGGCAACCTTGCCTATCTTATCTTTGAATTCCTGATTATCCCACACCGACTGACGAGCCGGATCCACCGTCTTCGCATTCACTGCCGCCCAAAGCTCGAACTCCGGACCGGTGAAATACTGCATGAAGAGCCAGGCCGCCTTCTTGTTCCTGGAGGTGCTGTTCATCGCCAGCTGCCACACCCATTCGTTCGATAGCGGCTGCTCGCCCGCTTTCGACACGGGCGGAGGCGCAAACCCGATGTTGCCGGACTGGCTCGTGCTACCAGGAACGTTCTGGAAGTAGCCGTTGATGTCCGCATCATAGAGAATCGCGGCCTTTCCAGCGCCCAAATCAGCGCCACATTGATACCATGTATAGTTCGACCACCCCGGAGGACCCCCGTTCTTGATCATTTCCGCGAACTTTTTGGTCACCTCAACGGATTCCGGAGAGCCCAGGGCGGACATCAGCTTCCCATCCTCTATCACAAAATCCTTTGCCCCAGCGCTACGGAAGCTGCTCATGTACCCGGGGTGGATCGTCGCCCAGTTCCGAGTGCCTCTGACTGCAACTCCGTACGATCCGGGACCATTCCAATCCTTGAGCTTCCTGGCAAGCTCAGAGAGCTCATCAAGGGTCGTCGGCACCTTTAAGCCTTTCTCATCAAAATACTTCTTGTTGTATGCAAGACAATAGAGTTCGAAGCCCAGCGGAAGGCACCACAAATTGCCCGTCCCCGGAGGTGACCCGGGCTTCAGATCCCATTTCCCGGCCTTAAAGACCCCTTCGAAAATGTCCTTGGGGTTATACCCCGGGTTGGTTAGTGAAGCATCGTTGAGATAGCTGTCCAACGGCTCGAGGCGCTTGGAACTCGCGTAGTCCCACATTTGGTACACACCTGTCATGAAAACGTCTGGAACGCCAGTGCCCGCCGAGAGCTGCGTGGTCACCTTATCGAAGTAGTTCTCCTCCGGCGTCAACTCGTATTTGACATCGATTCCCGTGAGTTCCTTGAACTGCGGCAAGCGCTGAATGATCGCGTCCGCATAGGGGTGCTGGTTGAAGGATACGCTGATTGATGTCCCTGCCGCCTGCTTCCAGTCGAAATCTGCAGCGTTCGCAATTCGCGGAACGCTCAGTGCGGTGACTGCGAGAGTAAGCGAGAGGACCGAACTTGCCACTAAACTGTGGCGCTTTTGTTTTATGGCTTTCATGCTCTGCGGGCAATTGCATCTAAACTTTGAGCAGAGTTAAGAGGTAAGAGTGATCCAAGGCGCCAGTTTTTTGTTTGCCCTCGATACCGCGCTTGTTGGTTGGCATCGATTGTCACAATGCAGCCGCTGAGTTCCAAGGCACGTAAGAGTTCGGGAATGGCGCTAATTTCGTTGCTCTTTTCATCGACTTTGACCCGCCCAAGCACTGACCATGTGGATGGCCCCTTTATTTCTAAAGCGGTCATGGCTGCGCCGCAGCGTCTTGCCATCCAAGGCCACCACTTCCCCATCAATGGCCCGGCGCAGGCTCTCGGTCCACTTGCGGAAGCACTCGCAGAACTTCTTGGGATCGAGCATTGCAAAAACGCGCCCGAAACGAGTCATCAAATGATTGAATGTTATTATTTTTAATTAGTTCAATCATTAAGATCAATTCTTTTCTTTATTTGCTTGCTCGAGAGCAGCGGCGACCACGGCATCGACGGTAAAGCCGAATTTTTTCATGAGTTTCTGAAGAGGGGCCGACTCCCCAAAGGTTCGCATCCCTATGCGGGCTCCATCGATTCCGACATAGCGCTCCCAGCTGAACCTTGCCGCTTGTTCCACTGAGACGCGCGCTCTGATTTTTGAAGGGAATACCGATTCGCGATAGGCCTCGTCCTGGTCCTCGAAGAGTTTCCATGACGGCATGCTAATAACTCGGGCCTCCACACCTTGCTTCCTTAGCGCTTCCTGGGCACCCACACACAGGGAAACCTCGCTCCCCGTGGCCATCAACAATACCTGCGGCTTCCCATCGGCGGCATCCGAGAGGATATAGGCGCCTCGCCGAAGGCCGGAAGCCGCTGCGTACTTCGAACGGTCCAGTGTCGGCAAGGCCTGGCGACTCAGAATGAGCGCTACCGGTTGGTATTTCATCTCAATGATGACGCGCCAGGCTTCAACGACCTCGTTGGCATCGCAGGGTCGGATATCGACCAAGCCCGGAATCGCTCGCAGCGAGGCAAGCTGTTCCACCGGTTGATGGGTGGGGCCGTCTTCTCCGACCCCGATCGAATCATGCGTAAAGATATAGATGACGGGCAGTTCCATGATCGCAGCCAGCCGCAGCGAACCCCTTCCGTAGTCGCTGAAGATCAAGAAACCGGAGCCGAAGGCCCGCAGTTTGGCCAGTGCCAGCCCATTGAGGATCGCTCCCATGGCGTGCTCCCGGACTCCAAAGTGAAAATTTCTTGCCCCAAGGAAATTGCGACTGACTTCGCCGGCGCTTTCGAAGGTAAGGCGCGTCTTGGTCGAGGGCGAGAGATCCGCAGAACCGCCAATGAGCCACGGATGATGCTTCGCGATTGCGTTCAACACCTTGCCCGAAGAATCCCGGCTCGCAATCCCCTTCGGGTCCGGCGGGAAGCTCGGAATCTCTGCGTCCCAGCCTTTCGGCGGTTCACGGTGTTGGATCGCGAGAGTTTCACCTGCCAGTTCCGGATATTCCTTCTCGTAGGCGGAAAACAAAGCCATCCATTCACCACGGAGTTTCGCGCCGCGCTGTCCAATCTTCGTCTTGAAGTCTTCAAGCACTTCAGGGGGAACCAAAAACTTCGCGTCCTCCGGCCAGCCGTAACGCTTCTTGGTTGCCCTGATCTCCTCTTCACCGAGCGGCTCGCCATGCGCGGCGCTAGTATCCTGTTTGGTTGGCGCCCCGTAGCCAATGTGGCTATCGACAATGATTAGCGTGGGCCGGTCTGTCGTCTTCTTGAAGTGATCGAAAGCTTCCCGCAAGAGATCCAGATCGTTGGCATTGGACACCCGCTCCACGTTCCATCCATAGGCAAGAAAGCGACCCGCCACATCTTCGGAGAATGCCAGACTAGTATGTCCCTCGATTGTGATGTGGTTGTTGTCGTAGATCCAACAAAGGTTCGAAAGGCCCAAGTGACCTGCCAGCGACGCAGCCTCACCGCTGATTCCCTCCATCATGCACCCGTCGCCCGCCAGGGCGTACACATCATAGTCGAAGAGGCGAAAGTTGGGCTTGTTGTATCGTGCGGCAAGCCAGTTGCTTGCCAACGCAATGCCTACGCTGGTTGCCACTCCTTGGCCGAGAGGTCCCGAGGTTGTCTCAACTCCAGAGGTCCAGCGATATTCGGGATGTCCAGGACATCGGCTCTCGAGTTGCCGAAAATTTTTCAGGTCAGCGAGTGGAACGGCAAGTTCGCCCAGCGTTTCGTATTTCCGATTTACTGCCTTCACACCTGTCAAGTGCAGAAGCGAATACAAAAGCGTGGAAGCGTGGCCGGCTGAGAGAATAAATCTGTCGCGATTTGGCCATATCGGATCTTCGGGGTCAAATCGTAGAAACTCTTGCCACAGCACGTAGACGACGGGCGCCATGGCCATTGGAGTTCCGGGATGGCCCGAATTCGCTTGCTGGACAGCATCCATGCTCAGCGTTCGTATGGTATTGATCGAAAGAGTGTCGACAGTTTGCATGGTCTTGTTAATCGATTGCAGGAAGTCTTAAAAAATCATCTGACTCAGGCCGGCGCGCGCGCTTTCCCAGCAAATGTTTCATGGTAAAGAAACCGTCTCTATGAAAGACACCCAAGAACAAGCCGCAACCAGATTTTCGGCTTGAAAATAACGTCACGCGTGTCAATATCGCCTTCACTGCCTCAAGAGCGGCACGAGAGGCTTAGGTTGCGAAATCCCAATTCGCAGGGCGGGGAAATCTGTTTGCGGGGTCTTTTTGGCGGTGCCTTTTGCCTACCGTCAAAGAAATCACACAACCTCTGTTCACAGGCAAGACATTTCTACGAAAACTTTTGGTTCGTAATCGAACGAATCTTTTTCGAGTCGTTTGATATTCAGGCCGAGCTTCGCAAGACGAACTTCTTGACGCAAAAAGCGCCCGAGAATAGAAAAAACGTTCTATATTATCTTAAAGTAAAATATTTTTTGCATTGTGGAAACTGGTCGTTTATTGTACTGATTAAGAATTGGCCCCGGAGCATGAACGCGTCATTTGGATCGGTTAAGAGAAAGGATTTGAGTCGTGCCTGCGTCATTCGCAAATTGTTTACGATGTTGAGCTTTGGATGCAACATGGGCACGTTGGCCAAGAGAACCGTACTCCAATTACGAAGAGCGCATCCTGATGGGGGATGGCGGCAAGATCCAATCTCCTCGCGGGAGCTGGCAGGCGCAAGGATTTGAGAAAATCATGAAAAACTCCACCCACTTTGGATCCGGGCGAAAGCTTGATGTCATATGTCTCGGGCGGCTTGCGGTTGACCTTTACGCGCAGCAAATCGGGGCACGGCTTGAGGATGTGAGCACATTTTCGAAGTATCTGGGTGGCTCTTCGGCCAATATCGCGTGTAATACGGCGCGGCTTGGATTGAAGTCGGCGATGCTCACACGGGTTGGCGACGATCACATGGGCCGTTCTTTGACGGAGACGCTGGCCAAGGAGGGATGCGACGTGAGCCACGTGGTGAAGGATCCCGATCGGTTGACCGCGCTGGTTTTGCTGGGGCTTAAGGATCGGGAGACCTTTCCGCTGGTGTTTTACAGGGAGAATTGTGCGGATATGGCATTGGATGTCGCCGATTTCGACGAAGCCTTCATTGCTTCGAGTCGTGCGCTATTGATCACGGGCACGCACTTTTCCACGGCGCAGGTGAACAAGACGAGCCGGCAGGCTTTGGAGTTCGCCCAGCGCAACAACGTGCGCACGGTATTGGATATTGATTACCGTCCAGTTCTCTGGGGACTTACCGGCAAGGCGCAGGGGGAGGTGCGCTATGTGTCCAGCGAAGGGGTGACCAAGCATTTGCAGAGCATTCTGCCGCTTTTCGATCTGGTTGCGGGCACGGAAGAGGAGTTTGAGATTGCGGGCGGACAGCAGGATATCATTGCGACGCTGCGAGCGGTGCGCGAGGTGACCAAGGCGACGCTGGTGGTCAAGCGCGGGGTGCTTGGGTGCTCGGTGATTGAGGGTGAGATTCCGCACTCGATCGATGAGGCGCCGGTTTTTGGCGGCGTACAGGTCGAGGTGCTTAATGTGCTGGGAGCCGGCGACGCGTTTTTATCGGGCTTTCTAAGCGGATGGCTGCGCGGGGAGGATTATGATGTGTGCGCGGCGCGAGGCAATGGCTGCGGAGCGCTTGTAGTTTCCCGCCATGGCTGTGCCCCTGCGATGCCGACTCCGGTAGAGCTCGATTATTTTCTAAAGAATGCGGCAGCGGATCCTGAGCATATGCGCCGTCCGGACCGGGACAGCACCCTTGCGCATTTGCATCGGGTTACGGTCCCGCGTCCGCGTTGGGAAGAACTCTACATTTTTGCCTTTGATCACCGCAGCCAGTTTGCAGAGTTGGCACGGAGGGTTGGGGCTTCGGAGAGCCGGATTCCGGTGCTTAAGGAACAGCTTGTTGAGGCGGTGGCCTTGGTGGAGCGGGAAGGCGACTATGCGGGGAGTTTGGGCATTCTTGCCGATGAGACTTACGGACAGGATGCGCTCAACGCCGCAGCAGGGCGGGGCTGGTGGATCGGGAGGCCGGTGGAGCTTCCCGGCTCCAATCCGCTGCAATTTGAGCACGGTCGCTCCATTGGAACGAACTTGATTTCCTGGCCGAACGAACATGTGGCCAAATGCCTTGTTTTTTATCATCCCGATGATCCGGCGGAGCAGCGTCTCGAACAGGAAGCCCAGGTGCGCGCGCTCTATGAGGCCACACAGGCAAGCGGCCACGAGTTGTTGCTGGAGATCATTCCGCCCAAGGATCGCACGCAGGCCGACACGGTCTACCGATCCCTAAAGCAATTCTACAACCTGGGAATCAAACCGGAGTGGTGGAAGCTGGAATCGATGACGGCCGCACAGTGGCGTTCAATTGATGAGCTGATCGCCGAGCGCGATCCGTATTGCCGCGGGGTGCTACTTCTCGGGCTGAGCGCTCCGGTTGAAAGGCTGGCCGAAGGGTTTAAAGAAGCGGCGGAATCGGCCAGCTGCCGCGGCTTTGCGGTGGGGCGGACGATATTTGAGAAGCCCAGCCTGGCGTGGCTCGCGGGGGAGATCGACGACAAGACCCTCATAGCCCGCACGCGGGAGACTTTCGAGAGCCTGATTAGACTTTGGCGGCAGGTGCACAACAGGACCAACGCGCCGGCCAAGGTAACCAACCCAATACTTGAGGAATGCCCAGCATGAATGAAACAATGACCCTTACAGAGAACCCAAGCATTGCCAAGCGCGGCACCGTGCGGCTGACGACGGCGCAAGCCCTTGTGCGCTACCTTTCTGGCTTGCGCACACGGATTGAAGGCCCGCAGGGCGAGGAGATAGTCCCGCTCTTTGGCGGAGTGTTCGCAATCTTCGGCCACGGCAACGTTGCTGGCATTGGGGAGGCCCTTTATCAGTATCGGGATCGGCTGCCTACCTATCGGGCGCACAACGAACAGGCCATGGCCCATGCGGCGATCGCCTATGCCAAGGCGCACTTTCGGCGCCGGATGATGGCGTGCACGAGCTCGATTGGGCCCGGGGCGACGAACCTCGTCACCGCCGCAGCGCTGGCGCACGTCAATCGCTTGCCCGTGCTCTTTCTTCCCGGGGATATCTTTGTATCCAGGGATCCGGATCCTGTGCTCCAGCAGGTGGAGGATTTCAGCGACGGCACGGTATCGGCCAACGATTGTTTCCGTCCGGTTTCGCGCTATTTCGACCGGATCGTCGACCCCTCCCAATTAATCACCTCGCTTCCGCGCGCCGTGTTTACCCTGACTGATCCCGCGCTCTGCGGGCCGGTCACCCTTGCCCTGCCCCAAGATGTGCAGGCCGATGCCTTCGATTATCCTGTGGAGTTCTTTGAGACTCCGGTCATCGAGTCTCGGGCTGCGCCTCCGAACGAGGGCGAATTGGCTGGGGCGGTGCGCGCGGTGATGGGAGCGAAGCGCCCGGTGATCATTGCGGGGGGCGGAGTTCTTTACGGCGGAGCCTGCGAGGCCTTGCGCGGGTTTGCCGAGCGTCACGGCGTCCCGGTTTGCGAGACGCAGGCGGGCAAGAGCTCCCTGCCCTGGGACCACCCCTTGCAGCTTGGCTCGGTGGGAGTGACCGGTTCGCCCGCCTCCAATGCCCTGGCCAGCGAAGCCGATTTGATCCTCGCCGTGGGCACCCGCTTGCAGGACTTTACCACCGGATCGAATTCGCTCTTCACCAAGGCCCGGCTGGTTTCCCTCAACGTGAACCCTTTCGATGCGACCAAGGCGCGTGGGATCCCGCTGCAGGCCGACGCACGGCTGGGCCTGGAGGCGCTCTCCAAGACGTTGCCGCACTGGCAGGCCGAGACCGCGTGGACCGAACGGGCCAAAGCCGAGGCCGCCGCATGGCGCTCCACGGCGGATACTATCACCCAGCGCCGCGATCTGGCCCCCGGGGAACTGCCCTACGAAGGTGAGCTCATCGGAGCCGTGCAGCGCTCCAGCCCGCAGTCCACCACCACCGACATCGTGGTCTGCGCCGCCGGCACGCTTCCCGCCGAGCTGCACAAGCTCTGGCGGACCTCGACCCCCGGAGGCTATCACATGGAATACGGCTATTCGTGCATGGGCTACGAGATCGCAGGGGCCTTGGGGGTGAAGATGGCCCGGCCAGATCGTGAAGTCATCGTGATGGTGGGCGACGGCAGCTATCTGATGCTCAACAACGAAATCGCCACCTCGGTGATGCTCGACAAGAAGCTCCTGATCGTGCTCCTCGACAATCGCGGCTACGGGTGCATCAACCGCCTTCAGCAGCAGTGCGGAGGCGCACCCTTTAACAATATGCTCGTGGATAGCATGCAGTTTGGGGAGGGCGCGCCAAATATCGACTTCGCGGCTAATGCGGCCTCCCTCGGCGCCCTTTCTGAGAAAGTGGCCAATATCCCGGAATTGGAAGCTGCCCTCCAGCGCGCCCGCTCGGCCAATCGCACCTATCTGATCTGCATCGACACCGATGACACCCGCACCACCAAGGAAGGGGGCTGGTGGTGGGAAGTAGCCGTTCCCGAGGAATCTCCCAGCGAATCCGTGCGCCAGGCGCGCGCCGCTTACCTGCGTGGAAAAGAAAACCAAAAACGATAATGAATCTGCTCATCAAACCCAAGAAGGACTCCCAGGAGATCGTCTCTGTGACTCCCGCCTCAGCGGGGTGGCGCTATATCAGCTTCTCTGCGCACCAATTGGCTCCCGGTGACACACTCACTCTTTCCGACAACTCCAATGAGCTTTGCGTGGTCGTTTTGAGCGGGATCGTTTCCGCTCAGACCGAGGGCTTTGATTGGAAGGAAATCGGTGGCCGCATGAGCGTTTTCGAGGATGCCGCCCCTTATGCGGTCTATCTTCCGCCCCGCGCAAAGCTCACCATTACCGCCAAGACTAATGCCGAACTCGGCGTGGCTGGCGGTCCCGCAAAGGGTGAACTTTCCGTCCGGCTCATCGAGCCGGGAGCCATGCGACGCAGCGTGCGCGGCAAGGGCTCCAATAGCCGCTATGTCTGCGACATCCTGCCCCAGGATGAACCCGCCGAGTCCGTCCTGGTCGTCGAAGTTAAGACACCGAGCGGAAACTCCTCGAGCTATCCTCCCCACAAGCACGACGTAGACAATGTCCCCAAAGAGAGCCTGCTGGAGGAAACCTACTACCATCGCATCAATCCGCCGCAAGGCTTTGTCTTCCAACGCGTCTATAGCGACTCACGCGACCTTGACGAGTCCATGGCCGTAGAGGATCGCGATGTCGTTCTGGTGCCTCGCGGCTACCATCCCGTCGTCGTTCCTCACGGTTACGAATCCTATTACTTCAACGTCATGGCAGGTCCAAAGCGCGTCTGGCACTTCTACAACGACCCGGCTCACGAATGGATCTTTTCTGCAACCTGAACAAACCCTTTAAATTTCAACCTTAGAGATCATCCGTTATGTCAACAAAAACCTTAGAAAAGAAAGAGTCACCGCCGGCGAGTGCCACACCCGGCCGCATCGAGCATTTCATAAATGGTAAGCACGCGCGTGGCGGCGGGCGAACGAGCGACGTGTTCAATCCCGCTACAGGCGAAGTCACCGCAAAGGTCGCCCTGGCGTCCACGGCGGAAGTGGATGCGGCAGTTTCCGCTGCGCGCGCGGCTTATCCCGCCTGGTCGCAACTCTCGTCGCTCAGGCGTTCGCGATTTCTCTTCCGATTCAAAGCGTTGCTCGATAAGCATCACGACGAACTGGCGGCGCTCATCACCCGTGAGCACGGCAAAGTTTTCTCTGACGCCAAAGGAGAAGTCGTTCGCGGTATGGAGGTTGTTGAGTTCGCCTGCGGCATTCCGCATCTGCTCAAAGGTCAATACAGCGACGAGATCGGCGGAGGCATCGACAATTGGAGTATGCGCCAGCCCCTTGGCGTGGTGGCAGGCATCACCCCGTTCAACTTCCCGGTTATGGTGCCGATGTGGATGTTTCCGGTGGCCATTGCTTGCGGAAATACCTTCGTTTTGAAACCCTCCGAACGCGATCCCTCACCTTCAATCCGCATCGCGGAACTGCTCAAAGAAGCGGGCTTGCCCGATGGAGTCTTCAACGTGGTGCAGGGCGATAAGGTGGCCGTCGATGCCCTGATCGAGCACCCGCAGATTGAAGCGCTCTCCTTCGTGGGCTCGACGCCGATTGCTGAATACATCTACAGGGAATCAACCAAACGCGGCAAGCGCGTTCAGGCCCTCGGCGGCGCCAAGAACCATCTCGTTGTGATGCCCGACGCTGATCTTGACCACGCCGCTGACGCCCTTCTCGGCGCGGCCTACGGCTCGGCCGGAGAGCGGTGCATGGCGATTTCGGTCGCCGTGGCTGTGGGAAAAACCGGTGACAAGCTTGTGGAAAAGCTCAAGCCGCGCATAGAGGCCCTCAAGATTCGCGATGGGATGGACCCTGAGGCCGAGATGGGCCCGGTCGTCACGGCCGTGCACAAGACAAAAATCGAAAGCTACATTGAGGATGGCGTGATGTCCGGGGCTAAAATGGTCGTCGACGGGCGTGGATTCAAGGCGCCGGGGCAGGAGAGCGGGTTCTTCCTTGCCGGCACGCTCTTCGATCACGTTACCCCTGAGATGCGCATCTACAAGGAGGAGATCTTCGGTCCGGTCTTGTGCGTGGTCCGTGTGCCCAACCTCGACAGCGCGATCGAATTGATCAACAAGCACGAGTTCGGTAATGGCGTCTCGTGCTATACGCGCAACGGAGGAACGGCCCGTGAATTCGCCCGGCGCATCCAGATTGGCATGGTCGGCATCAACGTGCCGATTCCCGTGCCCATGGCCTGGCATTCCTTCGGAGGCTGGAAACGTTCGCTCTTCGGTGGCCAGCACATCTATGGCGAGGAAGGAATACGCTTCTACACTCGCTAC
Source organism: Terrimicrobiaceae bacterium (assembly GCA_045403045.1). Lineage (GTDB taxonomy): Bacteria > Verrucomicrobiota > Verrucomicrobiia > Chthoniobacterales > Terrimicrobiaceae > DASTFP01. The sequence goes on from JAXIPG010000287.1 coordinate 14,317, forward strand.
AAGAGTATCATGCAGCGCTGGCCGGCAGGCGAGCCCTCCAGCGTTGAGCTAACCTACACCTCCGGTACAGAAGGCGACACCTCCACCGGCGCACAATTCGTCATGCCCACAAACTAGCAGCTTGTCGGACTTAGGAGTTTTTTGGGCTCCGAGGTTCTGTTCTCGCGCGAAGTGGCCGTCGGGGACAAGCTGCTACTTAGAGCTAAGACGGGGGTTTGTCGAAGAAGCTTCTGTAAAGATCGGCTGCCAGCTTTCTCAGGGCCTCATCGGCTGCCGCACCGGCGACGTTTGTCATCATCACGAACCCGAATTCCGCTTCCAGCCAGATCATTACGATAGCGAGATTCATCCCGTTCGATCCGGAATGAGTTATCACCGGTGCAGACGACCAATCGAGGCCGCACGCGCCGGAGCCAATGATCACGCCCTCCTTGAAAACCGCTGCGGCAATCGCCGGCAGGCCGAATTCTTTCAAGTACGACTCAAGCGTTGGATTGAGTGATTCCGGCTGTGCGGCGTGCACAGCGGACGACCCGAGGACAAGAATCATGACGTACTTGCCGAGCGAGTTTGGTGAAATCATCCTATTTGGTGTGGCTGATTAGGCACCGTAGCCGCCTTCGACATTGAGCACCGTGCCCGTGATGTAGGAGGCGGCCGGACTGGCGAGGAAAACGACTCCAGCGGCGATTTCCTCGAGCCGGCCAAAGCGCTGAATTGCCAGCGTGGAAAACAGCATCTCGGCCACGCCGGCCTCCGCCGCCATGTCGGTGTCCATCAAACCGGCCTGCACCACATTGACGGTGATATTCCGCGGAGCCAGATCTCGCGCCGCGCCTTTCGAGTATCCGACCACCGCCGCTTTGGTTCCGGCATAATCGGCAGCGCCGGGAAATCCCACGCGCGTGCCCACGCCGGAGCCGATGGTGACGATGCGCCCGCCATCGGGCAGCAGCTTCGCCGCCGCGCGAATGTTGGCAATCACGCCCGCGACATTGATCGTCCACATCCGATCCAACTGCGCGTTGTCGATGTCTGAGGCGTCGATGGTCTTGCCCTGGAAGGCCACGGCGGCGTTGTTCACGAGGATGTCGAGCCGGCCAAGGCGTTGCACGACGGCCTGGATGAGCCGCTCGGCTTGCGCGGGATCGCCCTGATCCGTTTGGAACGCAGCGGCGCGCACGCCCTTCGCTTCCAACTGCCGCACGACGCTCTGCGCTTTCTCCGCCGACGCCACGTAGCTGATGGCCACATCCGCGCCCTCATCGGCGAGCGCGTGAGCGATGGCGACACCGAGTCCGCGCGAGGCACCCGTGACCAGCGCGACTTTGCCGGTGAGTTTTTTGATAATGTCAGACATAAGACGATGAGGTGTGGGGCTGAAAATGAGCGATCAGATCTGGGCCGCACCGCCATCGACAAAGAGTTCGATGCCGTTGATGTAGCTGCTTTCGTCCGACGCCAGGAAGACGACGGCGTTGGCGATTTCATCAGGCGTGCCGGCGCGCCCTAGAGGCGTGGTGGCGGCCGCTTGCGCCTCGAACTGCGCGATCTGCTCGTCGCTCAGGCCCAGTTCGCTCTTGTAGCCCGGCGTGATCACCGTGCCCGGGCTGATCACATTGACCCGGAGCTTGCGGTCCTTAAGATCGACCGCCCACGTCCGCGCGAAGGATCGCAGGGCGGCCTTGGTCGCGGCATAGACTCCGAAAGCAGGGATGCCCTTGATCGAAACCATCGAGCCGTTGATCACGATGGCTGCGCCCGGCGGCATCAGCGGCAGCGCCTTTTGCACGGTGAAGAGCGTGCCCTTGACGTTAATGCCGAAATACTTGTCGAAGTGTGCCTCGGTGACCTGATGCAGCGGTACAAACTCGCCGCCACCGGCGTTCGCGAAGAGAATGTCGAGGCGGCCCGCCTTTTCGCGGATCACGTCGTAGAGCCGGTCGAGGTCGGCGAGGTTCGCCACATCGCCCTGCACCCCGGCAACTTTCCCGCCGAGCTGTTGGACGGCGGCATCGAGTGCATCCTGGCGGCGCCCCGTGATGAAAACCTGTGCGCCTTCGGCGATGAAGTGCCGGGCGGTTGCCAGGCCGAGGCCGCTGGTGCCTCCGGTGACGAGAGCGATTTTTCCTTGCAGTCTCTTCGATGAACTCATAGTTTTGTAATGTTCACTACAAAAGAAGCCACGCTTGCAGCCGTGTCAAGCTATATTGTAACGTTCGCTATGAAACTTCGTAAAAAGTCGGCGCGGCCCGGTCGTCCGCGCGCGTTCGATGAGGACGTTGCCCTTGGGAAAGCGATGCACGTGTTTTGGCGAAAGGGCTACGACGCGACATCCATGTCGGACCTCACCGAGGCCATGGGGATCAATCCGCCCAGTCTTTATGCGGCCTTCGGCAATAAGGAATCGCTTTTCGTCCGAGTCCTTGAGCGATACGGCGAGGGGCCGGCCTCCTACGTGATGCAGGCCCTCAGCGCTCCCACGGCTCGCGAAGTGGCCGAGCAGCGGCTTTACGGCGCCGTGGATGCGATGTGCGATTCGACCCGACCGCTCGGATGTCTCGCGGTGCAAGCCGCCGCAAGGTGCGGCGACGCGACGAGCCCCATCGGTCGGAAGCTAATCACGTTCTGCGACGGCTCGCGTCAAGCCTTCGTCGAGCGTTTCAAACGCGCGAAAGCGGAAGGGGATCTCCCCAAGGACGCCGATCCTGCGGCTCTGGCGCGCTACATCAGCACGGTCGCCCAAGGCATCTCCATTCAGGCGGCCAGCGGTGCAAGCCGCGCTGAGCTGCGACGCGTGGTAGAAATGGCACTGCGGCAATGGCCCAAGTGAGCTGGCTTCCGCGAACGTTTTCACCGGCGACAAATAGAACAAACACCGCGAAGCAGTCCCTTCCGCGAGCGACTTAAAGCCGCGTGCCGCGATCCGCTCATCGCGAGCTTTTGGTCGAACCAAGCTGAGCGAGCCGGCGGTGAGGCGTCGCTGAGCAGCATCGCGCCATACATCACCAGCAAGTTGAACGTCTTCACGCACAGCAGCGTGTTGCGACCGACTATCGGGCAGGCGCGCTCGGCCCTCGATTTTCGCCGGACGCTTTCGCGGCGAAAACAAATTCCCCGGCTCAATTGTTTTCGGGATCTTCTTGCGAGTTGCGCCATGCCTTCAGACCCTGTTGGATTCGTCCTCCCCTCTCTTCTTTTTTTCCCAATGGCTTAAATTCCTGTTGCCAAAATCGCCCTACAACAGCCCGCAAC
>JAXIPG010000283.1:0-4688 GCA_045403045.1 Terrimicrobiaceae bacterium
ACTCGGTCATCTCCGAGGCATGAAACTCCGCATAGCTGCTCACGTTCTCAACGCAGATCGGCACCTCGAGAAAATCACGCGCTTCGCGGATTTTTTGCGCCGTCACCCGAGCGGCGGCAAATGTATAGGGCATTGGCAGCAGGTCATGGGTATAGCGTCCATCGACGCTTCCCCAGCACAAGTGATCGGAGAGCCAGGGGGTATTGGTGCGTTTGACGAGGCGCTTGAGCTTCTTGAGATGATCTCGGTTGAGCTTGTCCGCCGAGCCAAAGTAAATAGCCACTCCATGCTGTACGACGCGGTATTGTTCCAGGATCGAGTCGAGTACCTCGAGCGGACGCCCGCCATCGACCATGAAGTTTTCCGAGATGATCTCGAACCAATCCACCACCGGTTTCTTCTCGAGAAGGTGCCGGTAGTGCGGGACGCGCAGTCCGATCCCGATCCCGTAATCAGTGTAGGCGTTGAAAGGGTTTGCGGGCATCGTTGATACCTTTGAAGGTTTTTTGTTTTCGAAGGAGCCGCCGCTTTGGAAAGCGGCGGCTGTTATCGACGAGCGTGATCAAGCCACCCAGGGGCGGCCGCCATGCTCTCCTGATTAGGTGCCCTTGACGGCGCAGCCGCCTTTGCCTTTGCAGCTGTTTTTCCCTTTGCAACCGCTGTCACCGGATTTGCAGCCACCCTGGCCTTTACAGGCGTTTTGACCCTTGCAGGCATGCGCGCCCTTTTCCTTCTCCGCCATCGTCTGGAGAGAGACCCCAGGCTGGGTGGATGTGTTGGCTGCATAGGCGCGAATCGGGAGCGACCCGGCCATGAGCCCGGCCACCGCGGCGCCCGCGATGAGTGCTTTCGTTGTATTCATTTGGTTTTTGGTTTCTTTTTTTGAGCTCCCTCATTCTGCGGCTATAAGCCACGTTGAAGTGCTCAAAATTGGTTGGATTGTGCTGAGCGTTGCTCTTTACGAGGATTACGCTTCGATGGACCGGATGGAGCTTGAGTATTTTGGCAGTTTCCAGTTTCCTCGACGAGTGGGGTTGGCGAAGGTTTCGATTTGCCGCGCATGATGGTGCTGCCGATAGGGATTTGTCGTGAATATTTCAGCTTCCTTACAAAAAACGCAGGATGTGTGTCTTGGATGACTTGAGCATCGGCCTTTGCCGCGCAAGTATAGGAGAAGCCGCCCTCAAAGAAAGGATAATCATGCTTATCGATACCCATGCTCACCTTGACTACCCGGATTTTTCCGGTGACCTTGATGAGGTGATTCGGCGGGCGGGGGAAGCCGGCGTTACGAGGATCATCACCATCGGAACGGGAATTGAAAGCAGCCGGCGAGCTGTGGCGCTGGCGGAGAAGTATCCGGGCGTTCACGCGGTCGTCGGTATTCATCCGACAAACGTTCAGGACGAGGTGGAGGACTTTCTTCCTGAGTTGCGGGTCCTGGCGGAGCATCCGAAGGTCGCGGCTATCGGTGAGACCGGCCTCGACTATCATCATTTGCCGAGTGGTGAGCTCCAAGCGTCTCCGGCGATGGCCGCATTGCAGGCGGACGTCCCCCAGGACGCTGAGGCAGCCGTTATGGATGGAGCTTATAAATCCGCCCAAGCCGAGGCGTTTCGCGTCCAGTTGGACCTTGCCGGCGCGCTCGATCTGAACGTTGTCATCCATCAGCGCGATGCTTGGGACGACACTTTGGAGGTCCTAAAATCCTACAATGGGAGGGTGCGCGGCGTGTTTCATTGTTTCGGAAATCGACCGGACCAAGCCATGGAAGTTATTGCCCTCGGGCATGTGGTCTCCTTTACCGGGATCGTAACATTCAAGAATGCAACGCTTGTGCGCGAAACGGCCGTCACAGTTCCCGAGGATTGCTTTATGGTTGAAACGGATTGCCCGTATCTCGCGCCGGTTCCTCATCGGGGAAAGCGTTGTGAGCCCGCTCACACCCGGCTTGTTGCAGAGCAAATTGCCCGGGTACGTGGTGTGTCACTTGAGGTTATCGCGCGCCAGACGACGGCAACGGCCGAGAAATTCTTCCGTCTAGCAGCCTATCGGACTTGAAATCGAACTCCCATTTTATGGAGAGCTTATGGTTGAGAAACGAAGTTCCCCTGCCTGATAGGCTGCTAAAATTTCTCCTCCGGCGGAAGAACAGGAAAAAAATCCTGTTTCTTTTCGGCACTTCGTGCCGAAAGAAGAGTTGAGACAGTTTCGACTTATGCCATCCTTTGACGTTGTTTCCGAAGTGGACCGCATGGAGGTCAGGAATGCGGTCGATCAAGCCCAGCGTGAGTTGGCCTCCCGGTTCGATTTCAAAGGCGTCCGCGCAACGATTGAGCTCGATGCCAAGACCGGCTCAGTGCGTCTCACTGTGGATGACGGAGCGCGGCTCAAAGGTTTGCGCGAGATTATCGTCAGCAAGCTCGCCAAGCGCGGCATTGACTTGCGCAATGTCGACCACAAGGATCCGGACATTTCTCCTCTTGGTCATTCGCGGCAGGAACTCGCCATCAAGCAAGGTCTCGATGGCGACAAGGCCAAGGAGATTACGAAGGCCATCAAGGCTATTGGATTGAAGGTTCAGGCGGCGCTTCAGGATCGGCAGGTGCGCGTCACGGGAAGCAAGAGAGACGACCTGCAGAAGGTCATTGGCGCTCTCCGGGCAGCTGATTTTGGCGTTGGCTTGGCCTTCAAGAATTTTCGGGATTGAGAGGCAGGCAGGGTCGCGCGCCAGTCGCCGGACATTTGTTCCGCAGGCGAGGCACCGCGTGCCGGAAATCGCACGATTGCCAGCAATCTCTCCGCCGCAGGCGGAATTAAGCAGCCTGTCAGGAGTGGCGCTCGCTCTTCGGTGAAAGCCTTCATGGGAACTGCGATTTTCATTTCAACTCCGACAGGCTGCTTGCGATTTCGTCGGCAATGCGCAGCGCCGCTTCACGTGGCGATCTTGCGGCAGTAATCGGACGGCCTATGACCAGATGGCTGGCGCCGGCGCGAACGGCCTCGGCGGGAGTCATTACGCGCTGCTGGTCATCGGCTGCCGAGCCAGCCGGCCTCACGCCGGGCGTGACGATTGTCAGGGAATCACCGAATTTGCTTCGCAATGAGGTGATTTCCCGAGGGCTGCACACGACACCGCGTAAACCACATTGACACCCCAGCGCTGCGAGTTCGGCGACCTGTTCCTCGGGAGTCCGTTGGACACCGATCCCGCGCAGTTCGGCTTCGTCGAAACTTGTGAGCACTGTCACGCCGAGGACGAGCAAAGGCGAGCCCGCTGTTGCCTCGATGGCGCTTCGCACCATCCGGCTGCCGCCCGAGAGATGGATCGTGGCCATGTCGGCGCCGAGTCTAACGGCTGAACGCATTGCTTCGTGAGCAGTGTTCGGGATGTCGTGAAACTTGAGATCCAGAAACACCTTGAGGCGTCGTTCTTTGAGGGCCGTGACGATCGCCGGGCCTTGCGCAGTGAAAAGCTGCAGACCAACCTTGACCCAGGAGATGGCGTCCTTGAGATCGTCAACCAGGCGTAGAGCGGACGTCGAATCCGGCGTGTCCAGCGCCACAATGATTTTTTCTTTAGCGGGGCAGGTCATTTGCGCAGGATGGCGCGCGCCATGAAGCTGCGTGCGCCTGCCAAAGTCAATTTGCAATTGCGGGTTCGTGGCCGGCGTGCTGACGGGTTTCACGACATCGAGACTCTCATTGTGCCCATTTCCCTGGCTGACGAGATTACCGTGGAGACCTCTCTCGGAAGGACTGTGAGGATCTCCTGCGACGATCCAAATGTTCCAGAGGGGCAGAATAACCTCGCCGCAGCGGCCGCACACGAATATTCGCGACACACCGGTTTGCAATTCGGCGCGCATATCGGGATCCGCAAATGCATTCCCATGGGAGCCGGATTGGCCGGGGGAAGCAGCGATGCCGCCGCAGTTCTGGTCGCGTTGGATGCGATTTTTCGGACCCATCTCGGAGTTGAGGGACTCGAGAGGGTCGCCGCGAAAGTGGGCTCAGACGTCCCGTTCTTCATCCGTAGCGTTCCGGCGATCTGCCGCGGGCGCGGAGACATCATCCAGCCCTTTAATGTGCCCGAAAAGTTGAGACTTCTCTTGCTCAAGCCACCTTTCGGTGTGGAAACCGCCTGGGCGTACAAGGCGTGGGCCGCCTCGCATGCGCTTCCTGGTGGTCTCGAGGACGAGCAGGATCTTGGCGGAATCAAGGTTTTCAATTCCCTGGAACGTCCGGTCTTTGAGAAGTTTCTCGTGTTACCTGTGATGAAAGACTGGTTGATACAGCAGCCTGAGGTGCGGGCGGCCGCAATGTCCGGCTCGGGTTCGACCCTCTTTGCCGTGCTCAAGGAGGATGCATGGAGCCCCGATCTCGAAGAGCGCGTGAAAGCAAGGTTTGGAGACACGCTTTGGACAGCGCTCTGTGACGCGCCCGCGTGATTCGGGCTAGCAGGCTGTCGGACTGGGAATCCGTGTCGCATTTTCGCCGGGTATCCCGTCTCGCAGCGCAGGCCCCACGCCCGACATCCTGCTAAATCGGCACTGCGTGCCGAAAAGAAGCAGAATTTTTCCCTGTTTTTCCGCCGGAGGCGGAATTTTAGCAGCCTGTCAGGCAGGGAAATTTCGCTTGTCAACCGCGATCTATCCATAAAATGGGATTTCGATTTCAAGTCCGAC
>JAXIPG010000018.1:0-11402 GCA_045403045.1 Terrimicrobiaceae bacterium
GCGTGAGCGTCTTTACTGTTTCGATGGCTTCGCCGGCTGGGACGCGAAGTATCGTCTCAAGGTTCGTGTCATCTGCTCGCGTCCGTATCACGCGCTGTTCATGCACACCATGCTCATTCGGCCGACGCACGAGGAGCTCGAGGCCTTTGGCGCGCCGGATTTCGTTATTTACAACGCGGGAGCCTTCCCAGCGAACCGGCTGACCACAGGCATGGGGTCGACGACAAGCATCGACCTGAGCCTGGAGGACAAGGAGCTTGTGATTCTCGGCACCGAATATGCCGGGGAGATGAAGAAAGGGGTCTTTACCGTGGCAAATTACTTCGCGCCGAAGCGGGGCGTGCTCTCGATGCACTGCTCGGCGACGGCGGACAAGGAAACCGGTCGCTCGTCGCTGCTTTTCGGCCTCAGCGGCACTGGCAAGACCACCCTCTCCGCCGACCCGAAGCGTCACCTCATCGGAGACGACGAGCATTGCTGGAGCGATGATGGCATCTTCAATATCGAAGGCGGCTGCTACGCGAAAGCAATCAACCTCGCGCCCGAGAGCGAACCGGATATCTTCCAGGCGCTGCGGTTCGGAGCGGTGTTAGAAAACGTGGTTCTGGACGACGACCAACATGTGGACTTCACGGATACAAGCATCACCGAGAATACCCGGGGCGCGTATCCGATAGAGTTCATTCAGAATGCCAAAATCCCCTGCACAGCGGGGCACCCGACCGACGTGATTTTTCTGACCTGTGACGCCTTTGGCGTGCTCCCGCCAGTGAGCTCGCTTTCGCCAGCGCATGCGATGTACCATTTCATCAGCGGTTACACGGCCAAAGTGGCGGGCACCGAGATGGGTGTGACGGAGCCCCAAGCGACGTTCTCACCGTGTTTCGGCGGACCGTTTTTGATGTGGCACCCCAGCAAATACGCGGAACTGCTCGCCGCGAAGATGCGCGAGCACGGGTCGCGCGTGTGGCTGGTGAATACAGGTTGGAGCGGCGGAGCGTATGGGGCCGGGTAGCGCATGAAATTGGCCAATACCCGCGCCATCATCGACGCCATCCACAGCGGCGCGTTGGCCGGGGCGAAGACCGTGCGCGATCCGGTCTTCGGCTTCGGTGTTGTGACGGAATGTCCTGGGGTGCCCCCGAGAAATTCTCTTGCCGCGCGAGAGTTGGGTCGACCAGGCAGCCTACGATGCCACGGCGCAGAAGCTGGCCGGTCTTTTCACAAAGAACTTTGCGACTTACGAAGACGGCGTCAGCGCCGAGGTGAAGGCCGCCGGGCCGACCGCTTGAGAGTATCGGGACCGGAAGTGTTTACGCCGAGCGCGCGACTGCCAGATGCCGAAGAGAAAGTGCGCGAAACGCTCGCGATTTTGCTGCAGGGAGCCGTCCCGGCGCCGATAGGTCGTCTGATCAGCGAGCACGACAGCTTTAGACAAGATGGGATCACTAACCCATTCGTTAACCCCGACTTCTTGACGCTCTCCCCTTTAAAGTCCCAGCGGCCACGCTGTCACCGTGCCAGCCAACAGCCCAAACAATTTAATCGATTTCAAATTACAATAGCCTGGGTGGGATGATTATCGCGGCGCGCCTCCAGGTCAAAGGCGATCCGATTTTAAAAAGATCAGCCTGATGCTTGTTATCGAGTGTACCCTGATCTCTAGGGCCGTGAGAGATTTCGATATACAGATTATGAAAAGGGCATTGTTAGTTTTTGGAATTGCATCAGTGACACTCTGTGCAAGTTTCGCTCAACAAAGCAGCGGAAATTCTGAAGGCGCAGCCGGCACGGGATCGGCCGGTGGATCAAAAGCCGGTCCCTCTCGTTCGAGCGAACAGGGAACGCAGACCCAACGAGAAACACAAAATCAGCAGGGGACGTCGACTCAGAGCGGGAAATCGAATCAAGGCGCCCGCAGCTCAGCGAGTGCCCCCTCAAATTTTTGTTCGCGTACCCGCCGCGAGCAGCCGACAAGCGGCTCTCCGACTTCATGGCGCATCTCGAAACACCGCGGTTCTGACTCGAAACTAACATCCCGCGTGGTCGTGGTACGACACACCACCGCTGCGAAATTCACGACGTCCGCGATCGCTATTCAGCGCGTTGGCGAGAAACCCCCTTCCGCTTAGACGCTTCACTGCCAAATACTGCCATTATGTCGGGATTTTGAGGGATATTGAGGGTTGTCGAGGGCTTCAAGTTACCGTAGTTTTCACTGTAGATATGAAAAGCTCCCGAGAAATCGCGGGGTTTGTAATCAGTAGGTCCCCGGTTCGAATCCGGGTGCTGGCTGTGCTAAGTATCAGGTATTTACGACAAATTCAGTAACGGCTATTCATAACAAGCCCCTGGAAATTCGCCAATGTTTTGCAGATGTCCCGCGGACCCTGGCTCCCGCAGCTAGAGACCGCGTAATTTACGGAAGAGAATGCTTTGTCTGCGAGAAAACACGACCTCTTTTCCGTCCTTTAGCAGAAAAATGAGGCCTCCGTCTTCAAGGAGATGTGGTTGTTTCACTTGGCTGAGGTTGACAATACACCCCCTGCTGGCGCGAAAGAAGATGGAGCCGTCCAGCCTGCGTTCGCAGTCCCCGAGAGAGCGCCGAATGAGAAGCTTGCCGTCGGGGAAATGGACGAGCGTAGAATTCCGACACGCTTCGAGAACGGAAATGTCCTCGATCCGCACCAGCCGACATTCGATATCGTCGGTTAGGAGAGCAAAATCGTCACGATAAAATATGGCACGCTCGCACTCCTCGCTCTCATCAGCGGGAGTGAGCGACTCCTTCGACTGTTTTTGGACTGCCGCTAAAAGTGGCGTGCGGTTTTTGAAATTGATTGGAAAATAGGGTTTCTGAACAGTTATATCACTCTCATCTTCAAGGCAATCAGGTGAACACCTGATCAATAGATACGGGAGAGAACGGCACACCAACTAACCAGCCTACTTCCCTCCCGCGCGCATGGGTCGTTCAAGAAAACCGGGAAACGAGAGCGGAGCCTCATGCGCTACCTTTTTTGAATGACTTCGATGCGAACCCGAGTTACACCCGACTTCGCCGACCTCCGCTGAGCCTGTGAAGGATCATGTTGAGCCAGAGCGACCCCTGACGAACAGACCTCGATTGGTAATCCGAACCGTGACACTCTAACTTGCATGATTTGCCAGCCGGGCGAAATGAAACCCCCGAAACAGCTTCCGGCCGACCTTCGTGATTGGATCAAGGCGCGAACGTTCGAGATTGGCGCCAAAATGGCCTTGCGGCCCGATTCGCCGCAGGTTTGGCAAGGCAGGCTCTGTGCAAAGGGCCAACCTCGCCGCTGTCCTGATATTCAAACGAGATAAAACGCCAGTGGCGGCTCAACGTGGCGCGAAAGGAAAGCCCTCCCAATCTCCTGCAATGAAGGAACTTGTGCCGCACATTTTCAGCCGTAAGCTGCGGATGGAAAGCAGGAAACGCAGCACGGCAAACAGAAAACACCCATGAAATTCATTCTGACGTTCGATTGGACCCCCGATGCGGAAGAACGCGCTGAAGGCATAGCGCGATTTCAAAGGACGGGTGGATTGCCGCCGGAAGGGGTAAAGCTCCTCGGCAGATGGACACGGGCTGATTTGAGCGGTGGCTTCGCTCTTCTGGAGACGGACGACGCGAAGAGACTCCTCGAATTCGCTTATATGTGGGGAGACTTGATGGATTTGCAGATATTCCCTGTGCTGGACGATCAGGAGTTATCAACGGCTCTGGAAAGCGCCCAGACGTAGTGGTGGCCATGAAAGGTGATTGGCCGGCGAGCGTTTCCAAGCCGGAAAGGAGACCAGATGAGCGAGCAACAGAATATTGAAACGATCCAGGAAGTCTACGCAGCATTTGGCCGGGGCGACGTTGCGTTCATTGTCGCTCCCGCACACGATGGGTGTTCATCTGGAAGTTTCGTGACGCGAAGATCTTTTCGTACGAGCAGTTTCACGATCCTGCACTGGCGGCCGCCTTCCGATGAGTTGGTCGGCCTTCCGACCGCTGAACAAACGGAGATCATACAGTTGCAATCGACTAGCTCGATCCGCCCTCTTCATCACGAAAACGTAGCAGCAATGCTTCAAGATCATTAAGTGCCTCCTGTCCATCGGGCCCGACCGCCTCGATGACGACACGAGCGCCGCAATCCAGATTGGCGCTAAGGACTTCCAATATGCTCGCGGCCGAGAAACGTTCCTCGTCCTTGCAAATCGTGATCTTGCTCTTGAACTTTATCACGCATTGAACAAACTCCGCCGCGGGCCGCGCGTGTAACCCGAGCTTGTTGACGATCTCGACTTCTCTCCGCATGCGAAAAGTAACATAGAGCCGACCGACTCGACTTTCCAAATTACGAAGCGAAAATCCCTTTTTCGGAGGATACGATCAGGGACATCCCCGATACTCAATCCGAATCCGCCATGGCATATTTACCACCGAAAGCGGCGGCCCATCTGAGCATCGCGCCGATTCCGGGTGGGCCGCCAACTATTTGCAGAAAGAATGCTTGGGAACTGCCGGACGTTTCCCGTAGTGCGACCTTAATCCGCTTGTCTCACACTCGGGTGGTTCAGATTGCGTAATGCTTTGGTCGCCAGGGTTGAGGACGACCAAGGCATATCCAGGGTGATATGGTGTGGGAGGACGAATCCGCTGGCGGCCAAATGATTAGCAAGATGGGCCGCCAGAGTGTGAGATATGCGGGTTAATAAGCGTTGCTGGGACGAGTGTGATGCCAATTCGCTCGCGAGGCGCGGCACTCCCGCAAGATCTCCATAACTTGCTCGGCGCGCTCAGGGTCGGTTCTGACTAGCTAGGACGAACTTGCCTTTGTGATAGAACGCCGTGGCGTAGGCCTCGATTACATTGTCAGGCAAGTGATAATCGGCAAGATGGGACGTAAAGGCCCGGACGATGGTGGGCAAATCGGGGTTCAACACTGCCCAACTCCTGCGCCGGAACCGCGCCCGGCGCAAGCACCAGGCCGACCGGAATCCGACCTAGTTTCCCGGCTCTTCCGCCACGATAGCCTTCCTCCAAGAGGCTCCAATCCCTTTCCGATATAGTCATTTAGTCCCTAGCAGCCTGTCGGACTTCGAATGAAGCCGAAGTTTGAAGCGTGAGAAATCGTCGAAAAAATGAACCCGCCCTTTCTACAGGCTGCTGGAACTCCGCTTCGCGGAGAAAAAACACGGATTTTGGGTCTTTTTTCGGCACGAAGTGCCGATTTTAGCAGGATGTCGGGCGGTTGGCCCTCTTTGCACGGTGGGTTTTCGAGGAGAAATTCCACCCGGACCTGCAAGTCCGACAGCCTGCTAGCGGTTCCGTTCGGGCGCCGCTCGTTGCTCAACGATAGCATTGCACCGGTTTGTGAGCCACGCGAGGTTGATTGTGCCTGTGCCCATCGCGCTATCGTAGATTTCCTGCAAGCCGATGAGCAGTTGATAGCAGAATACCCGCTCATGCCAGTGTGGGACGGTGCATCCTTGCTGCTTAATCCGCTCAATCAGCGGTCGTAGATGTTCTTCCCGCCAAAAGAGGAGGTTGGCAACGTCGTAGAGTGGATCCCCGAACAGCGCCCGATCCCAGTCAATGACCGCAGTGATGTGCTGACCGTCCGAGAGCACATTATAGGAGCCGAAATCGCCGTGGACCAGACGGCGCTCCTCGGGACACTGCGCGGCAAGCTGTGCGACAAGGCAGCACAGGGTGCGGACCGTCGGCATATGGGCGGTGCGACCGGCTTGCGCCCAATCAAACCGCTGGGGATCTGTGATGCTGGTCAGGAAATCATGCCAGCGTGCGTACGGGCCGATTCCAGTGGCATCGAATCGTCCAAACCCGTGTGTTCCTCTAATATCTGCGGCGGAGATCGTCGCCACCAGTTCTTCGGTAGGACCGATAAGCTGTGACAAGTGGGCATCATCCATGTCTTGCAACCGCACGCCCGGCATACGACGCGAGACACAGAAGGCATGCGTGCCATCCAGGTGGCCAATGTCAAGCACTTCCGGGATCGGCAGGTCCGGGCCGGCGAAGCTGTGATAGACGAACCGGTCTTTTGTAAATCCGTCGATCGACTGATTAACGCGGACCACGTAGTCGGCCACCCCATGGCGGAAGCCGAACGCCTGCGAAGCCAATCCTTCAGCGAGCGGGCTGAAGTCAGAAATTGTCCCCCAACGCTGGTGGAGCATGCCTTGGATCGTCTGCGAAGAAAGAGATGGCTTGGGCATATCATGGCTCTCAGGGACACGATAGCACGAAGGGCATCTCGCACCACTGCTCACCTATCCCGAATCGGCGCCGAGCGCTGGCCACATCAACGTGTCGAGAAAGAGCGGACACTTTGCCGCAGGGTAATCAAACGAAGCTCAGAACAGTTTGCGGGCTCCCCGCGGAGCCTGTGCCGCGTGTTGATCCGCCGCGTGAAGGCGTTCTGCAGCCAACCCATGCCTCGCGGAAGGTTGGACTCCGTCGTCTCCAGCAGACGCTTTCCCGAGTGTTCGCAAGAAGCTCTGCGGTCTTCGTCGTCTTGCACAATGGGCTCCCGCCGGTCCCCTCGCGCCATCACATGACACATGGCCCCGCGAATTCTATCCGTACTCGTCTGGGCGATTCATTCCTGCGCCACATTAACCGGCGGCCTCATTCGTCGGCGCCTTTTCAAAATCATCTGCACCCGTGACACAAACTCGCAGACCAGTCGCGAAGATCAATTCTCCCCAGACAATGACAGGAGGAAAATGATGTGAACGTGGCCTTGTCCGTATGAGTCTTAAGCGCCAACGAGAAGTTCTGAAATCATCGATGCAGCAGTCGCTCTGTTCTCAAGTTCCAGACGACGATAAATGCTCTTCAGATGAGCTTTCACAGTCTCAGTTGCCATTGCCAAAATGATTCCGATTTGCTTGTTTGTCTTACCCTTGGCCAACCAATAAAGGACCTCGGTCGGGCGGGCTCCAAGCCCAAGGAAACTCAATTTCGCCAATTCCAGCGCCGGATCCTCGGCCCGTAGCAAGAGGACGTAGCCGCTTCCTTCTCTTGTATTTGCTATCCGGATCCGAAGCGTCCTCTCGCCAATCCGAACAACCAAGGGCTGTGGCGGACGAACGGATAATTCGCAAGTCCCGAAACTTACGATCTCCCGGCAGGCCCACCTCTTGACCGTTGCAGGGAGACCGTTGAGAAACGGTTTCTCTTGCGAGAAGAAGCTCTCAAAATACCGCTGAGCAAGATCGGATGAGAATTGAACTTTTCCGCCCGAGTCCAGTGTGACAATGCTCCCGCCGATCAGCGATTCAAGTGCCTCTATCATTGAAGCGAAAGGAGGGGCGACACGCGCTTTCGCTGTTGCACAAGCCCGCGAAACGTGAAATCGAAGCAGATTTAACACGGAACGGTCGCGTTCAGTAAAGGAGCGGGTGCTGCGATGCGCGACGACTCCGACAATATCAGGGCGAGAGAAGGATAGACTCAGACTAAGCCGCTCCCGCATGGCCAGCTTTGAATAGAATTCATTGAATATCGCCGTCCTCGTCCATCGAGACATCGGAAGCAACTCTCTGATCATCAGAGCTGGCCCCTCCGGATGTGACATATGATATGTGATCGCGGGATTTTCGTGGCGGAGAGCGACCAGTATCGGCCACAATTTGTGCAGCTCGGGACCTACGTTGTCGGCTAATAACGTGAGCATTTTCCTCTCAGGGTCGGCCACTGGCACGAATACACTGTCCGAGCCTATGAGATTTCCAAGACCTTGAACTACCCGCTCTAAAATCCGTTGAACAGAATCGAGACCATAAAGCTCCCTTACGAAAATGGACAGCTTTCGTTGATCTGCAGAAGTGATTTTTTGCATCCTTCTCTACCGCAGGCTCTAATTGCTATCGGCCAGAGTGGGGAAAAGTGCTTCGGCTAGCAAGCGTAAAACACGGGAAATCCTCTCTTAAATTCCCCCATTTGGGGGAGTGACAGGAGAAGCCGATATCCGTCATAAATCGAGCGTCACCTTGATCCTTGTAGCGAAGTTGTAGCAAGGCCCAATTAGAGGCGAATGCTCATGAATAGAAACAGCAAGCTTTTCGTCGCCGCGATGGCGGTTGCAGCGGCGTCAATTGCTGGACTGAAGGCGGGCTCAGCCTCCTATGTGGAGGAGTCTACGCCCACTTCGAACGCCCCGACCAAGTATTCATTGACTGTAGAAAAGGGGAAACCCAGCGACAACTATGAAGCCGGCACCTTGGTTAGCGTAGTCGCAAACGCGGCACCAGCTGGGGCGGAGTTCGCGGGCTGGACAGGGGACATCGCTATTTTGGCAAACCCATTTTTACCCAAGACCACCGCGACAATTCCCTACATGGCAGTGACGATCACCGCGACTTACACAGCGCCAACGGCGATTTTCATACCACCAAATGACCCTAGTTGGGGGGGGTAGTCTTGTCAGCGAACCCGACGCGACCATGGACGACCAACATACGCTGGTTCTGGATCGCAGCGCTGCGTCGATGGCGCACCAAGTCTGCAGCGAGCTCCGACGCCGCCGTCTAAGTTATGCCTGTCGAATGTTAGCAGGGCGGAGTGGAATCCGTCACCCTGGTAGATTTAAGCCGCCCATCTACAACATGTAACTATAACTCGGAAAGCCATATGCTGCCTCATACAAATCATACACGTGCGCTCAATTTCCTAGCTAAGCTCTCGATAGGTCCCGCTCTGCTGCTCCTTGTGGCCGTAGGATCCATTCGTTCGGAGGTCGCCGACTCCGATATCCTCTACGTGGGCGAGGCAGCTAACAATACCGTAAGACGTTTCAACGCCAATACAGGCTCGCCGATTAGCGGCGGGAGCAGTTCTGGCGTGTTCGTCAAACCGGGCAGCGGGGGCCTACTGGGACCCAGAGGTGTATTGGTCAAATCTGGCAGATTGCTCGTTGTCAACCAAAACGTTGGTCAGCCGAAGCCCGGCGAAGTTCTTCGCTATAAGCTCAATGACGGAGCGCTCGATAATGCGCTGGTGTCTTCGATCGATCCACACGCGCCGTTTTTGCCGCGTGGAATCGTGAGTTGGCGAGGGATAGTCTATGTCGCCGACCTTATCATTTCAGACACAGTCGCAGATCCGGGACGGTTGCTCGCGTTTGATGAAAACACGGGAAAGTTCCTTCGCGAGTTTAGCCCCCCCAATGACTTTGCCTATAACTTCCATCCTCGCGGACTGGTCATCGGCCCCAACGGCCTGCTCTACGTGGCCAACGTCCCGAAATTTCCTCCTGTATCAACTGGTGGCGAAGTGCTGGTCTTCGATCCGGAGACGCTGAATTTCATTGGGGCCTTCATAATCGACGCAGGCGGTTCAGGGCGGCTTAATCGCCCGGAGGGATTGGTCTTTGGTCCGGATGGCAATCTGTACATAACGAGCTTCCGCGTAGATGAAAGCGATACAGATTCAATTCGAATCTATGACGGTCACTCCGGTGTCTTTAAAGGCAAGATCGACTTGTATGCGATCGGCCAACCGCGGGCGTTCGCGCAGGCTTTGCTCTTTGGTCCCGGCAGGAAGCTCTTCGTTCCAATATCAGGGGGTGATTCGGCAGGGCAGGTGCGGCGGTACGATCTAACCACCTCCCCCCCAACATACGACGAATTCGTTCCCGCTCCGCCCCCAGACACCTCTGCGCTCTGGTATTTGACCTTCGGGAAAACGAACCCCGGGACCCTCGCGTATGAGGGCCATGGCGACCCGGCGCATGCTGGCGGGGGGAACATCCTGCCGCCGACAGCGAAGCCAAAAGGTTATTCGCTGTCAGACATCGCCAAGGCCACGGCCTTTTTCAGCACAAGTGCCCCCAATGACAGAAGCAAAGAAACCGAGCCTGACGTGCCGTTTCAGATTCTCTATACCAGTGGCGACACATCCAACACATTCTCCGTGCGTCCGGGTACCATGTTATACGTGCCGATTTTCTTCGCTGATGACTCGGAGCCCATTTTCGGAAACTTCCCTAGCGTGAATGACCCGAATGACCCGAATGCGGTCGCAAACTACTTCTTCAGCCGTGAAGAGCTCGGTGCCGAACTCCTCCAGATCGCTATCGATGGCAAGATAACCCGGATCAAAGAGGACTCCGGTTACATCGTCGGGGTAGAGGTACCACAGCTTGCGGATGGTAAGGGCACTCACTACCTCACCGCCGCTGTATTTCTGACGCCCTTAACGAAGGGCACTCATTCGGTGACAATCCAAGGAAACTTCACGGGTGACGCACTTCCTACACCTGGTTTTGCGTTTGATATTACATACACGGTGATAGTGAATTAAGTGGCCTACGCCGCTCAAAGGATCATTCGAGAGGAATATCCTAATGGTTTGTGGGGAGACTCGGCCCAGGCAAGCGGCAAAAAACCTGCCATGCGGCTGGAACAATTGTGGCTATGGTTATTAGCAGCCCAGTTATCGGCCAGTTTCACTATTATCCGGCTCCAGTTCCTTGCTACCAGTTAGGCGGTGGTCGGTGGCCGGGGTGAAATGCGATCTGTAAGTTGTGTGCGTCAAGTTCAGTACAGACTGCAGGACCTATACATCAGCTCGGCTTTCGCTTTGAATAAAGCGCGATTTGGGTTTATCCCGCGGACGATGGACACCATTGCCCGCTGGTCATGAGGCTTCGTTCGAAGCCGATAAAATTCAGTCACGCTTTCGCAAATCACGCGACACTGAACAATAATCCTTGTCAAAGCGCCGAAAGGCTATCGTAAACAACAGGCTGTCATTTCTAAGAATTATACACGCGCTATTGTGCACACACTTTTCGCTGGACCGATCGCCGGAGCGGGGATAGAACCTTCGAATGCACTCGCGGATGCTGAGCCAAAAGTGCTAGGTAAAACGATCGGTGAATCGTCGGCAAAGTGGTGGCAATGGGCTTTAGCAATCCCCGCCCTCAAGGTCACCCATTAGCTTGTTTGCATTGCAGCATTGGGCTGACCGTCGGCCTAATCTTCGAAACCCCACGGCGACACGAGGTTTATTCACGAACCACATCCCTTGCCTGTTTGTCGGCTCGCAGTCCCAGGAAGACGGGTTGCCGAAGTTGGTCGTCGAGAGTCCGCTCGGTAAACTTGATTTGGGCGACCACCACGGGTTCTACCCAGTGGCAGTGTTTCATGACTGCTGGGTGATGCCTTGGCCCCATCTGCCGCGTCTTTTCTCTGGCAAGTTAATTAACAAAAGGGCAAGTGGCACGTTTGATTTTTTGCAGAGCACCATACAGGTGCGTCGGCAGGGCTCGTACAGAGAATCCGGCCTTTTTGCGATCAAGCCTTCGAGCCGAAACTTTCGCGCCGCTTGGAGAAGCTCTTCTCTGTTGCCCCGC
>JAXIPG010000110.1:0-6699 GCA_045403045.1 Terrimicrobiaceae bacterium
ACGGGAACTCGAAAGACTTTAGAGCAAATGCCGAAAGAAATTTCCAAATGGCCGCCTCCCAAGCGATTCTTAAAGAATTGCTTGGGAAAGGGCTGGCGCGGCGAGGGGTCTCTGGCTGTGTTGCGTCGGCAGGTCAAGCCCTAAGGGATTGACCTGCCTCCGCGCCTTGCCAGAGACCCCTCGGCGCTGCCACCATTTCGGAAATTTATTTCGGCATTTGCTCTAGTTGATCAGCTCGCGATAAAACCCTTCAAGCTTTGCGATGGAGCGGGTTTGTTCGAATTTCTCACGAACGGACTCGGCTGCATTCCGCGAGAAGGTTTGATAAATGCCGGGATTGTCTGCGATCTCAAGGAGGGCGGCGGCAAACGCCCGACTGTCGCGCTCGGGAACGAGCAGGCCGTCGCGTCCGGATTGCACGGCTTCCGGGATGCCGCCATGCTGGGTTGCCACCACCGGAAGACCACTCGCCATGGCTTCGAGCATCGAATTGGGGACGCCTTCCTGATCGCCAGACCTCGTTGTCTGGCTGGGATGCAGGAAAAGATGGGCCGACCGGTAAGCTGCCGCGAGTTCGTGCTGACCGAGAAAGCCCGGGTAGCAAACTGCTTGGGCGATGCCCAGACGCTGCGCAATTTCCTTGAGGCGGTTCTCGAGCGGGCCTTCACCCGCCAATACCAACTCGGCGTTAGGATATTTCTTCCGGAAGTCGGCAAAAGCTATCAGCGTAATGTCCAACCCTTTTTTTTCGATGAAGCGCGAGGCTTGGATCATGCGCCATCCGCCGCCGGCAGGAAGAGAGCGCGCGAAGTACGGAAATCCTTCCATCGGCACTCCCGTGCGATTGACACGGATTTTTGTGGCCTCGCAGCCCAGCTCCACGAGCCGCGCTGCCAATGACTCGCTGCGTGCGAGAACGAGAGGCAACGTCTCCAAGAGTTCACGCAGCCTGTTGTTGTAGCCAGGCTCTTCGTCGCGCAACATGATGTCCATGCCATGAAAGGAAACCAGCGCTGGCTTCGGCCAGTTTCGCACAAACGGCAGCAAATGAACGCCCGTATGGCCGAAATAAACATGCAGCAAATCCGCATGACGACGGCTCAAAACGCTGTCGAGTTGGTCGTACTCTCCGCGATAAAAAACCGGCTCCAATCGCTGGATGTACTTTTTATGAAAGCGCGAGAGAAAATTGATTCGTGGGCGCGGAAGGACTTCGACATCAGGAAAAGGAAAGACATCGGCGTTCTCGCGAGACTTGGTCATCACAAAAGTCTGAAATTCCCGCAATCCTGTCACCTGCCTGTATATATGCCGCATCTCGCGCTTGAGGAAGGTATTGCAATAGCTGGCGACGATGGGCTGAGGCATGAAGTCCTCCAGCAAATCGCCGTCCGGCGTGTTCGCCAAGCCGATTTTGTGCGTCATTTGGCTGCTTTCATGGTTTAATGATGGGTGAACTTCGCGGCCGGAGGCTCAGCGTCCTCTCAAAAAAACCAGTCAGAGCCATCGCGCAGCCTTGAGGACACCGAAGGGGGGCAGGATGATGTTGCGCTTATGCTTCGCGCTAAGGCCGGCGACGTCGAGGCATTTGAAGCGCTGGTGACGCGGCATCAACACAGCGTGGTGGGCACGGCGGCAAAAATGCTCGGCAGCGCGGCCGAGGCAGAGGACATTGGGCAGCAGGTGTTTGTCCGCGTCTGGAAATCCGCCGCGCGCTACGAGCCTACTGCAAAATTCACGACCTGGCTCATGACGATCACCCGCAATTTGGTCTTCAATGAAATGCGCCGCAGGCGGCGGACGCATCTGGTTCCTATGGAAGCCGATCAGGATGATGCTGGGCAGCATCAGTTTGCCGACGGCGAAGCGCCGGCGCCCAGTGAGAGGTTGCTCGACGCCGAATTGCAGGAGGCAATTGATGCGGCGATCGCGGGACTCCCGGAGAACCAGCGCGTGGCCATTGTGCTGCGCCGTTACGAAGGAATGCCTTACGAGGAAATCGCGAAAGTGCTTAAGACAAGCGTTCCAGCGGTGAAGAGCATCCTCTTTCGCGCTCGTTCGGAATTAAAAGAGAGACTCAAGAAATATCTGGAGTGATTGGCGGCTTGTGGACGAGGTTCCCTTTTCAGACAGTCCGGGCATATATGGGCGGTTTTCGAAAAGTCGGTCTCATCACCTGCACGGCGCTCGCGCTGGCAAACATGATCGGCACGGGCGTGTTTACCAGCCTTGGCTTTCAAGTGCCGGCGATTCCCTCCCCATTCCTGATTCTGCTGGTCTGGGCGCTCGGGGGTGTCGTGGCCCTCTGCGGGGCGCTGAGTTATGCGGAACTCTCGGCGGCGCTGCCGCGGTCAGGGGGAGAATACAATTTCCTTTCAGCGATCTATCATCCCGCCGTTGGGTTCATGGGCGGCTTCGTTTCGGTGACGGTGGGCTTTTCGGCGCCGATTGCCCTTTCCGCGATGGCTTTGGGAAAATATATGACCGCGGCCCTGCCAGGCATTCCGGCGGCATTGGTTTCTGTCGTGGCGGTTGTGTTTCTGGCGGCGGCGCATTCGTTGACCGTGCGAGCGAGCGGGAATTTTCAGGTTGTGATCACGTCGTTGAAGGTTGGGCTGATTACCGCTTTCATCGGCCTTGGATTCCTGCGTGGCGGTCCATTGCTATTTGCTCCTCGTGACGGAGATTTCAGCCTTATCTTTGGCGGACCGTTCGCAGTCTCGTTGATGTTCGTCCTTTACTCCTATTCGGGATGGAACGCTGCGGTGTACATCATTGGCGAGGTGAGAGAGCCGCAGCGCACGGTGCCGGGCTCGCTGCTGCTAGCCACAGTGATCGTGACAATTCTCTACGTGTTTTTGAATGCAGCCTTTCTGGCGAGCGGACCCATGGACAGCTTTGCGGGAAAGATCGAGGTTGGGGAGATTGCCGCCAGGAACCTGCTCGGCGAGCAAGGCGGACGCGTGATGGCCGCACTAATTGCCGGAGGTTTGATTTCCTCCATCAGCGCGATGACCTGGGCGGGCCCGCGCGTCGCGCAGGCGGTTGGGCAGGACTTTCCCGCTCTACGGTTCTTCGCTTGGACGTCCCCGGGCGGCGTTCCGCGCGTGGCCATTGGTGTGCAGACGCTCCTGGTATTGCTGATGCTCGCGACCTCGACGTTTGAGGCCGTGCTTGTGTATGCCCAATTTTCCATCCTGGCGTGCAGCTTTCTAACCGTGCTGGGTGTGCTGGTATTGCGGTGGCGTCGACCGGCTCTCCCAAGACCGTTTCGCTGTTTTGGATATCCGCTGACTCCCATCGTCTTTCTGGCGCTGAACCTCTTCGCCATGGTTTACAGCGCGTTCGACAGGCCCGAACAGGCATTGGCAGGTCTGGCGACGTTGCTGCTCGGAATCGGGCTGTATTTTCTCGCACGGGGGGGCAGGATACGCGAATGAAGAGGGGCCTTCTTGCCGCTGCGGCTCTTCTCACGGCGACGATCATGCTTTCTGGACAGGAGGTGCGTCGCGCGCTGCCCCCGCAGTCCGTCGCTGCGGACGATGTGGCCAAATTTCTTGCAGGGGTGCCTCTGCCGCCCGCGTCGCCTCTCTCAGCGCTGCGGCAGTCTCCGGCGTATGCCGGGCACGTGGCGGCCCTCGCCCGTCTTTCCCAGCGCTACGACCGAGCTTATTTCTCAAAAATGCGTGCGTGGAGTGCGGCGGAGCTCGCATCCCGAATTCCGATGAGCCTTCCCGTGTACTATTTTTTTGCAGGACCTGACGCAGTGAGCGCGCTGGCGCTTTTTCCCGATGCGCCGGTCTATATTCTCGATGGATTGGAATCGGTGGGCTCGATCCCGGCGCCGAATACGCTGACGCCGGAGGCCGTCGCGGAGGGATTGGACAATTTGAGAAGATCGGCGGAAGTCGTTCTTTCGTACGGCCATTTCATTACGAAGGACATGAAGGCCGAACTGGACCGCACGGCTTTCCGCGGGGTGCTGCCGTTGATCTACACGTTCATTGCGCTGACAGGCGGCAAGATTGTGTCCACCAGTTATTTCGGTGTGGCTCGCGATGGCACGCTGCAAGCGTATGGGAATTCTAGTTCGCGCGGCGTCTTGCCGGGGGTGCGAATCGACTTTCGCCGCGATGGCGGTGCCGGCGTTCAGACGCTCTACTACGTTCAAGCGAATGTAGCCGATGACGCTCTGAAATCCAATGAGGGGCTACTCAAATGGGCGGCCGGTTTTGGCGCGGGCAACGTGTATCTCAAGGCGGCTTCCTACCTGCTTCACGAACCCTATTTCTCGCGCATTCGCTCCTTCCTTCTCAATCAAGGTGCCTCGGTTCTCCAAGACGATTCGGGGATTCCGTTCCGGTTCTTCTGGAACGGCAGCTGGCGCTGCTGGTTCTTTGGCACCTATTCCGGAACACTGGACATCTTTGCGAAGTATTATCAGAGCGATCTTCAGACGGCTTTTGCCGCGCCAGGCGCCGCTGCGCCCTTGCCATTTGGAACCGGGTACAAGTGGCGGCTGGGCGAATCCAACCTGCTTCTCGCCGTCAAGCAGCGGGCGCCAAGACCGGAACTTGTTCCTCCGCGGCCTCCGCGGCAATGAGCACTTGTCAGTCAACTAGCGAAACGGGCCGGAGACGGAAAACGCCCAATAGGACCGGAGAGACATGGCCCTTCGGGTGACCGAACTATCTGCCAGATTATCATAATAGCGATAGAACTTCAGGGCATATTTTTACTTCTTATGAATGTCGATTCCAATGTAGATCATGACAGTTCCTCCGCGAGAGAGCGCCGAATGAAAAGCTTGCCGTCGAAAACATGGACGAGCGTAAAATTCCGGTGGGCTTCGAGAAGAGAAATGTCCTCAATTCCCACCATCGAACATTCCGTATCGTCGGTCAGGAGAACGAAATCGTTACGATGAATTACGGCGGCCGCGCTCGCGCCGCGGGGGCGGGCGACCCCTCCGATTCCTTCCGGACTACGACTAGAAATGGCGTTGGACGATTGATGGCAAGTAGGGGTTGCAGAAACGTAATATCACTCTCATCTTCAAGGCAATCGGGCAAACGCCTGATCGGGTGATACGGGAGAGAACGCACACCAACTTCGCCTCTCGCGCGCATAGGTCGTTCAAGAAAACCGGGAAGTTATGGGTTTGTGGCCCATAAAAAGCCGCAAGAATCGCCGGATGCCACCCTCTCCGCGACCACATATCACGGGATCGTCATCGCTCAACAACCGAATGATCCGATTTCGGTCGTCCGGCCAATGAAGCGGCGTAAACCTGAAACGGTAGATCAAGCAAATCCTCCGGATGGTCACCGCCAAACGTCCAGTAACTGCTCTTGGCGGAAACTAATGCCGATCCGATCATCTGGCCCGATTTGAAGAGCGGAAGAGTAACTTTTACCCGATCCGGTTTGCCTGACCATTCAGTGGCACGGTCTTCCCAGTGTAGGATTTGCGGCCTCAGCAAGTATTCTCCGCTCGCTCCCTGGCCCACGACGCCAAGATGCTGGGAAGACGAAAGAAAAAGCCCGTGGCGGCCATCTGTGGCGCAAGGCGCGGGCTATGTAACACCCTCACATTCCACCTGCCCGTTCCAAAGAAGAATGTCGAGCGGGGCCGGCGCGCCGGGTTGGGTCTTGAACGCAGCGATTAGAGTCATGATCGAGCCTAAGATCCCAACCGCGGCTGACCTCAAGGAAGCGCTCGATAAACTCGAAGCCCATCCGAGCAGCGTCGGGACGCTAAAAAAAGCGCTGAAATCCGAATTTTCACTTCGTGATTTGGAAAGTCGAGCCAGTCGACTCTATGTTGCTTTCGCATGCGGAGAGAAGTCGAAATTGTCAACAAGCTCGGGTTGCACGCGCGACCGGCGTCGGAGTTTGTCCGGTGCGTGATCAGGTTCAAGAGCACAATCACCATTTGCAAAGGCGAGGAGAGTTTCTCGGCCGCGAGCATATTGGAAGTCCTTAGCGCCGATCTGGATTGCGGCGCCCGTGTCGTCCTCGAGGCGATCGGGCCCGATGAGCAAGAGGCGCTTAAACGGCTTGAAGCGTTGCTGCTGCGTTTTCGTGATGAAGAAGGCGGATCGATCTGATCGACTACAGCGTGTGAGCATTCCTTGCGGAAGCTGAGGGTGTCTATCGTCACGCGCACAGCGGCAGCACCGCCTCATGTTGCACAGCGTCATCATTCGTTTGCTTTGAAGGCGTAAAGCTCCGCAGGCTCCCGCCGGATGAGTTTGGCCCAGCCTTGGGCTTCCATCGCCGGTATGAGCCGCAAGTAAATGTCATCTGGCCTAACTAAGTGCTCCGGCGCGGCCGGAGTTATGCGCAAACTGCCGGGTGATTTCAGTCCTTGTCAGGAAAATCGTTCCCGCTTTGGCTTGAGTGCGGAACTCATGCCGGATCGTGGCAAGCATCACGTTTCCTACAGCCAGCCCGACCGCTTGAACCCCAACCATAGCCCGCTGCACACCACGGCCATTCCGCCGAGGGTCGCTTCGTAGCCGTATCGCCAGCCCAGTTCGGGCATGAATTGGAAGTTCATGCCGTAAAT
The DNA here is from genome assembly GCA_045403045.1 of Terrimicrobiaceae bacterium. Classification (GTDB taxonomy): domain Bacteria; phylum Verrucomicrobiota; class Verrucomicrobiia; order Chthoniobacterales; family Terrimicrobiaceae; genus DASTFP01. Next base: position 6,571 of record JAXIPG010000110.1, read on the forward strand.
GCCAGCTATCGCCGTAGGTGCGGCGATGATCGCGGCCCACGCCGCCAGACGCTTGGTGTCTTTGTTCTGCGACACCGAGATGAGCGACAGATTCGCATCAAGGGCGGTGGCGAGCAGCTCGCGAAGCGT
>JAXIPG010000230.1:0-13949 GCA_045403045.1 Terrimicrobiaceae bacterium
CCGTGATTGCCGCCGTCTGTGGCGCTGCTTCCAATGGCCTGAGCTTCGGAATCCCGAATCCATTGGAAGTCGATATGGCGCAAACGATCTGCGATCTGGTTCCCTCGGTGGAAAAAGTGCGCATGGTCAACAGCGGCACCGAGGCCACCATGAGCTGCATCCGGCTCGCCCGTGGCTTTACTGGTCGGGACAAGATCATCAAGTTTGAAGGCTGCTATCACGGGCATGTCGATTCCTTGCTGGTCAAGGCCGGGAGCGGCGCTCTCACGCATGGTCAGCCTGATAGCGCCGGGGTTCCTGCGGCTCTCGCAAGCCTTACAATCACCGTGCCCTTTAACGATCTGAGGGCTGTCCAACAAGCTTTTGCGGCCAATAGGAACGAAATTGCTACCATCATTCTCGAGCCCGTCCCCGCTAATGCGGGACTCTATCTTCCGGAGCCGGGCTTTCTCGAGGAACTCCGCGCCCTGTGCGATGCAGAAGGCTCGGTCCTGATCTTCGATGAAGTCTTGACGGGATTTCGCGTTGCGCCCGGTGGCGCGCAGGAACTCTACGACGTCATGCCGGACCTCACGGCGTTAGGCAAGGTGATTGGCGGAGGACTTCCTGTCGGCGCTTTCGGTGGACGCGCCGCGATTATGGACATGCTCTCACCCGACGGACCCGTCTACCAGGCAGGTACTCTTTCCGGAAACCCGATCGCCATGGCGGCGGGTTTGGCTCAACTCGGTCAGCTCATCCAACAAGGCGGATGGTCACGGTTGGAGGAACTTGGCGAACAACTTGAAAAACGGATGCGACCGGCCATCGAGGGGAAACCGCTCACTTTTCATCGCATAGGTTCAATGTTTTGCCTTTATTTCTGTGAGGGTCCGGTTTGCAACCTCGCCGATGCGCGAAGGAGCGACCAAGCGGCGTTTTCTCGGTATTTCCACGCCTGCCTCGAGCGCGGCGTTTACTTCGCACCTTCCCAATTCGAGGTCGGATTTCTTTCGCTCGCTCATACGGAAGCCGACATCGAACAAAGCGCACGAATGGCAGCCGAAGCGCTAAGCGTTGCCGGCTATTGACCCTTAAGAAACCCGCTGAGTCCTCGCTCGTGATAGAGAGTCCCTCCGCTTTGAGAATTTTGCCCGCTGGACAAGTGGTATTACTTTCCGTACCGGTACCGCTGTGAACCACCGGGTGCGCGCACGCGCAAAGTTTTTCTTCGAAGGCGATCACAAGTTTTTCCTCAAGGGTGTCACATATGGCACGTTCGCGCCAGACGCCGGCGGCTATTACGTCGGTCCTCCGGAGAAGGCCCGCGTCGATCTTTCGATGATGCGCGAGATCGGAGTGAATGGCGTGCGCGTCTACCACGCTCCACCGAAATGGTTTCTCGACCTGGCCTACGAATTCGGCATCCGCGTAATGGTGACCCTCTGGTGGGGACAAAATGTGGACTTTCTCAGTTCTGGAAGGCGCCGCAGGGAGATTTTCAACAAGGTGCATTCCGACGTGAAGTCGAATGCCGGTCACCCTGGCCTCCTCGGTTACCTGGTGGCCAATGAAATCTCGAGCACAATGGTCCGGTGGTACGGCGTGCGGCGCGTCACCGAGTTCGTCGAAAATATGATCAATGTCGGACGGGATGCGGACGACGACGTCTCGTTTTCCTACGCAAGCTATCCGCCCACCGAATATCTCCTGCCGACGAACATGGATTTCTACACCTTCAATGTTTATCTGCATCGAAGGAACGACTTTGACCGCTACCTCGCCCGGCTCCAAAATCTGGTCGAAGATCGCCCTCTGATCATGGGTGAGTTCGGAATGGACACCTTGCGCCATCCGGAAGAGGAGCAAGCCGAAATGCTGAGCTGGCACATCGAAAGCGTCGTCCGCGGCGGCCTCGCCGGAACCTTCCTCTATACGTGGACAGACGAGTGGTGGTGTAATGGACAGGACATCACCGACTGGGCATTCGGACTCACCACGCGCGAACGCAAACCAAAAAAAGCCCTTTCTACAGTGAAGACGCTCTTCGCCGACACGGAGTCGATGACACACAAGGTCAAGCTGCCCCGCTATCCTAAGGTTTCCGTCATTGTCTGTTCCTATAACGGCGCGAAAACTCTCGACCGATGCCTCGAATCGCTCAAACACATCGAGTATCCCGATTACGAAGTGATTCTCGTGGACGATGGATCGAAGGACAACACGCAAGAGATCGCCGCGAGACATCCCTGGATCGTGAATGTCCGGCAGGAAAATTCAGGTCTCAGCGCGGCTCGGAATGTCGGCGCACAGACGGCGACGGGCGAAGTTTTGGCTTATACGGACAGCGATTGCATGGCCGATCCGGAATGGCTTTATTTCATGGTCGGCACGTTGCTCAGCGGCAACTACGCGGGCGTCGGCGGCCCTAACATCTCGCCGCCGGCCGAGAATTGGATTCAGGCCTGCGTCGCCGCGGCGCCCGGAGGTCCGAACCATGTGCTCATTACCGATCTTGTCGCCGAGCACATTCCCGGCTGCAATATGGCTTTCTACAAATGGGCCTTCGAGAAGGTAGGCGGTTTCGATCCTGAGTATCGCAAGGCGGGTGATGACGTGGACTTTTGCTGGCGTTTGCAGCAGAAGGGAGAAATCATCGGCTTCAGCCCCTCCGCAATCGTTTGGCACTACCGGCGCTTCACACTCGCTGCATTCCGCAAGCAACAGAACGGCTACGGAGAAGCGGAGTCTCTTCTTCGTTTCAAGCATCTGGTTTTCTTTGGTCCAACAGGCACCGCAAAATGGAAAGGCCAGATTTACGGCGCACCGCGCTTCACATGGCTCGTTAATCGGCCGATTATCTATCACGGCATCTTTGGAGAGGGCCTCTTCCAGTCCATTTACCCCACCCCGCAATCCGACATCGCCGCCTATGTGAGCAGCGTCGAATGGGTGGTGCTCACCCTTTTTGTTTTCTGCCTTTCGATTCCTCTGCCCGTCTTGCGTATCGTGCCCTACCTCATGTTTGGCGGCACCTTCCTCGTGGCGCTGTCCTACATGATCCACGCCAAGCTCGAACCGCAGCACGACACGATCCGCGCCCGCCTCCTCGTTGCCTTCCTCGCTCTCACCCAGCCGCTCGTACGCGGTTGGTCCCGCTACTTCACATGGATGAAGTTCAAGCGCACGCCCCCGGCAGTTATCGCTTCGCGCGAGCAAGATTATACCCCGACCCGCGGAAGCATTTCCAAGTTAAACTTTTGGACGGAGAACGGGCAGGGCCGCGAACATCTGCTGCCGGAAATCATCAAGGCACTCGACACAGAGGGCTGGAACTACTCGATCGACACCGGCTGGAAAGACTGGGACATCCAAGTCTATGGAAGTTTCTGGTGGGGCATCAGACTGCGCAGCGTGACCGAATACCACGGCGGCCCGAAGTGCCTGACGCGGATCAAGCTCGACACGCATATGGTCGCGACGACGTTTCTCATCAATCTCGTGCTTCTCGCAATCTTGGGCTACCGACAGCTTTATGTGCCAGGCAGCGACTTATGGCTGTGGATTCCCTACATCATCGGGGTTGGCATTCTCGCAAGTCGCGGCTACCGCCTCAAAAGGCGTGTCGCCGAGCTTGTCGACGCAGCGGCGCAACGATGCGGCTTTGTGCGCATCGGACGCAAGCCCGTCCCGCAGAGCGATTGAGAGAACTTGTAGCCGACTACGATTTCGCTCTTCCGGCGGATCTCATCGCGTCGCGTCCGTTGGCTCAACGCGACGCTTCGCGAATGTTGGTCTTGCACCGCGGCTCGGGCCAAATTGAACATCGCAGCTTTCGCAATCTTCCCGAGTACCTGCAGCCAGGAGATATCGTCGTCCTAAACAACTCAAGAGTCATCAAAGCCAGACTCCTTTCTCACGATCGCCGCATTGAATTGCTGCTCCTTGAGTCCCTGGGCCTTCGAAAATGGAACTGCCTGGTGAAACCGGGCCGCAAGATGCGCCCAGGATTCGAATTCTTGATCGCCGACACCACGGCACATGTCAGAGAGATTCTCGAAGACGGATCGCGGATCGTGGAATTCGACTCTGGACCGGACCTGGAGCGTTTCGGCAGCATACCCATCCCTCCCTATCTCCATCGCGACGCCGACGCGGAGGATGAGATCCGATACCAGACTGTTTTCGCCGAAGCCGCCGGCTCCGTGGCGGCCCCTACTGCGGGCCTGCATTTCACTCCGGAACTCCTCTCTCGAATTCCCCATACGCAGCTGACGCTTCACGTCGGAATCGGCACCTTTCTGCCGGTCAAGGTCGAACGAGTCGCAGACCATCGCATGCACTCGGAACACTATTCCGTCGGCGAAAATGCCGCACGTGCAATAAATGCCGCTGCACGGATCCTCGCGGTTGGCACGACAGCGACCCGCGTTCTTGAGAGCCAGCCCCCAGGGCCGATCATGCCGCGCTCAGCTTCAACCAACATTTTTATTCATCCGCCCTTCACCTTCCGGCGCGTCGGTGCCCTGCTCACGAATTTCCACCTCCCCAAATCGACGCTGCTCATGCTGGTCTGCGCCTTCGCCAGCCGCGAAGAGGTGCTCGCCGCATACGCAGAAGCGATCCGAGAGCGCTACCGCTTCTTCAGCTACGGAGACTGCATGTTGGTTGTTTGAACCCGCCGCGCCAAAAAGAAATCCTTCAGGATCCGGGCGCACTCGTCGGCTCTGACTTCCCTAGTGACCTCGCAACGGTGATTAAGCTGCGGCATCTGAAGGATGTTCAGCAATCCGCCCGCCGCGCCACCCTTTGGATCGGGGCAGCCAAATACCACGCGACGCAGGCGGGCATGAACGATGGCCCCCGCGCACATCGGGCATGGTTCCTTTGTGACGAAAATTTCGCAATCTGTGAGCCGCCAATCCTCGACCGCGCTCTCAGCTTGCGTGATGGCGAGCATTTCCGCGTGAGCGGTCGCATCTTTCAACGTCTCAACCTGGTTCCATGCTCGCGCGATAATCTCACCATTTCGAACGACGACTGCGCCAACGGGCGTCTCGTCTGACGCGAATGCCTTGCGCGCAAGGCGAAGCGCTTCGCCCATAAAAAACTCGTCGCTGGTGAAATCCGTCATGACACGCTATGACATAGCATATGGATTCGCGTAAAACCATCGTCGCCCCCTCGATTCTCGCAGCGGATTTTGCGCAACTCGGAAAGGAAGTTGTGCGCGTGACCGATGGCGGGGCGGACTGGATTCACTGCGACGTGATGGACGGTCATTTCGTGGACAACATTTCCTTCGGTCCGGACGTCGTGGAAGCCGCCTCGCGCCATACGGAACTGCCGCTCGATGTTCATCTGATGATCGAAAGGCCCGACAAGTTCTTCCCGAGATTCGCGGCGGTTGCCAACTCAATATCCGTTCACGTGGAGGCGGACCATGATGTCGCCGAAACTCTCAAACGCATCCGTTCCGCTGGCTGCAAGGCGGGCCTCGCTATCAGCCCGCCCACGCCCGTCGAACGCATCAAACCGTTTCTTGATCTCTTTGACGTTCTGCTGGTGCTGACCGTGAATCCAGGCTTCGGCGGGCAGGCCTTTATTTCAGCGACTCTGGATAAGGTGCGCGCAGGCGCGGAGTGGAGAGCGGAACACAAACTCGACTATCACATCCAAGTGGACGGCGGAATCAATGTCGCCACGGCCCGGGCCTCACGCGAAGCCGGCGCAAACGTGATGGTGGCGGGAACGTCGATCTTCAAAGCAGCCGACGTCGCCGGGGAAATCGCCGCGCTGAGATAGAGCAAATGCCGAAAGAAATTTCCAAATGGCCGAGGCCATTAACCAGGACACAGCTCCGTCGCGTGGTGATTCGTTACCGGCACTCCTGCCTCGGGATACTCGAAGACCTTGCCTTCGTAGTTTCGAATTACGACCTTTTCCTTATCGTGGTAGAACACGTAACCTGGATTGATGGGCACCTTGCCGCCGCCCCCGGGGGCATCGATCACGTACTGCGGGACGGCATAGCCCGATGTGTGTCCACGCAGGCCCTCTATGATCTCGATGCCCTTAGCCACGCTTGTCCGAAGGTGCGAAGATCCTTTGATCAAATCGCACTGATAAAGGTAGTAGGGACGAACGCGGCAAAGCAGCAACTTGTGAACAAGCTCGCGCATGGTTTCCAGGTCATCGTTGACTCCTGAAAGCAGCACACTCTGGTTGCCAAGAGGAATTCCGTCGTCGGCCAGACGACCCAAGGCCTCGCGAACTTCAAGAGTCAATTCACGCGGATGGTTGACATGCACGCTCATCCAAAGCGGATGATACTTTTTCAACATCTGGCAGATCTCGGCCGTGATGCGCTGCGGAAGAAAAATGGGCACGCGCGTGCCGATGCGCACAAACTCGATGTGCGAAATGGCTCGAACGCGACTTAACAGATACTCCAGCTTCTCGTCGGAAAAAAGCAGCCCGTCTCCGCCGGAAAAAAGCACGTCCCGCACCTCGGTGTGTTTTTCAAGAAGAAGTGCGCCGTGACCGAAAGGGAAAGTTTACTCCCCGCAAGCAAGGCTCCCGCCCGCTCGGTGGGGGTTATTGCGATCAACTGTTCAAGTTTCGCAAGAGAGGAAACGCGGTTCTTCAGTTGCCATTTCCAGTCATTCCACTTCTCAGCGGGCACGTCCGGCCAGTGACCGGGCGCGTGGGAAACGAAGCGAATCCGCGAGGATTTCAATTCTTGAGACATTTTACTCGCTTGGACGCTAGGTGGGAATCCGTGCCTGGCCATTGAGAACAAAGCAGAAACTCGGTGAACATGTTGATTTCGATGCCACTCAGTATCGAAATCAACCTTGCATGCGGCTGTGCGGATGGGTATGCCGAAGAGAAACTCCCTCCCCAAAATGAGTGACCTTACCGCTAACATCCAAGCCGCCGCAGCCAACGGGCAACTCCTCGAATCCTCCGCAAAGAACCTCGTTGCCCTCCTGGCGAAAACTTCGTCCCCGCTCGACGAGGCCTCGATCCGCGAACTCGTTGACGCAGGCGACTGGAAAGAGCTCGACAACCGCTTTTTCCGGACTCTCGCCTTTGGGACTGGTGGCCTTCGCGGCAAGACGATTGGTGCCGTCCTGACGCGCGCCGAACGGGGCACGCCGCAAGAACTCGACCGTCCCGAATTCCCGTGTGTCGGCACGAACGCGATGAATTACTACAACATCAGCCGCGCCACACAGGGTCTCGTTGCCTATGTGAAGGAATATTTTACCCAATCCGGGCGCAGCGGAAAACCCTCGATCTGCATCAGCCATGACACCCGCTTTTTCTCGCGCGAATTCGCGGAACTGGCCGCCAAGGTAATGGTCGAAAATGGCTGTAACGCTTATCTTTTTGAAGGTCCTCGCTCAACGCCGGAGCTGTCGTTTTCCGTGCGCTACACAAAATCGCAAGCCGGAATCAACATTACCGCAAGCCACAATCCTCCGGAGTACAATGGCTACAAGGTATACTTCGAGGATGGTGGTCAAGTCGTAGAGCCTTACGCCTCCGGAATCATCGCGAAAGTCAATGCGGTCGAAAGTGACGTGTACACGCCACTCCCCGCCGCAGAGCAGGGTAAAGTGATCTCGATGGGCGCCGATATTGACGAGGCGTATATGAAGCGGCTGGAAACCCTTCCCCTCGATCCGGAGCTCATCCGAGGTCAAAATTCCTTCAAGGTTATCTTTACTGCGCTTCACGGCGTGGGCGGCGTAATCATCAAGCCGATGCTTGGCCGCCTTGGCTTCCATTGCGAAACGGTGGCTGAACAGGACGTCCCCGATGGCCGATTCCCCACTGTCGAGTCCCCGAACCCCGAAAACGTCGAAGCGCTCACGATGGCCATGAAGCTCGCCGACGAAACCGGAGCCGACCTCGTCGTCGCCACAGACCCGGATTGCGATCGCATGGGCATCGCGGCTCGAGATACCTCAGGCAAGATGACCCTCCTCACGGGCAATCAGATCGGCTCGCTTATGGCATGGTACCGCGCCATGAAGCACTTCGAGAAAGGAATCCTTACCGAAGCAAACAAGTCACGCGGAGTCATTATCAAGACATTTGTCACCACGGACCTCCAAAAGGCCATCGCTGAGAGGTCTGGGATTCGCTGCGTCGAAACGCTGACCGGATTCAAATACATCGGCGAGAAACTGCGCAAATATGAGGAGGCGATCCCTGCTGATCTCCGGAAGAACTACGCCGAGTTGCCGGAGGACGTTACTCGCAAGCTCCGCCTCGAGCACTCCTCACTCTACGTTTTCGGTGGCGAAGAAAGCTATGGTTATAGCGGCTCGGATTTCGTTCGGGATAAGGACGGCAACAGCGCCACCGTGATGATTGCCGAGGTGGCGGCTTACGCCAAGGCCGAAGGAACCACTCTCATCGGCCTTCTCGACCGCATCTTTTCCGAGTTCGGTTTCTATCTCGAGCGCGGAGAGTCCCTCACCATGGAAGGCGCCGAGGGGGCTGCGCAGATCAAGAAGCTCGTGGAATCCTACGCCTCGAAACCGCCGGCCGAAATCGACGGCGCCGGCGTGAATTCCACGGTAAACTTCGCCACGGAGACCATATTCGACGCTGAGGGCGATCGCATTCCGCCCGAAGCCATGCTCATGATCACCCTCGCCGACAACCGGCGGATCGCTGTTCGCCCCTCGGGCACGGAGCCAAAAATCAAGTACTACACGTTTGCTGCCGAGCCCCTCGCCAAGGGCAAGACGATCGCTCCCGGCGAGCTTGAGCCGATCAAAGCCCGCGTCACCGCCTCACTCGACCGCCTTTGGGAAGCCTTGAAGAAGGACGCCAGCGAACGCTCCTCCGCCTGATTTCTCTTGACATTCTCAAGCCTGGCACTACTGGTGCTCACCCGCGCTTGAGAAACCGCGCCGTTGGTCCTGGAGCGGGCATCTTCGATGTCCCGCCGAAAGCGCCCAGGGAAACCCGGCGAATAGAATCCAAAAAACATGCCAGTTCGTCTCGGAAGATTCGAGATGCCGAAGACCCTCGCAAAAGACGAGGCCACGGCTACAGATACCTACGCAAAATTCGTCGCCGAGCCCTTCGAAGCCGGCTACGGTCATACCTTGGGCAACTCCGTGCGCCGTGTGCTTCTTTCCTCCCTGGAAGGCGCCGCGATCACCTCCGTGCGCATTGACGGCGCCCCCCACGAATTCACCAGCTTGCCTGGCGTGGTGGAAGACGTGGTGGATATCATCCTCAATCTCAAAAAAGTGAAATTCAAGGCGCCCGACCACGACGCCCGCACGGCGACCATCTCGGTCACCAAGGAGGGCGCCGTCACGGCGGCCGACATCCAATGCGTGCAGGGCGTTGACGTCGTCAATCCCGAGCAGCACATCTGCACGCTCGACCGGCGGCAAAAGTTTGACGCCGAACTCGAAATCAAGGTGGGACGCGGTTTCGCAACCGGCGACGAAAACAAGCATGCCGACCAGCCGATCGGCGTCATTGCCATCGACTCGATTTTCTCGCCCGTCACCCGTGTCAAATACGCGGTCGAGAACACGCGGGTCGGCCAACGCACCGACTACGACAAGTTGATTCTCGACGTCTGGACGGACGGACGCATCACGCCGGACGAAGCACTGCTTGAGGCCTCGGCCATCCTTCGACACCATCTTGACGTTTTCGTTGGATACGACGACAAGAAGGTGGAATTCGATGAGACGCCGGAGGAGGTCAGCCAGGAAAATACACGGCTCAAGAAGCTCTTGAACATGAGTGTCAACGAGATCGAACTCTCGGTGCGCGCAGCCAACTGCCTCAATAACGCCAACATCACCACAGTCGGCCAACTTGCAATGAAGACAGAAGCCGAAATGCTCAAGTATCGCAATTTCGGCAAGAAGTCGTTGAACGAAATCAAGGACAAGTTGCAGCAGCTCGGCTTGGGTCTCGGTATGAAGTTCGAAACAGGCCTTGTCGATCCGGCTGGCGAAATCAAGTAACCCATCATGCGTCATCGTAAGAAAACGACTAAGCTAGGCCGCACAGCCGAGCATCGAAACGCGCTGCTGGCCAACCAGGCGTGCAGTCTGATCGAGCATGGGCGCATCAAGACGACTCTTGCCAAAGCAAAGGCTGTCCGCCCCTTGGCCGAAAAAATGGTCACTCTGGCCAAGCGCGGTGGTCTCCACGCCCGCCGGCGCGCTCTTGCGTTGCTTCACAACAACAGCACCCGAACCGTCAAGGCCGTGGGAAAGCTGTTTTCGGAAATCGCTCCTCGGAGCGCCAGCCGCAATGGCGGCTACACGCGCGTCGTAAAGCTCGGGCCCCGTCCCAGCGACTCCGCCCCGATGGCCTTCATCGAATGGGTCGATCTCATCGCAGCTGAACAATCCGCCACTGAACCTGAGAAGAAAGGCACAATAAAGAAAGCCCCGGGGCCCGTCAGTGAGGAGAAATCGGTGAAGCCGTCACAATGAAATGTTTCCCTAGAGCAAATGCCGAAAGAAATTTCGGCATTTGCTCTAACTGGGAGACGACCTGCGAAGGCGGACGGGTAACCGTCCGCCCTTTGCTTTTCGCGAAGGATCAATCATGCGCAACCCGGTTCGCCGCCTTCCATTTGAGGGCAAAAGCAAATCCGCCCTATCTATTTTTTTCCCAGCCTCTTATATCGACGTCGCACCCGATATACGATAGACATGCACGATATGGATCTGTTCGTTCCCTTCGCCAAGGCGCCGCTCTCTAATCCCCCACGGATTCCCAGCGCGATTCTGATGCCCCTCGGAAGACTAGCTTCCCTTTGCCGCAAAGTTTGTTCCGAACGAAGATAATTGCGCGCAGCCATATCGCGCATCAGCAGAAATGGGTCTAACTGAATTCCTTCACCACTCGATGGAGTGGATCGAGCAGAGCGGGTGGATCGGAGTTGTGTGGTTCATTGTTCTTTACACGCTCACTTGTGTATTTTTTCTGCCGGGTTCGGTCCTTACCGTTGGCGCGGGCGCCGTTTACGGATTCTGGTTCAGTACGGCCCTGGTCACCATCAGTTCGACCGTCGGAGCTGTGGTCAATTTTCTTACAAGCCGATATCTGGCGAGGAGCTGGATGCAGAGAAACCTCGGTCACAGCGCAAGATTCCGAGCTTTGGAGAAAGCCGTCACCACGGAAGGCTGGCGCATGATCCTGATCAGCCGCATGTCGCCGATCGTTCCTCATAGTCTTGTCAGCTACGCGGCGGGACTCATTCGGATCTCGTTCTGGAGATTCACCCTCGCATCCTTTATCGGATTTCTCCCCCCAAGCGCAGCCTATACCTATGTCGGAGCCGTGGTAGGCAAGGCTCTGCGTACGAGTGCTGGCGCGGCGCCTCACGACCCCGTCATATGGACATTTTACTGCCTCGGGCTTGTTGCGACGCTCGCGGTGACCGTGCTTACGACGAGGATTGCCCGGCGGAGTTGGAAGACCTATTTCTCCGAACGAGAACCGGTCGAAGGACCGCTGCCCACGTTGACCAATCCCGAAGCGCCTCACGACCGGAAGGCACTGCCCGAAGCTCTTGCCAAGCCATACCGCTTTCCGGGCTGAGGTCGAGGACGAAGGTCGAGTAGGAATCCTAGGATCTAAGGCGTTACTTCCCAGATTGTTCCGGAATCCTCAATCCGTACAGCTCGAAACTGTCTACCAACGCGCGCCAGCTCGCTTCGATGATGTTATCGGAGACTCCCACGGTCCCCCAGGTGTCACGACCATTTGTCGAGACAATTAACACGCGCGTACGCGCCGCCGTGCCGCGAGTGCCATCGACGATGCGCACCTTGTAGTCGATGAGACGCACTGCGTCCGTCCAGGCGTAGAACGGCTTGAGCGCCTTTCTCAGTGCGGCGTCGAGAGCGTTCACTGGTCCGTCACCTTCCGCAACGGTGTATTCTGGAACGCCGCCGACGAGCAGCTTCACCGTCGCTTCGCAGGGATCGGAGCCGCCGCGTCCCGTATAACGGTAGTGGCAATGATATTCCTTCAGATCGAAAAGCGGCTGGTATTTCCCAAGGGCCCTGCGAACCAGCAACTCAAAGGAGCCTTCCGCGGCCTCGTATTCATAGCCTTGGGCCTCGGAATCCTTGATCTGGCGCAGAATGCGTGAGACCTCCGGCGAACCCTTGTCCAATTCGAACCCTAGATCCCGCGCCTTCATCAAGATATTCGTCTGCCCGGACATGTCGGAGACCACAATGGTCTGTCGATTGCCGACGAGCGAGGGGTCCACATGTTCGTAGGTGCGGGCAAGCTTTTGCACAGCGTGCACGTGCAGACCTCCCTTATGCGTGAACGCTGCCAACCCGACATAAGGCGCCCGGATGTCGTGAGGAACATTCGCCAGTTCGTCCACAAAAACAGAAACTTCACGCAACATCCCCATGTTCGGAACCACCTGCATCCCAAGCTTCAGTTGCAAAGTCGGGATCAGGGTGGTGAGATTGCAGTTGCCCACTCGTTCGCCATAGCCATTTATTGTTCCCTGGACCTGCACCGCGCCTGCCTTGACCGCGATAAGGGCATTGGCGACACCGAAGCCGCCATCATTGTGCGTATGAATTCCGACGGGCGTCCCAAGATGCGCGACGGCCCTCTCGGTCATTGCGCCCACAAACTCCGGCAGCGAACCGCCATTTGTGTCACAAAGCACAACAAGATCAGCGCCGGCATCGTTCGCCGCCTTGATCGTTGCCAGCGAGTAGTCCGGATTCTCGTGAGAACTGTCGAAAAAATGCTCCGCGTCATAGAAGACTTCCCGTCCGTGCTCCTTCAGGAAGCGGACGGTGTCGGCGATCATGGAAAGGTTTTCTTCGAGGCTGACGCCGAAGACCTCCGTGACGTGCAGCGGCCAGGTCTTTCCGACGATCGTCACGACAGGGGTCTTCGCGTCGAGGAGCATCTGCACCTGGGAATCGTCTTCCACCCTCATGCGGCCGCGGCGTGTCATCCCAAAGGCTGCGATCTTTGCATGCTTCCATTCACGTTGCGCCGCTTCGTCGAAAAACGCCGCGTCTTTCGGATTCGAGCCGGGCCAGCCCCCCTCAATGTAATCGATTCCGAAGGCATCCAGCTTCTCGGCCACACGAATCTTATCGAGCACCGAGAAAGAAATTCCGGTGCCCTGCGTTCCGTCACGCAGAGTCGTGTCGTAGAGAGAGACAGGCTTTGTACTCATGGGAAAAGACGGGCAAGATAACCTGGGCTAGTAATTCAATCAAGACTCGGAAGCAAAGGCGGCTTCCTTGCTCGCAACACCGCATCGCGCGCGGCATCCTTCTTCTTGGGGAGCGCACGCGTCCCGCGACCCTTTTCGTAAAAGATGAATTTTGCTCTCCCTGGCGTAGTCTTCTCTGCATAGCGTAAGTCGAATGGAGTTCTGGAATCTGACGAGGGATGTGGAAATCGGGGCAAATTCCTACCTTCTCCGGACAAAGGGGAAGTCGATTATTCTCGATAGCGGAATGCATCCCAAGAGAGAGGGCCTCGTCGCTACCCCGGATTTCCGACCAGTTGCCGAAGGAGGCGTCGATTCCATTATCGTTACACACGCCCATCAAGACCACATCGGCTCGCTGCCGTTCCTCACGCGGCGCGAACCGAAGGCTCCCGTCTTTATGACAGAGCCCACGACGCGCATCGCCGATGTGATGCTGCATAATTCGGTAAACGTCATGCTGCGGCAAAAGGAAGAGCACGGGATCGCAAATTACCCGCTTTTCACACACCGAGGGGTGGAGTTTTCGCGGCAGTCCTGGCAGCCCTGCGTCGTCAGGCGCCGGTACGGCTTGGGCAGTGAACGCGGCGTCAGCAACGGATTGACATTCGAGTTTTTTCATTCGGGCCATATCCTGGGCGCCGTTGGAGTGATGATTCGCGGCGAAGGCAAGACCGTCTTTTACACAGGCGATGTGAAC
>JAXIPG010000280.1:0-7182 GCA_045403045.1 Terrimicrobiaceae bacterium
GCGACAGCATGACATCACCTTGGTCCGAAAGCCGGATGCGGGAAATCCGCACGTCCGGTTTGATGAGCGGGGAGTGGAAACGGAGCGGCTCACTAGCCGCAACCGCGCCACTCCTCGACTCCACCACTCGGGTGGTTCAGATTGCGTAATGCTTTGGTCGCCAGGGGGTGAGGACGACCAAGGCATATCCAGGGTGATATGCTGTGGGAGGACGAATCCGCTGGCGGCCATGATTAGCAAGATGGGCCAGAGTGGTGGAGATATGCGGGTTAGACCGTCATGCGAAGCCTAGAGCGGTCTAACCTGGCGGCCAAGTCATCTGGCGGCCGCCGAGAAGGTGAACATGAAGATGGGGAACGCTCTCGCCGGCGTGGGCTCCCTGATTGATTACTACCCGGTAGCCGGTTCCTTGCAGCCCCTCGCGGCGGGCGATGGAAGCCGCCGTGAGGAGCAAATGACCGAGCAGCATGGCGTGCTCGTCTGTCGCCTCACCAAGGCGCGAAATGACCGTCCTCGGAATTATCAGAACATGCACGGGTGCCTTCGGATTGATGTCACGGATCGCAATGCACTCGCTATCCTCATGGATGATCTGAGCCGGAATTTCCCGGCTGATTATACGCTCAAAAAGGGTCATGATAGCTGCATCTGCAATTCCGCGGCTCTTGGACACGAGTCGAGCTCCTTGCGAACGAAGTTGACGACTTCCTCAAGAAGACCGGAACAATCCCGGCGCCAGTTTTTCGCGGACCGCAGGAGCTTGATTCCACAATGCGCGTCGCAAATTTCCAAGCGTTCGACCTTTGCCTCGAGGGCCTCTCTCAAGCGCGAACGAAGAAGATCAAAAAAGGCAAGTTCGTAGCCATATCCGGCGGCACGAGCAAGTTCAGCCAATGAGATTCGGGCGGGTGGGGGAACGGCGCAAAAATGCCCGGCCACATCGGCATAGCCAATCACCTGGAGGACGGATTGCACCGCTTTTTCCAGCCGGTTGACAGTGACCACGCTCTCTTCGAAGTCTTGTTCGAGATAGTTTGTTACGCTTTCGGTGACGTGAAGGGCCAGCCACCATTTCTTGTAGCCTGCGCGCTCAGCGGCACGGGCAAGAGTTCCGGCAAGCCAGCCCCGCTCAAAGGGCATGATCTGACCATCGCTGAAACGCACGAGCGGCAAATTGCTTGGCAGACTGATCACGCTTTAAACAACTCAGGTTGCGCCGAAGAGCGGATCGAGCGCTTCTCTTGGTAAGTCTGAATTTCCTCGATGAAATCGCCGATTTCCTGGAACTGCCGATAAATCGAGGCGTAACGCACATAGGCAATGGGATCGAGTGCATGGAGCTTTTCCATGACCTTCGCTCCAATAAAACGTGTCGGAATCTCGCGCTTCTGCTCGGTTTCGAATTCGTGAAGCAGTTCCTCAACGGCATGCTCGATCTGGTCGATTCCAATTGGGCGCTTCTCGCAAGCCTTGACCAGGCTGGTCTGAAGCTTGTGCCTGTCGAAGGGTTCATGGCGCCCGTCACGCTTGATCGCGCGTAGCTCGACACGCTCGATCTCTTCGTAGGTTGTGTACCGGGTTTCGCATCCAAGGCACTCTCGGCGTCGGCGAATGCTGTCACCGTCTTTCGAAAGACGAGAATCAATCACCTTATCTTGAAGTGAACCGCACTTAGGGCAACGCATTGTGGTGCCTTAACTCTTTTTTGCGAATTCACCACAATATCTTGAGATGTCAATCCGTTTATGATGTTTTTCTCGATAACAATTGGATCAAGAGGCGCGCGAGAACGATCTCGTCGGTCAGCGATCCACTCAGGAGCTGCTGGTTGGCGGCTGCACAGGCAGCAAATCCGTCCTCCAATTCGGGCAGCGAATAGTGCGCCGCATTGATTGCTGCAATTCCGAGAGAGTAGGCACTGATCGTGCCATCCTTTTTTCTCGGGAGGTGGGAGGTAGCTTCGGTGGGAAGGCGCTTGAGGGCGCCCGCAAAAAATTGCGGCTGCGAAGGCGGAGCCAGCTTGTGCCGGATGAGAAGATCCTTCACGAGGAGGAGATTGCGGACCGTCGGTACGATGGCCGCCAAAAGAATGCCGATGCCGCGTTCGCCCTGGCGAAAAAGCTGGTCGAGTGTCTCCAGGGCAAGCGACAGGTCTCTTCTCGCAACGGCTTCGCTTAGATCGAAAATTCCGCCCTCTCGTGTCTGTGGAACAAGAATTCGCACATCGTCTCCGCTGACAGGGCGCGTCCTGCCGAAGGCGGTTTCGAGCTTCTCGAGCTCGCTTTCGAGTTGGAGGGTGTCCAGACCGACGCGCGCGGCCAGAATCTCAATCGCATCAGGATCAAGTTGCAAGTTGCGCTCGCGAACGCGCGCGGTCATCCACTCGATAATGGCCTCTTCGTCCCCGCGAAAGCCAAGATCTGGAAGGTCGTGAACTTGTGTCGCTGCAAGCTTCGACAGTGACTTGAAGGCTGCTCTGCGTTTGTCGGCCAGCGGGGCGCTGAGAAGAAAGCTCACTCCTTCCGGGAGTCCGGAAATCAGGATCCCGCAAAGTCTTTCGAGAGCGACGAGTACGCTTTCCGAGCGTCCCGCCACGCTGTCTGCAAAAAATGACGCGTTTTTGAGCCACACGAGTTTAGTACCGCCGAGAAACGGCAGGGTGAGCAAGGACTGAATGGTCTCCTGCACGCATTTCGCGGCGGCGTCAGCGGTATCCACCGCCCCGTCAATCGTTTCCAACCCAAAGACATCTGCGCCCGGCGCGAGTTCTCCCGCCAGCGCCAGGGCGGCCTTCCTTACCGCGGCTTCATCCGAACCGGTAAGGAAGTGTATTTGAGAAGTCTTGGCCCTGGCGGAGGTCGTCACGCGATCGGCGTTTTTTTGCGGACCTTCCTGGCAACAGGATACTTCATCCGACTCCTCCTTGGTTCAATTTTGGAGACTCCAGACCCGCTCTTTAGCTCGGTAATCTGGTCGCGGAGCAGGGCGGCGCGCTCGTATTCGAGGCTTGCGGCGGCAGCGGCCATATCGCGCTCCAACTCCCGAACGAGTTCGTTCAGGTCAAAATCCGAAGGCGTCTCCCTTACGATACCTTGTTCGACTTCCCGGGCTTTAAGGATGACATGCAAGCTCTCCTGCACCGCGCGCTTGACGCTCTTTGGAGTAATGCCGTGTTCCTCATTGTAGGCGAGCTGGCGGGCGCGTCGAAATTCGCTGACGTCGAGGAGCCTTTGCATGCTGTTGGTGATCTGATCCGCGAAGAGAACGACCTCGCCGTTGATGTGCCGTGCGGCTCTGCCGGCCGTTTGGATGAGTGAGGTTTGTGAGCGCAGGTAGCCTTCCTTGTCTGCGTCGAGTATACAGACAAGGCTGACTTCGGGCAGGTCCAAGCCCTCGCGAAGAAGGTTGATGCCCACCAACACGTCGCATTCTCCGGCGCGCAATCCGCGAAGTATCTCGACCCGCTCAATAGTATCAATGTCACTATGAAGATACCGAACCTTCAGGCCGATGTCGCGCAGGTAGTCGGCAAGATCCTCGGCGGTTCTCTTCGTCAGGGTTGTGACCAGCACTCGCTCGCCCTTTTCAATGCGCCGGCGGCAAAACTCGATGGTTTCGTCGATCTGGTCCTTGAGCGGGCGAACCGTGATCTTGGGATCGAGAAGACCGGTCGGGCGGATGATTTGCTCAATCACGAGAGGCGCGCCGGGTGTGACTGGGTCGAAGCAACTCTTGGCTCTCGAGTGTTGACTTTGAATTGAGCCCGCAAGGAGGGCGGGCGTTCTTTGCTCGCGAAACTGTTCGCCGGGATTCGCAATATAACTCGCATTGCCCACGACGCTGTTGCGCAGCTCGAATTCCCCGGGAGTCGCGCTCACATAGATGATCTGCCGGGTCATTGCCATGAATTCCTCGAAGTTCAATGGGCGATTGTCCAGTGCGCTCGGAAGCCGAAAGCCATAGTTCACGAGCACAGTTTTTCGGGAACGGTCTCCGGCAAACATGCCTCCTATCTGCGGAACGGTGGCATGAGATTCGTCGATGACGAGAAGAAAGTCCGCCGGCATGAAATCCATCAGCGTATAGGGACGCGAGCCCGGAGGGCGTCCGCTTAGGTGACGGGAATAGTTTTCGATGCCATTGCAAAAGCCCATCTCCTGCATCATCTCAAGGTCAAATTCCGTGCGCTGCCTGACGCGTTGCGCCTCGATAAGTTTGTTTTCGCGTTCCAACTCCGCGACGCGCTGGTCGAGCTCTTCGCGAATGGAGCGCGTCGCTCGTTGGAGCTTGTCATAAGGGGTCACGAACTGCTTGGCGGGATAGATGGTCAGCGTCGAAAGCGTGGAAGTGACGCGTCCAGTGAGCGGATCGAACTGGCTGATGCGGTCGATCTCGTCGCCAAAGAACTCCACTCGAATTGCCTCTTCGTCCACCTGCGCCTGATGCACCTCAACCACGTCCCCGCGCACGCGGAACTTCCCACGTCCGAACGCGATATCATTGCGCTCGTAAAGCATGTCCACAAGCTTCGCAAGAAGTGCCTCGCGCGTCATCATCTGCCCCTCCTTGATCGTGACCAGCATTTGCAGGAAATCTTCCGGCGACGCCAGTCCGTAGATGCAGGACACGCTGGCGACGACGATGGTGTCCCGCCGGGACAGCAGCGAGCTGACAGCGGAAAGCCGGAGCCGTTCGATCTCTTCGTTGATGGACGAATCCTTTTCAATGTAGGTATCTGTGCGCGGGATGTAAGCTTCCGGCTGATAATAGTCGAAATAGCTGACGAAGTATTCGACGGCGTTGCGAGGGAAAAATTGTTTGAACTCGCTGTAAAGCTGCGCTGCCAGAGTCTTGTTGTGGGACATGACAAGAGTCGGCCGGTCAAGTTCCCGGATGACATTGGCAACGGTGAACGTCTTCCCCGAACCAGTGACCCCGAGCAGTGTCTGGTGGCGGTTTCCTGCGACAAGAGAACGCGTCAATTTCTCGATAGCCTCGCCCTGATCGCCCTGTGGCTCGTAACTGGATGCCAATTCAAACGGCATAACCTGCCAATTTAACGGACGGCGTAAGGGCACGCAAGCGGCCTCAACAAAACGGTCGGCGACGAGCCAGTCGCTCCGACGAAAGGCACGGTCTCTTCCGTAGCGAGTGATTGCAATCTGAGGTTGCCGTGCGACGATGAAATTTGTGAAATCCTTCACACAAGATTGTCTATGAATTCTCGTTTGATCTCGAAAGAGTTGGAGCCAATTTTGCGCAAGGTTGAGAATGGTCTTCGCATTTCCGGCGAGGACGCGATCGCTCTTTACGAAAGCGTGGATCTCAACGGTATCGGCGCGATCGCCAACATCGTGCGGGAACGAAAGAATGGGAACGTGGCGACCTATATTCATAACCGCTACATCAACTATTCGAACGTATGCCTTCTATCCTGTCAGTTCTGCGCGTTCGGAGCCAAGAAGCGCGAAGCGCACGCCTTCGAGTTTACGATCCCGCAGATCGTCGAGACTGTCCGCAGCGCGTTAAAGCATGGTATCACTGAGATTCACATGGTCGGCGGGCTTCACCCGACCTTGAAGAGCGAGTGGTATCTGGAGCTATTACGCAGCTTGCGCGTACTGGACGAAAAGCTGATCATCAAGGCATTTACCGCCATCGAGATCCGCCACCTCTCCGAGCGCGTTTTCAGGAAGTCGGTTCGTGAAACGCTTGAGCTCCTTCGGGAGAACGGTCTCGGCGCCATTACGGGAGGCGGAGCCGAAATCTTTGATCCTGAGATTCGTGACAAGATTTGCCGCGGCAAGGAGAGCGCCGAGGAGTGGGCTGAGGCGCACCGCACCTGGCACCAGATGGGCGGGCACAGCACCTGCACCATGTTGTATGGCCATATCGAGCGGGCCCATCATCGCGTTGACCACCTGCGTCGTCTGCGAGAACTGCAGGATGAGACCGGCGGCTTCACGGGATTCATTCCTTTTGCTTTCGAGCCCGATGGAGCTCGCCCCGTTCTCCATGGAATTCCCCATGCGACCGCTTTCGAGGAGCTTCGAAATCTGGCGATAAGCCGAATCTTTCTCGATAACATACCGCACGTCACGGCCTACTGGATTAGCCTCGGACTGCCTCTCGCCCAGCTCTCGTTGAGCTATGGGGTGGATGATCTTCACGGCACGATCATCGAGGAGAGGATCTTCCACATGGCTGGGGCGCGCACGCCCCAGCAGCAAACGGTGCAGGCTCTTGAAAAGGCGATCCGCGAGGCCGGGCGCGTTCCCATGCAGCGAAACAGCTTTTACGAGCGGATATCAAGCACGATGCCGCAGACGCCGCATCTCGCGGCAGCGTGAGTTCGTTCGATTCCGCGCTGGCCGGATTGCGAATCGGTCCGGTTTCGTATCTTAATTCAAAGCCGTTAATCTGGGGCCTGAACCCGGCTCTTCTCGACACGGATATTCCCGCGGAGTTGTCGCGAAAATTTTTCGCGGGGGAATTGGACATAGCATTGCTGCCTGTGTTCGAAATCCTCAGGGCCGGTGGCGCACGGATTGTTGACGATGTTGCGATTGCCTGTCACGGGGAAGTTTACAGCGTGATCGTGGCGAGTCGGACGGCTTTCGCGAGCAGCGGAACAATTTACCTGGATCCCGCTTCGCGCAGTTCCGCGGCGCTGTTGCGTGTTCTGGTGGCCGAGTACTATCCCAAGGGTCCCTTAATCGCCGCAAGTGGGACCATTCCGGAAAATGGAGCGCGGCTGTTGATTGGCGATGCTGCAATCGAATTCCGCAGGCGAAATGGCGCCGCTTGGCGCTATCACGATCTCGGATTGCTCTGGCAGCAGCATACGGGACTGCCTTTTGTCTTTGCTGTCTGGGCCGTTTCGGAACGGGCGAGTCCATCGGTGTTTGATGCCCTACGGGTCATCAAGGCAGAGGGTCTCGCGGCTCGGAAGCAGATCGCTCTGCAGGAACCGGATCCTGACTTTGCCCTCCACTATCTTACCAACTACATCCGTTATGATGTGGGCAGCGCTGAAAAGATGGGGATTCGCCGGTTCGAGAGCCTCTCGCGCCGTCACGGCGTGCTTCCTCAATCCGAGCCTGCGAATCTCGATTTCTGTTGATCCGTCCGCTCACGCAACGCGGATGCTTTACCGCGACTTCCTTTTGTGCGCGCATTCAT
>JAXIPG010000170.1:0-4197 GCA_045403045.1 Terrimicrobiaceae bacterium
CTAATTTGGACAGCATGCCGCCAGCATTCAAAAGCAAGTGGGGGGGGTAGATACTCCAAAATGACCTTTCAGAGGCCTCTCAGGCCCATAAATTCAGGCCTGCTTGTCCAAGAGCGACTTATTTTGGACAGCAGTGATATCCAATAATTCCGCCCACCAGTCCGGCAGCGAATATCAAAAGGAAGACAGAGGCTCCCAGCCGGAGGAGAGGGATACCAGCTTGCCCCGCCAGTTCTCTGCATGACCGCCGGGTGTTACCGAGCAACCATCCGGCAACAACCATACCTATGAGGGTTTCTGACAGAAGGATCACCTGATCAATCGGAGCACCCGCGGCAACTGCGCTCCGCACGGTATCGACGGCAAAGAGGAAGCTCAGCCAGCAAAGTGCGCGAACCATCCATGCGCCAGCTATCTGCCGCATTAGCAAGATCATCGGAACGCATGCCAGAATCTGGAATAATTCTCTTACCGCTATCGGTATCTCTGCCGAAAAAACGGGACCTGTAAGAACAGTTAAAGTGAACAGCAGAGCCGCGGCGAAAGGGGAATGGAACACCTTGATGGCGGAGGACGACACAAGCTCGCCGGCCGCCACCAATCGATCGATCTGCCATCGGGCCGCCCAGAATATCACCAGGAACACTGAAAAGAGTCCCAAATGCAACAGCATTCCTCCGGAGGGATCACGGATATACCTGACGAAATCTGTCAAGTATGCGGTCGATAATTTGCCGATACGCTCAAGCAAACCCGTCCGCAGACTCGCCCAGAGTTCGATGCTCCAAATCGGCCTTCCATCACGCACCAGAATCCCGGCAACCGCCTGCTTCTGAAAGCGGTCAATCTCCGCAAGCACTTTTCCGCATCGGGCGACCTCCCTAGCGACGCGGGCCTGCAGGTCAAGCACGGTCGAGCGTTGTGCGCCGATCGGTGCTTCCTCGGCCGCAATAGCAGCCAAGGTGTCGTCGATGTGCTCGAGGATCCGCTCAGGCGGATTGGTAGCTTGAACCGCTGCGCGCGTCGCGGTCCAAGTCCTTTCCAATTCGGCGAGACGCTTCAACACTTCCTCAAGCAGGGTGGCGCGTTCGGTGAGAACGTTCAGCCAAGTCGTGGTTACAATTTGCCGCTGTCTCCACAGCAACTGCTGCCTCTCAAGTGAGTCAATGGCGGGCTGCTCTCGGAGCAGCTTCGTCGTCATCGAAGCTTCCAAGTCAATGAGCTTGGCCGTATCGGGAAGCGACTCGCTGATAGCTCTGGTTCCGGCATCGACGGCTAACTTCGCATTGAAGGTTTGGATGAGATTTACTACCTCCGTTGCGCGCGCCGCGACCGCCGTAACCGCTATCCCCGTCGGGGGCGCTTCCGCTGCAGGGTTCGTCTGAGGTGCTCCCGAAGTTGCTTGCTGTTCCGCCGCGCCGAGTACGGCCGTCAGGAAAATGAAGCTAATGGCCAAAGCGAGGGCCGCCGGTCGCAGGGACGGTTTTGACAACCAGCGCGGTTTTCTCGAAACAGCTACTATCTTGTCCGTTGCGTATGGGCCGTCCAGGTACCGCATGCGACGCACGTTACAGTTGCCGGAAAACATCGGCCAATGCTTTTCTGAATTCCTCACAAGCCTTGCTGCTTGTCGAACCGCTTCTCGCCCAACGTGTTTTCGTCAGCCGGTAAACGGCCGAGAAATAAATTCGCTGCGGGCCGGTCTGGTTACTGGCCCACCAAAGGGGGAAGGCCTTCTACGGGGTCACCGGCAAGGACGCAGTTCTCCCAAGCCAACGAAGTCGTCAACTACGAATGAGATCTGCAACCCCGGTCGCGCGCGTCGCGACCTCCAGAATCGCGATTATTCCCTCGGCGTGAGCGACCGCTTGAGTCTTAGGTTCTGCAGATATTCCTTCGGCGTCAGACTCATCCTGCTTCCTGAGGAGAAGACACGAAACGGACTTTAAAGCACGTTAAGGACCGCGCGGCGAACCTGGCCGAGCGGCCCCAGCGGGTCAGTTCGGTGACGAGGATCACGTCGACCTTGCGGGTCTGCGCCAATGCCAGGTGCTGTTCTGGCAGAAAAATTGTTACCTTTTGTTACCCTCTTTGGAACTTCGCCCACGAGCTGACCAAGCGTTGCTCGTCGGACAGCCGGCGATTTCAGCTTACGCATCTACGCTCTCCATGAAGCCAAATTCAAATTTATCGGCTAAGACAGAACTTTCGAGATGAAGCCAATAACATAGGCTCTAGCCCTGCTCTAGCCCGGATATTTCAGCGGCCTGGATCGGCGCTGCGAACAGGATAAGGGCAATGCGCAGGCCAGCGCCTCGAGATCCAGGCGGACCACGGCGCTGCGATACGGGAACGTTCCCGCCCAGCAAATTGCCCCGAATCGGGGACGAAAGTCGGACTCGCAAAGAGGTCGTTCCTCAAAGACGCTCTGGGCGAGTTGAACCTCGAGGTCATGAAACGCATCAAAAAATCTTTCGATCCCAATCGTATATTGAATCCTGGGAAGATTTTTTGATGAACGCTCAACACTCAACGCTGAACGCTCAACGCTCAGGTGCGAGCCGCGTTTACGATTTGGAGGATCGGTTGCTGGAATTTGCGGTTCGCATCATCCGTGTCGCAGAGTCGATGAAACGCTCCGCGGCCGGCGTACATATTGCCGACCAGTTGCTCCGCTCCGGGACCTCGCCCTATGGCAATCATGGAGAGGCTGAAGGCGCCGAGTCGCGAGATGATTGCATTCACAAACTCCGTGTCTGCTTCAAAGAACTGTGCGAATCACGACGCTGGTTGAAGCTTACTCAGCGCGCAGAATTGATTGATAAGCCGGAACTGCTTGAGGGTCTTATCAATGAATCCGACGAACTCGTAAGGATTTTGCTCGAAGTATCCAAACCGCTACAAAGCATCAAAAGGAGGGGCGAACCTGAGCGTTGAGAGTTCAGCGTTGAGCGTTCTGCAAAAGCGCATAGTCCAATTCGCGAATTGGACTATGCGCTTTTGCAGCAGTGTATTCACTGCGGAATGTGCCTGCCGACGTGCCCGACCTACGACGCCACGAAAGTTGAGCGGAACAGCCCTCGCGGTCGTATAGCGCTCATGCGCGCTATCGCTGACGGGCGGCTGGAACCGACCAGAATCTTTGGCGAGGAGATGTATTTTTGCCTCGGCTGCCTGGCTTGCGAGACCGCGTGTCCGGCCGGAGTCAAGTATTCGCAGCTTTTCGAAGCGGCGCGCGAGGAGGCTGAGGAAGCCGGGGTGTTGCGGAATCCGAGACGTAACGTGATCCGTTCGTTAATCCTGAAGGGACTTTTCACCCGTCCGCGGTTGCTCAGATTCACCGGACGCCTGCTATGGCTCTATCGTGCAAGCGGCGCGCAGAATCTGCTTCGGCTTCTCCAGTTGAACAAGATGCTACCCTATCGTTACCGGGAGTTGGAGAGGATGACGCCTGCGGCAAAGTCCAAATTCTCCGGTCAACTCATAAAGGCCGTGGAGCGTCCGGCGGGCAGGATTGCGCACCGCGTCGGGATGCTCACGGGCTGTGTCCAGGATATCGTGTTTTCCGACATCAATCGTGATACTGTCGATGTTCTTCTCGCCAACGGCTGCGAAGTCCATACGCCTCGGGTTCAGTATTGTTGCGGTTCCCTGCACGCGCACAACGGGGAGGTTGAGGTGGCCAAGGCTCTCGCCCGTAGGCAGATTGATGCGTTTGATGTGGATGAGCTCGATGCGATCATTACCAATGCCGCTGGCTGCGGCTCGCATCTTAAGAGCTATGGCATCCTCCTGGCAGAGGATCCTCAGTATTCGGCGCGGGCACGCGCATGGTCCGCGAAAGTCCGGGACATTCATGAGTGGCTTTGTCAAATCGGCTTCCGAAGGCCGAAAATTCCTAGTGAAAAATCAGAATTCAAGAAACGTTCCGTCACTTACCACGAGGCTTGTCATCTGTGCCACGGGCAGAAGATCACAAGACAGCCAAGGGAAGTTCTCAATGCCATTCCCGGCCTCGAGCTGACCGAGTTGACCGAATCGACATGGTGCTGCGGCAGCGCGGGCATCTACAACATCACCCAGCCGGAAATGGCGGCAAAGCTGCAGGAGCGAAAGCTTCGTCACGTCGCGGAAACCGGCGCCTCAATCGTTGCCACAGCAAACCCTGGCTGCATCTTGCAGCTCGAAAGCGGAGTC